>CABYCA010000043.1 GCA_902517365.1 uncultured Bacteroidota bacterium | reverse complement strand
CAAGAATTAGAAATTAAGTTATCCGAAAAAAAGATTGCTCAATATAATGAAGTAATAGAGAGTAAGGCTGTTGTTATTGATGAACTTAAAAATAAAATTAAGGATAGAAATTCTCATTTAAAAAGTAAAAACTCAGAGCTAGGAGAGATACTTAAAGAAACCGAGAAAGAGGAAAAAACATTATTAGAGAAATCTGAAGAATTTGAGAAAAAAATTGAAGATCATCTTATTGCTGCCTACAAAAGAATTAGATCAAATGTAAGAAATGGTCTTGCAATAGTACCTATTGAAAGGAATGCATCAGGAGGCTCATACTTTACTATCCCCCCTCAAGTGCAAATGGAGATTGCTTCAAGGCAGAAGATTATTACTGATGAATATAGTGGAAGAATTTTAGTAGATCCCAAGTTAGCTGAGGAAGAAATGGATAAGATGAAGTCTATATTTTCGAACTAGAGGGCAGATTCAGTAATTTTCTCTTTATTTTCTCCTTTGAAATAATCCATGTATGTAAATCCAGGTTCAATACTATAAGAACCTACGTCACCATTTCTGTTCATTGCTATATATGCAACCTGAAATTTATTTTCTTGGGAATTTGATGATACAATCCTTTTTACTGCAGCCTCACATGCTTCTTGAGGAGATTTACCTTGTCTCATTAACTCAACAACTAGAAAAGATCCAACTGTTTTTACTACTTCTTCTCCAAGGCCTGTCGCAACAGCTCCACCAACCTTATTATCAATAAAAAGCCCAGAGCCTATTATTGGAGAGTCTCCAACTCTTCCTCTCATCTTATATGCTAATCCGCTAGTTGTACATGCTCCAGAAATATTGTTATTCTTATCTAGGCATAGCATTCCAATAGTATCATGATTTTCAATATTAATAATTGGTTTATATTCCTCGTTTTCAAGCCATTTTCTCCAATCCTCTTTTGACTTTTCTGTTAATAGATCTGTTTTCTTATACCCTTCAGAAATAGCAAAGTCCTCTGCACCTTTTCCTGCAAGCATTACATGTGGTGTTTTTTCCATGACATCTTTAGCTAGTCTAGCAACATTAACAATATTTTCTACGGCAACAACTGAACCACAATCTCCAAGATGGTTCATTACACATGCATCTAGTGTTACTTTTCCTGTTCTATCTGGAGCTCCACCAAATCCAACGGTTGTATTTTTAGGGTTTTCTTCCTCAACAGCAACACCTTCCACAGCAGCAGTTAGTCCATCAGTTCCTTTATCTAGCAATAAACCTGCTTTAAGATTTGCTTCTGTTGTTTTCCATGTTGAAATAGATCTAACCATAGGAGTAAAATTAGAAGTTTTAGCCTTGAGTCTTACCGACAATGAAGACATTAGACTAATGCTAAATATATCAAAAATAAAATTTCGTCTTTTCATTTTTTAACTTAAAGCTCTCAATCTCTTAATAAGAGGGGGATGAGAATAATGGAAAAATACATAAAGTGGATGAGGGTATATATTAGAAAGGCTATCAACTGATAGTTTTTTTAATGCTAAAGATAAGTCCTCTCCATTAAATGTTTCTTTGGCGTATGCATCAGCTTCAAACTCATTTTTTCGACTTATATAATTCATTAAAATACCTGACAACATTGATACTGGTGAGAAAATAATACTAAATCCAATAAGTCCAAGATGAAAGCATGCTTCTGAGCCACCAAGTGCAAGAGAAATCTCTGGAAGTTTAAGACATAGTTCAAAGAAGAAGGTCATAACACCAATCTGTATAATTGACATAATTAATCCAGAGAATATATGTTTTTTCTTAAAATGTCCAACCTCATGAGCAAGAACAGCAACTAGTTCATCCTCTGAATGTTTTTCAATTAAAGTATCATATAATGCAATTGTCTTTCTTGGCCCCAATCCACTAAAAAAAAGCATTTGCTTTAGTAGATCTTTTTGATCCATCAATTACATATATATTTTTTAAAAGGTATCCTACTTCTTTTGAATAATTTTCAATTTTTTGTCTTAATTC
>CABYCA010000042.1 GCA_902517365.1 uncultured Bacteroidota bacterium | reverse complement strand
CTTAAAAAAAGATATGATTTTTTTTCAAATAATCTTTTTTAACTCCATTATTTTATTTAATTTACTTTTTTAATAACAATAATTAATTTAATTATGGAAAATTTATTAAGTATTTTACCAGTATTAGCTACTGATTTAAGCTTGACTGATTTCACTTTTTGGATTGGATTTGCTGCTATGTTAGCATCTACAATGTTCTTTTTCTCAGCTATGAATATGGTTGCAGATAAGTGGAAAACCTCTATGCTTGTATCAGCTTTAATTACTGGTATTGCAGCTCTTCACTATTACTACATGAGAAATGCTGCTATGGAAGGTGACATTACTACTGCCTACAGGTATGTAGATTGGATCTTAACTGTACCACTTATGTGTGTAGAGTTTTATCTAATTTTAAAGCCATCTGGTGCTACAAAAAGCCTGTTGTGGAAGCTTATTCTACTATCAACGGTAATGTTAGTAACTGGTTACTTTGGAGAAGCAGGTATTGGACCTCTTGACGCTCAATTATGGGGTCTTGTTTCTGGTATAGCTTATTTCGCTATTGTTGCTGAAATTTGGTTTGGTGGAGCTTCTAAGCTTGCTAAATCAGCTGGTGGTAACGTTGAGAGTGCACATAAAATGCTATGTAAATTCGTACTAATAGGTTGGGCTATTTATCCTATAGGATATATGGCTGGAACTGATGGTTGGTATAGTGGTATCTTTAGTGGCCTTGCAGGTCAAATGGATGTTATTTACAACGTCGGTGATGCAATTAACAAAATCGGTTTTGGTCTTGTTGTTTACAACCTTGCAGTATCTAAGTAATTTACACTCAGATATTTAAAAAAGTCACCTTCGGGTGACTTTTTTTTTACATTTTATTTGGTAGCTCTATACCCAAAAGGTCGCAACAGGATTCAATAATATCAGCAGTCTTAGATGAAATAATTAGCCTAATTGAAGTTGAGTCTTTACTTTCAGAATTAAGAATATGATGGTTTTGATAAAGAGAGTTATAGCTTTTAACTAAATCATAAAGGTAATTGGCAATTAATGCAGGTGAAAGCTCTTTGTATGCGCCTTTAACTACTGAAGGAAATTCATGGATAACCTTAATTACCTCCTTCTCTTTTTCATTTAACTTATATTCAATATTAATACCTACATCTTTATTAACCTTTTTAAGAATTGATTTAATTCTAACATATGCATATTGAATAAAAGGACCAGTATTGCCTGTTAAATCAATTGATTCTTCAGGGTTAAATAAAATATTTTTTTTTGGATCAACTTTTAGTATATAATACTTAAGTGCACCTAGTGCAATCTTTCTATATTCTTCATAATCTAATAATTCATTAGAAGACTGATATTTATCTAAGCTTTCTGTTGTTTCTTTAACGGTATCAATAAGCTCATAAATTAAATCATCTGCATCAACAACTGTTCCTTCTCTGCTTTTCATTTTTCCAGTTGGAAGATCTACCATTCCATAACTTAAATGATAGAGATTGTCAGCCCAATTATAACCTAATTTCTTTAATATTTTAAATAATACTTTAAAATGATAATCTTGTTCATTACCTACTGTATAAATCATACCCTTTACATTGGAGTGATCAGAAATCCTTTGAACTGCGGTACCTAAGTCTTGCGTCATATAAACAGATGTACCATCAGATCTTAATAAAAGTTTCTCATCTAAACCATCACTATCTAAATTTATCCATACTGAGGAGTCATCTCTTTTGTATAACACATTATTTTTTAGTCCTTCTAACATTATGTCTTTACCCAAAAGGTAGGTTTCACTTTCATAATAATTTTTATCAAATGAAACTCCAAGTAGACTATATGTCTTATCAAAACCATCATATACCCAGTCATTCATCATTTTCCATATTTCTCTAGTTTCTTTATTGTTATTCTCCCATTTTGTTAGCTCTTCTTTAGCAGATTTCATTATATCAGTGCTCTCGGATGCTAAATCTTTCTCCATACCAGATTCAATTAAATCTTTCATCTGTTCTTTATGAATTTTATCAAACATTATATAATAATCACCCACAAATTTATCTCCTTTAACACTCAATGATTGAGGAGTAGATCCATTTGCAAATTGTTTCCAAGTAACCATTGATTTACATATATGAATCCCACGATCATTGATTATT
>CABYCA010000041.1 GCA_902517365.1 uncultured Bacteroidota bacterium | reverse complement strand
ACTAGAGCTCAAATGTATAAAGGGTTTGCAGATTGGACTAAAATAACAGAAATAAAAAACAACCCAAGAATGCATATTCCAGTATTTGGAAACGGAGATGTGAATACTCCAGAAAAAGCTAAAGAGATGAGGGATGAATATGGTTTAGATGGAGCAATGATAGGAAGAGCTTCAATTGGAAACCCATGGTTCTTTGACCAAGTAAAACACTACCTTAAAACAGAAGAAAAAAAACAAGAACCAACAATTGCTGAGAGAGCAGAAATGGCAATTCGACACTTAAAGATGGCTGTTGAATGGAAAGGAGAAATTTTGGGAGTATTAGAGACAAGGAGACACTATGGAAACTACTTTAAGGGTATAGCAAATTTTAAAGACACAAAGAGTAGAATCTTAAATGAAAAAAACCCTGAAACAATTATAAAAGAACTTGAAGGTGTTAAAAAAACTTTTTCAGAAGCAGTTTTTTATTAAGCTTTAGCATTAGAGCTAGAAGACCAAGCAGAGGTTACAATCCCCATAAAAACAATTGTTGTAAAAACAATAATCACATTAGAAGCAGTTAAAGACACAGGGTATGGTATAGAGGTACCGGGCACATAAACGAAAGAATAAAAATTCTGAATCGTTATTAATAACCATGCAACACCAAGACCTAGTCCAGTTCCAAAAACTGTAGTAAAAACTCCAAGAGAAAAGAAGATGTTGTTAAAGTCTTTTTTTTGACCACCCAATATCTCAAGAACACGTAAATCTTTCCTTTTTTCAACCATCATTATTGTAATTGAGCCAACAAGATTAAACATGGAAATTAAAGCTACCAGAGAAAAAATCAAATAAACAGCAATATTCTCAGTATTAAGCATTTTGTATAAAGCCGGGTTTAGGTCTTGCTTGTCTAATACAGAAAAATTAGACGCAAAAAGAGCGTTTACCTCTTTTTCTAAATCAGACTTGTTTACACTTCCGTCTGAAACAACCTCAATAGATGTGTATGAGTTTTCACCCACTCCCATAAGAGAAGAAATTGTTTTAAGAGAAGTAAAGGCAAACTTGTTTTCAATATCAGAGCTTATTTGATACACGCCTTCAATATCTAATGTTCTAGTATTAAATGGGGAAAAACTAAACAATGACCTTGAGTTTTTCTTTGCAGCTGTTGCTAAAAGAGAGAAATCATCACTCATTACAACCTCAAGAGATGAGGCTAAATCTGCACCCAAATAGATTGCGTCTGGTTTACTGGGAGAAAAAGCACCAATAAGAGAAAGCGAGTCAAGCATCTTACCCATGTAATAATCATCATAAACCCCTTTAAGTATAACAGCACCAGAATTAAGCTCATTAGAAAGGGCAACTTTCTCTTCAATTACAGGAGAGGCGTCCAGCACACCCTCAATACCCTTTATCATATCTAATTTATCTTGACTTATCACAAAATAGCTTCCTGTTTTTGGAACAATTTTCAACTCTGGATCAAATGAGCTTGTATATGTCAAACCAAAATTTTTAAGGCCAGCAAACCCACTTAAAACTAGAAGAAGAACACATGCTGCAGAGACGATCATAAAAAAAGCAAACCCATTAATTCTATTCACAATTGTTTTTTTGTCCTTCGAAAAAAAGTAGCGAACAGCAATTTTATATATATAAGGCTTGAGCATTATTAATTAATAGGATTATCGGGATTATTAATAGAGTCATCAACAGAGTCAATGTAATCTAAAGAGTCGTCAATAAAGAAAGCAAGCTCTGGAATTTTTCTTAGATGGTTTTTAAGAGACATGGATA
The DNA here is from genome assembly GCA_902517365.1 of uncultured Bacteroidota bacterium. The sequence continues at coordinate 537 of CABYCA010000041.1, read as the reverse complement.
GGTCATGTTTAATTCTAGCAGCATTATCTTTAATTAGAGCTAAGTGCTGAGTTGAACTGTCACTTGGAAAAATACTTAAATAAACCTTGCATAAAGAAAGGTCAGGGGATACCCTCACGCGAGTAACCGATATAATTAAATTTTTAACGCCGCCTCGCCTAAGATCAGAACCAATTAATTCTGCAATTTCTTTTTGAATTAAAGAGGAGATCTTTTTCTGTCTCTGAGTTTCCATCTTTCAAAAGTACTAGAAATAAAAAACAATATTTAAGTTTTATAAAAACATTCCGAAATTGTATATTTGGGCTCTTATTGGTCCTATAGCTCAGTTGGTTAGAGTAGATGACTCATAATCATTTGGTCCCTGGTTCGAGTCCAGGTGGGACCACCCAGAAAAACCGTAATTATTTGTTTTACATATAGTTGCGGTTTTTTTATTACCTATTTGGCAACACATTGGCAACGAAACCTGAAAAAAATTTATTTACTTAGTATAAATCGGACCCACCGGGGTCAGTTTAAAATCCATTTTCTTTT
>CABYCA010000040.1 GCA_902517365.1 uncultured Bacteroidota bacterium | reverse complement strand
TATAAATCAGAAAACTATATTTTATCAAATTATTCAAATTATATTATACTAAGACTTGGATGGTTATTTGGAGGAGATAAGAATCATAAAAAAAATTTTGTTTCAAAGATTCTTAAAGAATCTAATGAATCAAATACTATATATTCAAACGACAAGATAATTGGTTCACCAACTTACACTCTTGATGTAGCAAATCAAATTTATCACCTTATAATTAATAATATTAAAGGTGTTTTTAATTGTACGAACAAATCAAAAAGACCTATCAGTCGAATGCAGTATGTTGAGTCAATAATTAATTTAAGTAATCTTAAAAATGAAGTTCTACCATCTGGTGATATTACTTTTAAAAAAATTAGAAATAATTTTTAATTTCATTTAATGGCAGATTTTGTATTAATTCCTTTTTATCATTTTCAATTATTGCCATTCCAAATAAGTCCTGAGAATCTGAATAATATCCATGCATACCTTTTAACTTGTATGAATTAAAAAAGTTAGGATATATTAAAACTTCATCATTTGCATACCAAAGCAAATCTCCGTATCTAATTGAATCTGAATTATATTCTGCTAATTTATCTAAGCTCAAATAAGATCCATATTCTTTAAAACGAACTTCATCTTGAAAACAAGATAGATGAAATTTTTTGTTATTAAAAAACCAAACTCTAAAAAAGTTTGAATCAATAAACCATATTACATCAGACCCCCTTTTTAAATTATGTCTATTGGTATATGATATAATTTCGGACTCAACGTCTATATTATTTATAACATCTTGCATACCATGATCTCCGATAAAAATAAACTTTAAATTATCATCGATGTCCTTAAGTCTTTTATATAAGTCTTTAATTTTTTTATCAAATTTGAATAACATGTTAGACTCTAATAATCCATTAGGCCCTAACTTATGTCCTAAAAAATCTATTTCAGAAATATATAGGAAAGAATACTTTACACTCCTATCAGCAACGATATTTTCTAATAATTTAACTCTATCTATATCATCCAAACCTGAGGGTGAATTTAAATTTGTAAAAGCTTTCGTAGAAAATTTTATTTTATTTGTGTGAAGAAAATCAAAAAAAGTATTGAAAGGATATTCTGACAAAGTGGTCATGGAAAACTTATCCTCAGTTAATTCAAAAAAAGGAAAAAAATCAAATGGAATTAACTGAGACCCACGGAGAGTCCTATTAAATATTGAATTAAAAAAAAATCTAATTAATTTTTGAGAATTAATTCTTTTCCCCTTGTAAGGGAGATTAAAATTAAACCACTTCTTTATAAACACCTCAATTAAAAAAAGTGTCTTAAGGAAAAAAGTTATACTATTTGGTTTATCAATATTTTTCAAGCCATATGCTAAAAAATTTCCAGACTTTTTTGGATTTAACCCTGTGAAAATTTCAGATCTTTCGCAAAAACCTGGGCTAGCAACCAACTTCTTAATATAAAGATTTTGTTCTTTAAGTTCATGTAAAAAAGGTGTATGACTTTTAGAAATATAATCCCATCTAAAAGCATCTAATAATACAATTACTTTTCTTTTCATTTAAAAAATTAGTTTAACAATATTAACTCTAATGTTATCATATGTTGGGTTTCCCTTCTCCTGTCTATTTATAAATTTGTAGTATTTAACCGCTCGATTAAATAAATCTTTATCTACAAGTGACCCAACTAAATAAGTCCTACAGATTAATTCATTGAATTCATTCTTACGCGAAGGCTTAAAAAGATTGAACATCCATTTTTTAATTAATAACCTATGATCACTTCTAAATGCTCTGACTATTTGTTCTGTACCATTAATTTCTTTATTATATGCTAATGATAATCCAGAACTGAATACTTTAAAAAACTCTTCAGCCAAATCACTTAAAATAGATCTAATTTCTGAAGCTAAAATTTCATCACTAGAAGGTGAGAATTTATTTTCTAAAGCATATGAAAGATAACTATTTAAAGAATCATAATCAGCAGCAAAAAACTTTTTAAACACCTCTATTTTTTTGCAGTAAGATGAAACATACTTATTGTTTGAAATTAAAATTACATCTATCATAGCATATATAACTTTAGCCATTTGATTTTTAAAATAAGCTGCCTCATAACCTTCTAAATTAACAATACCACCTTTTTTATAAGACCCTAAGAAACACCATATTCTACTATAGAAAAGTATCTTAATTTCACTATAATTAATCTCATGCTTTTTAATTGTAGGGATTAAATTTAAAATATTCATATCTCCATACAGAATGGTAGAATGATATTTTAAGTCATAATTAAAAACAGATGAATTTGATTTTTTTAGATCGTTTTGAGTTTT
>CABYCA010000039.1 GCA_902517365.1 uncultured Bacteroidota bacterium | reverse complement strand
GAACTCCACTTAAAAGTAAGATCTAGTCTTGAAAGTCTAAATATTAAAGATATCCCAATTCTTTATGGGGGAAGTGTGAACCCTGCAAATTCGAATCAAATTATACATGCAAACAATGTTGATGGAATTCTTGTCGGTGGGGCATCCACTAAATTTGACCAGCTTAATGGTATCATTAAGTCTATTTAACAATTCTTTGTGAATATACATCTGCTTATAAAGGTATCTTTGTTTTGTTATGTTAAGACTTTTATTAACTTCAATACTATTAACAATGAGTTTAACTATTACTCCACAGAAATCTGTGAATAATTCTATACATCAGTTTAAAGTTGCAGACATCTATGGAAAGATATTTGACTTTTCAGAATTAAAAGGCAAAAAGGTTATGATTGTTAATACTGCATCCAAATGTGGTCTTACATATCAATATGAAGCTTTACAGGATCTTTATTCTCAGTATAAAGATTTTAACTTTATTATTGTTGGTTTTCCGTCAAATGACTTTTTATGGCAGGAACCTGGAAAGAATCAGGATATAGCTGAATTCTGTGAAGAAAACTATGGTGTTACCTTCCCAATGATGAGCAAAATTACTGTGAAAGGATCAAAGAAACACCCAATTTATCAGTTCTTGACTCAAAAATCCAAAAACAATTTTAAAGACTCTCGTGTCACTTGGAATTTTCAAAAATATCTTATCAATAAAAGTGGTAAAATAGTAAAAATAATTTCTCCAAGAACTAGACCAGATTCTCAAGAAATTGTATCTTGGATAACTGATGGCGAATAAGACTAGACTCTCTACAAAGTGCGTTCACGAAGGTGAAATAAAAGATACTATGTATCAAGGTATAGTTTCTCCTCTATTTATGTCAACTACTTATCCTTGGTTTGGTGGAGATGCCGAAAAAAAACCTTATCCTAGATATTTCAACACTCCAAATCAAGAACATCTATCAAAGAAAATTGCATCACTTGAAAATGGTGAAAAAGCCTTAATATTTACTTCAGGAATGGCTGCAATAAGCACATCAATAATGGCCAATGTTAAGACTGGAGACCATATAGTTCTTCAAAATGACTTGTATGGAGGTACAAGAAATTTCGTTCAAACTGAATTTGATAAATTTGGCATTCAATATTCGTTTACAAAAGGTCTGGATCCTAAAGACTTTTCTGATCTAATCAAAGATAATACAGTGGGAATCTACATAGAGACTCCAAGTAATCCCCTTTTAAAAATTGTTGACTTAAAATCAGTGTCCTCATTAGCGAAGAAAAATGGTATTTGGACTATGATTGACAATACTTTTGCAAGCCCTATTAATCAAAATCCAATTAACCATGGAATAGATATAGTTATTCATAGTGCAACTAAATATCTTGGAGGTCACAGTGATATTTCTGCAGGCGCTGTAATTAGTACTGAAAAAAAAATTGAAAATATTCTAAATTCAGCAAAAAACTTTGGTGGAAATCTTAGTGACTATACAGTATGGTTGTTGGAGAGGAGTATGAAAACTCTTTTAGTTAGAGTTAAACAGCAAACCGAAAATGCAAAAATACTAGCTAAAATGTTAGACGATAATAAAAATATTTCAAAAGTTTATTATCCAGGTTTAGAATCTCATCCTTCTTATTCAATTGCAAAAGAACAAATGAACGATTTTGGAGCTATGATGTCTTTTGATTTGAATGTGAATGTAGATGTATACACTTTTTTAAAATCTCTTAAAATAATCAAACCAGGGATGAGCCTAGCTGGTGTTGAAACAACTGTTAACTTCCCAATGAAGACATCTCATGGGCTTATGACTCAAGAAGAAAGAGATATTCAGGGAATAGGGGATAAGCTCATAAGATTATCAGCAGGTATTGAATCATATGAAGATCTTTATGAAGATCTTGTTCAAGCAATCAAATCATCTATTAAATGAAAACGGATATTTTAGCATTTGGTGCTCATCCTGACGATGTTGAAATGGGATGCGGTGGCACTATCGCTAAATCATCAGCATCCGGTAAAACTGTGGGTATTATAGACCTTACTAGAGGTGAATTAGGTACTAATGGTACTCCAGAGCTAAGAGATAAAGAAGCTAACTCTGCATCTAAAATAATTGGTGCAAAGTTTAGACTTAATCTTGGTTTTCAAGATGGATTCATTTTTAATAATAAAGAAAACCAAATTGAAATAATTAAAGTAATAAGACAATTTAGGCCTGATATTATCCTTTCACCATCCCAAATTGATAGGCATTCAGATCATGGTAAAGCTTCTGATATAATATATGAAGCGGCTTTTTTGAGTGGTCTTTCGAAACTAGAAACTAAACATGATGATAAACTCCAAGAACCATGGAGACCAAGGGTAAACCTAAATTATCAGCAATGGAATGATTTTAAACCTGATGTTCTAATTGACATTTCAGAGTTTATTGAAGTTAAGAAAGAAGCTATTTTGGCTTTTCAAAGTCAAGTCCTTAAAGATTCAAATTCAAAGTCGACAAAAATAAATTCAGAGAACTTCA
>CABYCA010000038.1 GCA_902517365.1 uncultured Bacteroidota bacterium | reverse complement strand
TTTCTAGACTTGAAAAAAAAGAATATATACAATTGATCTTCTTAGCTTTAGGAAGTCTTCTGTTTATTTATTTTGTGTACGTTCAGTTTGATAAATGGAATAGTTGGACAGCATATGTTGATAATATAACCACTGCTATTTTCTTTGTTGCTATGTGGTTAATGGCTAAGAGAAAAGTTGAAAGTTGGATATTCTGGATTATAGGAGATTTAATAACAGTTCCACTTTATTTCTATAAAGGATTGACAATTTCTTCACTTCAGTATATTATTTTTACAGTGTTAGCAATATTAGGCTACATATCATGGAAAAAGATCTTACTCAAAACGAATCATTAATTAAGAGGGTTGTTATTTGTGGACCTGAATCAACGGGTAAATCTACATTGACCGTAAAACTTGCATCTTGTTTTAAGACTAATTATGTTAATGAATATGCAAGAGATTATCTTCAAAGTAAATGGGATAATAAAAAAGAAGTGTGTAATAAAGAAGATCTAATAAAGATAGCTAGAGGTCAAGTTGAAAGAGAAAACACAAATATTAATAATTCTAATAAATTAATATTCTGTGATACGAACATTTTAACAACTATTGCATGGTCAAAAACTCATTTTGATGGATTCTGTGATCCATGGCTAATTAGACAATCAAAATTACTAAAATATGACTATTATTTAATTTTAAATATTGATACGCCTTGGATAAAAGATGATCTACGAGATAGACCAGATGAAAGATTAGAAATGTTTAAAGCACACAAATTAGAGCTCGATATATTAAACGTTAGGTTTGATATAATTACAGGTCAAAACTTTAACAAAAGATTTAATACTGCTGTTGATTTAATAAATAAAAAATCTTTAATTTTGAAATGAATTGGGGTGCTTAAACTAAGCTGAGATTAAACCCATAGAACTTAGACAGGTAATACTGTGAAAGGAATTTATTATGAAAAAATATATACTTTTTGTACTTCTTGTTAGTACACCCATCTTTGCTCAAGATTTAAATAATTCAAAAAACCTTGACTCTCTTACTAGTATTTTAAACTTAGAAGAAGTCACTGTTAGTGCAATAAAAGCAAAAAATGATACTCCTGTATCATTTGTAAATTTATCCAAGGAGAATATTGAAAAAACAAATTTAGCTCAAGATATTCCAATTCTGCTCAAGAACACCCCCTCAGTTGTAACTCACTCAGATGCTGGTGCAGGGATTGGCTACTCATCTATTAGAATCAGAGGATCCGACCAAACTAGAGTTAATGTTACTATCAATGGAATCCCATACAATGACTCTGAATCGATGCAAGTTTATTGGGTTGACTTACCTGACTTTGCTTCGTCTGTCGAAAATATTCAAATTCAAAGAGGGGTTGGTACCTCAACTAATGGACCAGGTGCATTTGGTGGAAGTATAAATATTCAGACTAATTCAGCATCAGAAAGCTCTTTTTTTGAGATAAATAATACAATAGGGAGTTTTGGAACTGTAAAAAATTCAGTAGGATTCTCAACAGGTTTTATTGATAAATTTGAATTATCTGGGAGAGTTTCTAGAATTAAATCTGATGGTTACATTGATCGATCTGGTTCAAACCTTCGTTCTTACTTTCTACAAGGAGTTTACAGAGATGAAAACACTTTAATAAAAGTCTTGAATTTTGCCGGTCATGAAATTACTGACCAGGCCTGGTATGGAGTTGACTCATCAACATTAGAAACAAATAGAAAATATAATATGGCTGGTGAATACTATGATGAGTTTGGCAATACATTATATTACGAAGACCAAGTAGATAATTACAAACAGAATCATCTTCAAATTCATTGGAATCAGATTTATCAAAATGGTTGGAATTCAAACTTTGGGATTCATTTCACAAATGGAAAAGGTTTTTTCGAGAACTATAACCTTGGATATGGATCATCTGATTACATTGACAGAAGATGGTTAGACAATGATTTTTATGGCATTTTATACAGTCTAAACAAAAAAACAGAGGACTTTAATGCAAATATTGGAGGCTCACTAAATAAATATAACGGTTTACACTATGGAGAGTATCTATGGTATGATCAAATAAATTCTACCGTTAATCAATATGATTTTAAAGAAAAGTTTTATGATGATTTTGGTGATAAAGGAGAGTTTAACATTTATGCAAAAATTGATTATTACATTACAGACAAACTAACACTTTATGGAGACTTACAATTTAGAAATATTAAATATGAGGCTGGTATTTCTGCCAATTCAACTTTAACTGGTTACATAGAAGATGGATTTGAAAATCTTGATAAGTCTTTTAACTTTTTCAATCCAAAGTTTGGGCTATTCTATAATTTAAATGATAATAACAATCTTTTTTTCTCATTTGCTAGAGCTCATAGAGAGCCAACACGAACTGATTATGCAAATGGGAATCCAAATGAAGAAAAATTGGATGATTTCGAATTAGGTTGGAAGTTAAATTCAAATAATTTGGCTTTATCTCTAAATGCATTTTATATGATCTATGAAGATCAGCTTGTATTAACTGGTCAACGTGATATAAATGGGTATGAAATTAGAAGAAATATTGGTGAGTCGTATAGAGTTGGAATAGAGTTTGATAGTAGTATCAAGCTAAATAACAAA
>CABYCA010000037.1 GCA_902517365.1 uncultured Bacteroidota bacterium | reverse complement strand
TATGTACAAACAGGGAATAAAAGGAGTTGATTTCGTTGTTTGTAATACTGACTCTCAAGCATTAGAGGAAAGTCCAGTGCCAAATAAGATTCAACTTGGTGCGAATCTAACAGAGGGACTTGGAGCAGGAGCAAATCCTGAAATTGGAAAGCTTGCAGCATTAGAAAGCTATGAAGAACTGAAAAATTTATTAGAGACTCAAACCAAAATGTTATTTATTACAGCAGGGATGGGTGGTGGAACAGGAACGGGTGCTGCGCCTATTATTGCAGAGATGGCTAAGGAATTTGATATTCTAACTGTTGGAATTGTAACAATTCCATTTAGTTTTGAGGGAAAAAATAGAGAATCACAAGCTGTCAAGGGGCTTGAGAAACTCAAAAGATCAGTTGATTCATTAATTATTGTTAATAATAATAAATTAAGAGAGGTCTATGGTAATCTTGGTTTCAAAGAAGGATTCTCTAAGGCTGATGAAGTCCTGGCTACTGCAGCGAAGGGTGTTGCACAAGTAATTACACATCATTATACACAAAATATAGATTTAAAAGATGCAAAAACTGTGTTATCAAATAGTGGAACAGCTATAATGGGATCTTCAACTGCCATTGGATCTAATAGAGCTAATGAAGCAGTTATTAAGGCGTTAGACTCCCCTCTTCTAAATGATAATAAAATTGAAGGAAGTAAGAATGTTCTTTTATTAATTGTTTCTGGAGCCGAGGAGATTACAATAGATGAAATTGGAGAAATTAATGAATATATTCAAAATGAAACTGGAAACAGTGCTAATATAATTATGGGAGTAGGTGAAGATCTTGATTTAGGAAATAAAATTTCTGTTACGGTAATTGCGACTGGATTTGGGGATGAAAAACAAAATAGTTTAGTAAGTTCAGAAACAAAAAAAGTAATTTATTCTTTAGATCAGGATCACCCCTTTGAACAAAAAATCTTAGATGAGGAGATAACTTTATCTGAGGAAAAAGATAAAAATCATGAAATATTAGCTAAAGATTCAAAACAAACAAAAATTGACAGCGAAATAAATGAAATTCTAAGAAATATTGATATAAGTTATGAAGTTTTAGATCCATATCTTGAAAATATAGCTATAAATGATGTTGAATTAAATGATATTGAATTATTTGATATTGAATATGTAATTCCGGATAGAGAACAACCTTTTGAGATAAAACAAGAGATATCTGAAATTTCGTTTGGTCTCTTTTCAAATGACAAATATGAAGATAATAAAAGTGACGAGCTTTCTCTAAATGTTAATCCTAATGTTGAAAATCATAAAGAAATTAAAACAGATATATCATCAGTAAGTTTTAATGCTAATGAATCAAATATCGAGTATATAAAATTAGATCTTAATCAAGATATTGAGAGTGAATTAGAGATTATAGAAAATGATAATATAGAAAATAAATTAAAAAACTCAGATAATATTAATCTAGATATAGTTGAAGAAAACAACAATATATTTGAACAGCCTATAATTTCTGATGATGATAATGAAAATGTTATTCGAAAACAAAACTTAAAAAAATATAATTACATATTTAAAAATAATAGTAAATCAATAGAAGATTTAGAGAAAATTCCTGCATACAAGAGAATGGGAATTGAAATTGATAATTTAAAACCTAATGGTGAGGATGTTTATTCAAAAACTGTCTTAAATGAGGAAAATAAACTGGAATTTCCTGATGTAAATTCATATCTTAATGATAATGTTGATTAATTTATGAAAATTGAAGAAAAAATTAATGAGTCTATAAAGGACTCAATGAAAGAAAAAAATAGTCTTAGACTAGATTCTCTTAGAGCAATAAAGTCTGCAATACTTATCGAAAAAACCAAATCTGGATCAAAAGTTCAGATTGAGGAGTCAGTTTTACTTAAAATTTTACAAAAAATGGTAAAACAAAGGAATGACAGCGCAAAAATATATTTAGAGCAAAACAGAAAGGAGTTAGCAGAGGTAGAGTCATCTCAGGCAGACATAATTTCTGAATTTTTACCAACTCAGTTGAGCCAATCTGAATTATCAGAAATAATTGATAATGTTATTGAAGAAGTTGGTGCTGAATCAATGAAAGATATGGGAAAAGTAATTTCTAAAGTTAATGAAAAAGTTTTTGGAAAAGCTGAGGGTAGAGTTATTGCAGAAATTGTTAAGAATAAATTAATGAGTTAAATTTACTCAAGCTCTATGTTACTCCTTCCATTGATTTATCTTTTCTCTCAAACTCTTTTTCTTCTACTATTTCGATTAATCTCAGACAACAAAGATATATATCTTCAAAAGACGAATAAAGTGGGGTTAGTGCAATTCTAATTATATTATCGGGCCTATAGTCTACAATAATCTTTTTATTATTATTTTTTATTGGATAAATTAAACATTTAGATATTCTCCATGCTTCTCTATGCAAAATAGAGATATGAGATCCTCTTTCAATTTTTTTCTTTGGAGTTACCAATTTAAAGTTTAAATCCTTTAGTTTATTTTCATATATGACGTAAAAAAAATTAAATAATTGCTCAGATTTGCTCTCTAATCTTTTCGTTGATGATTCTATGGTTATATCAATAGATGTATCCAAAGCTGATAATGAAAGAATATGAGGCGTCCCATTAGAAAATT
>CABYCA010000036.1 GCA_902517365.1 uncultured Bacteroidota bacterium | reverse complement strand
TATGAATTTAAAACTGGGCCATACCTTGGATTGGAAAACGATAAAGAATTTATTTAAAAACGTATAATAAAATTGAAAAAAGCATTAATTACAGGTATTGCTGGACAAGATGGAAGTTATCTAGCAGAGTATCTTCTATCTTTAGGGTATGAGGTTCACGGGATTGTTCGAAGAAATTCAACACCTGAGCATCAATCATCTAGGTTAGACCCTAATCTTCCTAACCTTTATACACATTATGGTGATCTGCTAGATATTTCTAGTCTGAATAAAATTATTTTAGAGGTTAAACCGAATGAACTCTACAATTTAGCAGCACAAAGCCATGTTAGAATAAGCTTTGATATACCTCAATTTACTGCCCATACTAATGCTATTGGTGTATTAAATATTTTAGAAGCTTTTCGTCAATCTTCACCAGATTCTAAATTTTATCAAGCTAGTTCTTCTGAAATGTTTGGAAGTTCAGTTGATGATGATGGATATCAAAGAGAGACAACTCCACTTAAACCAGTCAGCCCATATGGATGTTCAAAAGTGTTTGCATATAATATCTGCAGAAATTACAGAAATGCTTATAATCTTCACATTGTAAATGGTATACTGTTTAATCATGAATCTCCTAGGAGAGGTAGTAATTTCGTAACTAATAAGGTTGTGAAAACTGCTGTAGAAATTAAAAAAGGACTTAAGGATAAGCTTGAGCTTGGTAACATGGACTCATATAGAGACTGGGGGCACTCAAAAGATTATGTAAGAGCAATGCATATGATTATCAACCACGATTTACCAGATGATTTTGTTGTTGCTACAGGTAAAACTCATTCTGTTAGGGAAATGACTAATTATGTTTTTACAAAACTTGGAATGGATTATAAAAAATATGTAGTTCAAAACCCTAAATATCTCAGACCTGAGGAATTAAAATATTTAAAAGGAGACTGCTCAAAATTAAAAAATACTTTTAACTGGAAACCAGAATACAATTTTGAAACCTTAATGGACGATATGATTGACTTCTGGATGAAAATTATTTAAAATGAAAAAGCTCCATCTTGGATGTTGGCATAGAGACTTTCCAGGTTTTATTAATATTGATTTATGTGACATGCCTCATATTCATTATAAATCAAATATCAATAAGTTACCATTTATTGATGATTCAGATGTTGACTTAATATACTGTTCTCATGCTTTAGAATATTTTGACTTAATTGAGGCTAGAAAAGTACTAGAGGAATGGAACCGAGTGTTAAAGCCAAATGGGAGACTTAGAATTGCTGTACCTAATTTTGAAGCTTTAATAAAAGTTTATGAAAAAACTAATGATATCAATAAAGTTTTAGGCCCTCTTTACGGAAGAATGGAAATTAATAACGGTGATTCAAAATTATATCATAAGACTTGTTATGATTTTAAGTCCTTGAGCAGACTTTTAGAGCTTGGAGGATTTAAGAATATAAGATTATATGATTGGAGGGAAACTGATCATTCACAGTTTGATGATCATTCACAAGCATATTTTCCTCATATGGATAAAGAAAATGGAATCTTAGTGAGTTTAAATATTGAATGTCAAAAAATTTAATTTTATGGATTTTTCCACTGTTCAGATTTTTGAAAAAAAAATAGCAAGTTTTTTTGGGGCTCCATATGCTGTTGCTTTTGATTCTTGCACACACGGTATAGAGGCATGCCTCTATTTAACGAAAACAAATAAAATAATTGTTCCAAGAAGAACTTATGTTTCAATTCCTTTTTTGGCAAAAAAATTAAACATATCACTTGAATGGAAAGATGAAAATTGGAAAGACTATTATTATTTAACCGATAAAATTATAGATGCTGCTGTATTATGGAAAGAGAATAGTTTTATAGATGGTACTTTCATGTCATTAAGTTTTCAATTTCAAAAACATTTAAGTTTAGGTAGAGGCGGAGCAGTATTATGCTCTAATAAGGATGAATATGATGGACTAAAACGATTATCATACGATGGACGTATCCCTGGTGTTCCTTGGCGTAATCAAGATATAAAATCTTTTGGACTTCATTATTACATGACTCCTGAGACAGCTCAAATGGGCATAGAAAAACTAGAAAAAGCAATAAAAACAACTCCTAAAGATTGGAAAATTACCGATTGGCCTGATATAAGTCTTTTAAGAGTTTTTAAAAGTTAAAATACAAAGTTAAGTTTTACAATGAGAAGAGTTGATGCAAGTCCAATTGAAGATATTTTACACACAGATAGCATTAATATTTAAGTATTAAACAAATGGAAAAAATTTTAGTTACAGGAGGTGCAGGTTTTATTGGTTCTCACTTATGTGAAAAACTTAACTCTTTAAATTATGATGTTTATTCATTAGATAATTATTTTACTGGAAAGAAGTCTAATCATATAAATGGAGTCACATATATTGAGGGATCGACATCAAAGATTAATAACTTAATTAATTTTAAGCCGAGTGTTGTATATCATTTAGGAGAATATTCTCGAGTTGAACAGAGCTTTGAAGATATTGATAAATTGTGGAGCTACAATAAAGAAGGAATATTCGCTATACTTCAGTTTTGTAGAGAGAACAATTCAAAAATTGTTTATGCTGGTAGTAGTACAAAGTTTGGTGACGGAGGATTAGGTCGCTCCCAAAGTCCTTATGCTTGGTGTAAAGCAACTAACTCTGAGTTAGTCAAAAACTATGGAGCATGGTTTAATCTGAATTATGCAATCGTTTACTTTTATAATGTTTATGGTCCAAGAGAAATTTCAAAAGGTAGATATGCTACTTTGATTGGATTATTTAAAGAAAAAATTAAAAATAATGAGAAGCTAACAGTTGTTAGTCCAGGAACACAAAAAAGAAATTTTACCCATGTTCAGGATATAATTGATGGATTAATTCTGGTCGGTGAAAAAGGAAATGGGGATAATTATGGTATTGGTTCTCCCGAATCATACAGTATTTTGGAAATTGCAGATTTTTTTAAAACTCCAATACTTATGATTCCAGAAAGACCAGGAAATAGAATGGATGCAGAGATTGACACAAGTAAGACTGAGGCACTTGGTTGGAAACCAAAATGGTCAATTAAAGATTATTTAATTCTTTAATAAATTTTATTCAAACAATAATTTAAAAATTTAATGGTAAGTAGTAAGAAAAAATTCTATTATGGATTTTTTAGTGATAT
>CABYCA010000035.1 GCA_902517365.1 uncultured Bacteroidota bacterium | reverse complement strand
TTAATCTTTTTGATTAATCCTTTGTTTGGTCAGTCTGCTGTTGAGGTTCTTGAAATAGCTCTAGACAGATCATTAGCTTTAAATAATTCATATTATAAATTTATAATTGAATCTGAAATTGAAAGCCCATTATTACCAATGACAGGTGAACTGTTTACCAAAGGGGAAAAATACTTTATAGATACAAAAGCTATCGATCAAATTTATGATGGTGAAAATATATTTACAATAGTTCATGAAAATCAGGAAATCATTGTTGGGAATTCAGATATCTCTTTATTCAGTATTACTCCAAATCAAATTTTTAATTTCTTTTTAGAAGATTATTTGTTAGATATTAATAGCGACTCTAAAAGACATATAATTAAAGCTAAAAATAGAAATGAGGATAATATAATTTATTTTATTTCAATTGATTCATCAAACTATTCAATCGAAAAAATAGAGATGAAAGATTTGATAAGCAATAAAATAGTCAATACTTTTTTAACATTAACTTATGATTATAATTTAACTGTTCCATTGTCTTTATTTAAATTTGATATAAAAGATTACAATAATTATATATTAGTTGAATAAAATTGAAAATATTAGATAAATACATATTAAATTTTTACCTCAGTAGATTTATATCTGTCTTTGTGATCTGCTTTCTAATATTTATTATACAAACTTTTTGGCTTTATATTGATGAATTAGCTGGAAAGGGTCTAGATATTTTCACCATAGGCAAGTTCTTTGTTTACTTTTCACCCAAATTGGTCCCTCTTGTTTTACCCTTATCTATTCTTCTTGCATCTTTAACTACCTATGGAACTCTATCTGAGAACTATGAGTTCATAGCAATGAAATCAAATGGAATTTCAATTATAAGGAGTATGGTAGCATTACTAATTTTTAACATCGCAGTTGGTATTGGTTCTTTTTATTTTTCAAATCATATTGTCACATACGGAGAAAGAAAATCTTACAACCTAAGAAAAAACTTAGCGAAACTTAAACCTACATTAAACATTCGAGAGGGTATGTTTAATGATCTAGGTGATATGAATATTAAAGTCTCTAGGAAGTATGGAGATAATGAACAATTTTTAGAGGACATCATTCTACACAACATATCAGATGATGAGGTTAACAGGCTTGTAATTAAAGCTGAAAGAGGAGAGGTCAAAAATAAAGATGATAAATTTCTTCAATTAATTTTAAATAATGGTTATAGGTATGAAGATATAAACCCGACAACTGCTGCTGAAAAACAAAAATATCCACATACAAAAGCAACTTTTGAAGAATATATAATGAATATTGATATTTCTGAGTTTAATAATGTTAATCTTGAAGAAGAAAATTATAAATCAACCTATAGGATGCAAAAGGTGAATCAATTGAGAAAAAGCTCTGATACATTAAATAGTAAATTTGAATTTGATAAAGATGTTTTTGGGAAAAGTTTTTTATTAGGTCATACTTTAAGAAAATTACCAAACTTAAAGTCTAGTCAAATTCCTTCAGATATTATTGATACTAACAATTCATTTTTAAACCTTTTAAATAATCCGGAAATATATGAGATTAATAGTATACTTTCAATGGCTGATGACGAAATAGATATTTACCTCAGACAATTAGATAATAAAAAAAAGACATTTTTCTTACAACAGAAGCTCATAAACCTTCATAAACTATCAATTAACGAAAGGTATAGCTTGATATTTGCATGTATTTTTTTATTCTTGATTGGTGCTTCCTTGGGATCTATAATTAGAAAGGGGGGGCTAGGCTTACCCCTTGTCTTATCAATAGTAATTTTTTTAACATATCATTACATTGGTGTATTCGGCAAGAATGCTGCAGAAGATAACTCCATTAGCCCATTTTTGGGTAGTTGGATCTCAACTTTTGTTATAGCGCCTTTTGCAATATATTTAACTATGCTCGTCTCAACAGATAGGGTCATTAGGTTTAGCCTTTTTGATAAGGTAATTGAAATAATAAACAAATTAAAATTTCAAAAATGACAGATATTAGACTAGATAAAATTGAAGATGCAATTGAGTCTATAAAAAACGGTGAAATAATAATTGTAGTTGATGATGAGAACAGAGAAAATGAAGGTGATTTTATTACAGCTGCTGAAACTATTGACTCAGAGAAAATCAACTTTATGGCTAAAAACGGTAGAGGATTAATTTGTGTACCTATGTCAGAGAGACTTTGCTTAGATCTAAATCTAGAAAAAATGGTTCCAAATAATACAGATCCATTAGAAACAGCATTCACAGTATCAGTAGATTTAAAAGGTAATGGTGTAACATCAGGTATATCAGCCTCTGATAGAGCAAAAACTGTCCAAGCTTTAGTTGATAAGAATACAAAACCTGACGACCTTCAAAAACCAGGCCATGTTTTTCCTCTTATTGCAAAAGATGGGGGTGTATTAAGAAGAACAGGGCATACAGAAGCAGCAATTGATTTTGCACGACTAGCTGGATATAAATCAGCTGGAGTTATTGTTGAGATTATGAATGATGACGGTACGATGTCTAGACTTCCAGAATTGATGGATGTTGCTCACAAGTTTAATCTTAAAATCGTATCAATCGAGGACTTAGTTGCTTACAGAATGAAAAATGATAGTCTAATCAATAAAATTTTTGATGAAGATGTTGATACACAGTTTGGAAATTATCGACTTAGAGGATACAGGCAAACGAATAATGATCAAATCCATATGGCTTTAACCTTAGGGGATTTTATTGAAACTGATTCGGTCTTAACAAGAATAAACTCTTCAGTTATTGACAATGATGTTACTAAAATTTTATCTGGAACAAATGAAAAAAGGTATGATAAGATATTTGAAATGATTAACAAAGAAGGAAAGGGAGCAGTCATATTTATTAATCAGAATCAATCACCTGATGATATTATAAAAAAATTAAAATCTTTTAATAATAATGAAGATAGACCAAAAATTGATTTTAAGGATTTTGGAATAGGCGCACAAATACTTCACAATTTAGGTATTTCAAATATTAATTTGCTTAGCAATTCTGAGCAGATAAATCGAGTAGGACTCTCTGGTTATGGACTTAGCATAAAAAAACATACTAGCTACTAAAGGTATCCATCCATAATTTTACAGCCATATATGAGACCATTACTAATAGAGTTATCCTAATTACTTTGTCTCCTTTTTTAACTGACCATCTACTAGATAACCATGCACCAATTATGGAACCAAGAACCATCCAAAAACCTACCATCCATAATATCTTACCATCCAATGCAAAAATTAATACTGCAGCGATAGAATAAATAAATACTGAAAACGCTTTAACAGAATTTGTTCTAAGCAGATTCATT
>CABYCA010000034.1 GCA_902517365.1 uncultured Bacteroidota bacterium | reverse complement strand
ATGCAGGTATAGGAAACGACTCAATGCCATTTAGGAAGTTTAATCCAAAACTCCAATCCGAAAGATATGATCCAGATAAGTCATATGAAAAAACTTGGTTGGATGGTTAATAAATGTTGTCTTATTTTTCCAAATCAGCTTTTCAAAGAAAGTAACCTTTTAAAAAATGAAAATCATATTTTTTTAGTAGAGGAATATTTATTTTTTAAACAATATAAATTTCATAAACAAAAAATCACATTTCATCGTGCAACAATGAAATTCTATGAGGATTATTTAAAAAATAAAAATCTGAAAGTTTCCTATATTAATTCATATGATGATCAGTCAAATATTTTAAGCTTATTAGCCTACATTAAATCTCAAGGATTCAACCTTGTTGAAATGTACGACCCTGTTGATTATCTTTTGAACAAAAGGATTAAGAAAAAATGTAATGAGTATGAGATTGACCTATTTATTCATGAATCACCTCATTTTTTGAATACTAATGAAGATCTTAAAGATTTTTTTAAGGAATCTAAGAAAAAGTTTTTTCAAACTTCTTTTTATAAAACAGAAAGAAAAAAAAGAAATATTCTTATAGATTTAGATGGAAGACCAGAGGGTGGTGAGTGGACATATGATATACTAAACAGGAAGAAATATCCCAAAGGCGAAATTCCTCCTAAAATTGATTTTCCTAAGGATAATGATTATACCACTAATTCTCAATTATATACAGAAAAGAACTTTAAAGATAATTATGGTGAAATTGGTATGTTTAAGTACCCAGTTACATTTGATGAATCTGAAAAATGGTTCAATGATTTTTTAGAAAATAGATTCCTAATGTTTGGTGACTATGAAGATGCAATTGTTAAAGATGAAGTCACTTTAAATCATAGTTTATTAAGTCCATTGATGAATGTTGGACTTCTAAATCCTAGATATGTTATATCTAAATCAATTGATTTTGCAAAAAAGAATAATATTCCTATTAATTCAACTGAAGGTTTTATAAGACAAGTAATAGGTTGGAGAGAATTTATTAGAGGTATTTATACAGTTAAAGGGAGCTATGAAAGGACACTAAATTATTGGGGATTTAAAAGAAAGATTCCAAAATCCTTCTACACAGGGGAAACAGGTATAGAACCAGTTGATGATTCAATTAAAAAAGTTCTCAAAACAGGGTATCTTCACCATATTGAAAGACTAATGATACTTGGAAACTTTATGTTATTATGTGAATTTGATCCAGATGAAGTTTACAAGTGGTTCATGGAATTATTTATTGATTCTTATGACTGGGTAATGGTCCCTAACATCTATGGGATGAGTCAATTTGCTGATGGAGGCTTGATGTCTACAAAACCATACATAAGTAGTAGTAATTATGTTTATAAAATGAGTGATTTTAAAAAAGGTAAATGGGATTCTACTTGGGATGGTTTATTTTGGAGATTTATGGACAAACAAAGGGACTTTTTTTTAAAAAACCCTAGACTTAGAATGCTTATAAACACATTTGATAAAATGAGTTCTGAAAAAAGGGAACTACATGTTTTAAATGCTGAAAAGTTTTTAGAAAAAATTGATAATGAAAAGTAAGAACTTAGAAGAAATAGACAGGATCATTGAAATGGCTTGGGAGGATAGGACCCCATTTGAGGCAATATTTCTTCAATTTAATATTAATGAGAAGGAGTTAAAAGCTATAATGAGAAATAATTTGAAAAAAAGTAGTTTTAAACTTTGGAGAGAGAGAGTTAGCGGTAGAAAAACAAAACATTCAAAACTAAGAGATAATAGTGTAGATAGATTTAAATGTAAACTACAAAGAAATATTTCAAATAATAAAATCTCCAAAAGATAGCGCTATACCCTATCTATATCTGCACCAATAGATTTTAATCTTTCTACAATATTTTCATAGCCCCGATCTATTTGCTCAACATTTTGGATAATGCTTTCTCCTGAAGCAGAAAGGGCAGCTATTAATAATGCAATACCAGCTCGAATATCCGGCGAGGTCATTATTGTAGGTTTTAAAGAGGATTCAAAATTAAGTCCAATAACTGATGCTCTATGCGGATCACATAAAATTATTTTTGCACCCATATCAATTAGTTTATCTACAAAAAACAATCTACTCTCAAACATCTTTTGATGTATTAGTGTACTTCCACTAGCTTGTGTAGCAACAACTAAGATGATTGATATCAAATCAGGACTAAAACCAGGCCAAGGAGCGTCAGAGACAGTTAATATAGAACCATCAATATAATTAGACACAGAATATCCATTAGGATGTTCAGGTATTAAAATATCATCTCCCTCTCTTTTGATTGTAATGCCTAATTTTCTAAAAACATCTGGTATTTGACCTAAGTTATCCCATGACACATTCTTAATTTTCAATTTACTTTTAGTCATAGCTGCTAGACCAATCCAACTTCCAATTTCAATCATATCTGGAAGAATATCATGATTTGCTCCATTCAAAGAAGACACCCCATTTATTTTCAACAAATTAGAACCAATGCCTCTAATATCAGCTCCCATATTATTAAGAAGTATACAGAGTTGTTGAATGTATGGCTCACATGCAGCATTGTATAAAGTAGTTAGTCCTTCTGCTAGGACAGAAGCCATTATAATGTTTGCAGTACCTGTAACTGAAGCTTCATCAAGAAGTATATTTGCTCCTTTAAGAGAATTATTAGAGGTAATTGAGTACATTCTATTTTTTGAATTATATTCAAGTTTTGCTCCAAGTTTTTCAAGATTTATAAAGTGAGTATCTAGTCTTCTCCTACCAATTTTATCACCACCAGGTCTCGGGATTGAAGCTAAGCCAAACCTAGCAAGAAGTGGACCTACTAGCATAATTGATCCTCTTAATTTCTTTGCATTATTAATAAAATCTGAATTTTCAAGATATTTTAAATCAATTTTTTTTGAATTAAAAGAGTATTTTCCTTTATCTAGTTCATTAATCTGAACACCCAAACTCTTGAGTATATCAAATAGTTTTATTACGTCTATTATATTAGGAACGTTTGAGATAGTTATATCCTCATTTGAAAGCAGAGTAGCACAAATAACTTGTAATGCTTCATTTTTTGCACCTTGTGGTGTTATTTCACCAGACAACTTTACTCCACCTCTTACTCTTAAACTAGACATTAATATCTCCTTTTAGACTTTTTTCGATTTTTATTATTTGTCTTATAATTATTATTTGTCTTGACTTTATTCTTAAGAAATTCACTTGAATCTGTTAATGGAAGTTTTGACTCAGGAACTTTTAAAGCTCCATTTGATAGATCTGTTAGATGATCGAAAATCACTTTATCATCAACAGAATCTTTATTCCAATTCAAGAAACATTTTTTCATGTGATTTGCTATGTTTGCAATTAGCTTATCTTTTAGTTCTCCATCTTCCCATTCTAGAGCAATATCAATCATTTTCTTAATATTATTTCCATAGAATCTATACTTAGGATAACTCTGAGGATATTCAAGCTTACTTGGCTTACCATTTACATAAAGTTCTTTTGATGGCTTCTCAAAAGGACTATCAACATCAAGTTCAAAATTTGACATTATAAAGAGTTGGGCCCACAATTTATGTTGGAAATCGGGTACATCTCTTAAATGAGGGTTAAGATTGCCCATGACACCAATTATAGCTTTAGCCATTTTGTTCCTTTCATCCCTATCTTTTATAGCAACTGCCTGATCAATCATTTGATGAATAT
>CABYCA010000033.1 GCA_902517365.1 uncultured Bacteroidota bacterium | reverse complement strand
TAAAAACTGCCGGAGATGAGGTTCTTTGGGAAATTGATGGTGTAATATACAGTTATCCGCCGTCATTATACGTAAGTCAAGTGGACTATGTTGAAGTTCTAAATGGATTGGCTTCAACAAATAAGTATGGAAGTGAAGGAGCTGCAGGTGTAATTGTTGTGAAAACCAATGTGAGTGCTGAAAAATTTAATAGCAGAAAAAACTTGCTAAATAAATCTTCTAAAGTTTCTAAAAAAATTAAAAAGAGGGATAAAAAAGTAAAGAAATCCTAAACCTCTTTTGTAATTTTAAAAAAATATCAAATTTGAAAAAGATTATTCTATATACATTGTGTTTATTACTATTAAGTTGTAATTCAGGAATTACAGATAATAAAAGTTTTTCCGATTTAGAGTCTTTGCAGCTTAAAACTTCGTTTGTTGATTTATACAAAAATAATTTAGATCTCTCAGTATATAAAAAAGGCAAGATTGTGGTTAGTTATTGGGCTACATGGTGTGCTCCATGTATAAAGGAAATGCCAGGAATTAAAAAAGCTGAAGAAATACTAGAAGAATATGGGTATACTTTTTTATTAGTTTCTGATGAAACATTAGACAAAATTTCTAAGTTTAAAAACGAGTGGAATTTTGATTTTAATTTTTTAAAATCCACAAAATCATTTGAGACTCTTGGAGTCTATGCTATGCCAACTTCATATATTTTTGACGAAAATGGTAAAATAGTTGAAACTATTGTTGGTGCTGTTGAATGGGATTCTGAGGAAATGATTAATAAATTAAAGATGTTATAATATGAAAAGATATGTCATTGCCTTATCCTTGTTAAGTCTTTTTTCATGTAGTTCTAATGATATTGTAATAGAAGAAATATCTTTTTTATACGACAACAATAATGCACAACCTAGTCTAGTTTCAAATAATGGTAACTTATCATTGACTTGGATTTCCAGTGATAAGGACATGAATGCAAGTTTAAATTTTAGACAATTTAAAAATGAAGTATGGACTAATCCTTTAAGTTTGGCAAATGGTTCTGACTGGTTTGTCAATTGGGCTGACTTTCCAACACATGCAATAAGCGGTGATCAAGTTCTATCAAGTTATTTAAAAAAATCTGCCTCCGGTACATATACCTATGATGTTTTTTTAAGTCTTCATAAATTATCTGGAGAAAAAGTAAAAGAAGACTTTATATTAAATACTGATGGCTTTAAAGCAGAACACGGTTTTGTTAGTATAACTTCAAATGATAGTGATGGCTTTTTAATTACTTGGTTAGATGGAAGAAACACAGTGGAGAAAGATGAAAATGATAATCACAAGCCCATGACTATTCGATTTGCAGAAATAACAAATTCTGGAGATATTATAAATGAAACTGAACTTGATTCATCAGTTTGTGATTGTTGTCAGACATCAATGACATATACCAACAAGGGACCTTTAGTTGTCTACCGAGATAGAACTGAAGAAGAAGTTAGAGATATATATGTTACAAGAAATATAGACAAAGTTTGGGAAAACCCTATTCCAATTCATGATGATGGATGGGTAATATATGGATGTCCAGTCAATGGTCCTAAAGTTGTCTCAAGTTCAAATAATATTGCTGTAAGTTGGTTCACTGTTTTAGATGAAATACCAACAGTTAATCTTTCCTTTTCAGAATCTTATGGGTCTTCTTTCGGTAACCCAATAAAAATTAATGACCTTGGTGCTATTGGTAGAGTTGATACTGCCTTTTTAAATGAAAGAGAAGTGATAGTAAGTTATATGGAAGGTGATGATGATGGGACATATTTAAGAATAAAAAAAGTTTCAATAGATGGAACAGTTTCAAAGCCAATTACAATCTCTAAAATTGACAGTGGAAGAGGTACTGGAGTTCCACAATTAGAAATACTTGATGATGAAATATTTATTGTTTGGACTGTTTTTGATAATGAAAATAATCAATTAAAAACAGTAAAATTAAGCTCTAAGGATGTTTAAATCATTCAAAAATTATTACTTAATACTACTTTTAATAATATATAACTGTTCAAGTGGACAAGAAAAAGAAAAGTATGAGAATGCTGTTATTCTTGAGTCTATAGTTTTACCAAAAGTCATAAATGAAACTTCAGGTTTAGAAATTCTAAATGAAGTTTTTATAACTCATAATGATTCAGGAGGAGAGCCAAGTTTATATTTTTTTAGTCTTAATGGTGAGATTATAAATTCTATAAAGTTGGAAGAGAAATCTTTTTGGGAAATTTATAATAACGACTGGGAAGATATTACAGCTGATGAAGATTATATATTCATTGCTGATACAGGAAACAATTTTGGCTATAGAGACAATCTAAACATTATAAAAGTTAGAACAAATGATTTTAGTATTGATAGCAAAATTGATTTTGCTTATAAAAATCAAGAAATATTTATTCCAAGACCAAAACATAAGTATGATGCTGAAGCATTATTTTTAATTGAAGATAAAATTGCAATTTTATCAAAGGATAGAAATAATCTATATACTGATTTATATTTAATTGATAAAGAAAGTAATTCAAAGCAAGTGCTTGAAAGTATGATTACATATGATGTAAATTCTTTAATTACTGGTGGTGACTTTAATAAAGAACTTGGTCTTCTTGCACTTGTTAGTTATAACTCGAATGGAAGTCAATATTTAATATTATTTGAAGACTTTAATTTGGAAAATTTAAGTGATAAGAAATTTAAAAAATTCCAAATACCACTTGAACAAGCACAAATTGAAGCAATTAAAATAATTGATAATAAAACTTTTTGGATTACATCTGAAGACGAAGGGATTGGATCACCCTATATGTATAAAATAGAGATTGAATAAAAAAACGCTCCCAACAAAACCAATTAACAAAAAATACAAAAAGATTCTAGTTTAAATCAGACTAGTGTATAAATTAGGAGCGTTTAGCATCTCAATACTAATTTACATTTATAATTGCTTAATAAATTTTAAAGAAAAGTTAAAAGTTAATTAAGGATATAGCTAATACTAATTTTTAAAAAAGGATGTCTCAATGTTCTTTGAGCTTTCGTGTCTTTTGACATGGAGTTAAAAGTAGATAGAACCTGAAGTCTACTAAATTTTTTTAGTAGTCCAATCTCCATAATATTTCTATATTTATTTGAAGTCATTGTTAAACTTGCATTATCATTAAATAGACTCCCTTCAAGTTTATAATCATGAAGATAGTATTCCTGACTAGTTCCAATATAGAACGAAAAATTATTTTTTGATTGAGATACAATATTATCTGAAAAACTATACCAACTTATATCTCCAATCAATAAACCGACATTGATTCCTGCCATCAATTGATAAGTTCCTAATCTTGAATAAAATTTGGTTGAGAAATTTATATTATCAAATAAATTAAAACCATTAATATAATTAAATAATAAATTTACTTGAATCTCTTGTGGCATCTGAGACTTCCATTCTAGATTTGGTAGATCCAAAACAAGATCATGATATAAATTTTGCATTCCTTTTGCCAAGGATGCGTCTCCGGTAATACCAATATTACCTCCTAATGAAAAACTCGAATAATCACTTAGTTTTTTTTGTCTAGCAACCTCTAAAAATAAATAACCACTGTAAGGATAATCATATTTTTTAGGGTCTGGTTCATATCTACTAGATGGAGTGTATATATACTGGACCAGTTTTAAATGATCAATAAATCTTTGTTCTTCTTTACTCTTATGTGAAGAATAAGCTATAGAGATTCCGCTTGAGTAATAAAAGTCTCTATTAAAATAGAGATCATTATCAACATCAAGAGTAAGCTGATCTTGAGAGTAACAATCTGTAAAATTGATTATTAACCCAAATAAGAAGTAAAAGAAATTTTTATTGGACAATTGATTAATTTTAATCTAATTTAAACATTATTATTTTCTATG
>CABYCA010000032.1 GCA_902517365.1 uncultured Bacteroidota bacterium | reverse complement strand
ATCAAAGAAACATCTACCCTCACCAATTGATGGATCTAGTGCAAAACGTTTTAATATGTTCTTAAGATGGATGGTTAGGAGTAATGAAAAGGGTGTTGACTTTGGCATATGGAAAAAAATAAGAAAATCCGAGCTTTCAATACCTCTTGATGTTCATACTGGCAGAATAGCAAGAGAATTAGGATTGTTATCAAGAAATCAAAATGATTCAAAGTCAGTAAAAGAAATTGATTTAAAGCTTAGAGAAATGGATCATATTGATCCAATTAAATATGACTTTGCGCTATTTGGGTTAGGTGCTTTCGAAAAATTTTAATTAGATTATAATTTTAGATTTAAATAAGTTTAGTTATTTTAGTCAAATTCTT
Organism: uncultured Bacteroidota bacterium; assembly: GCA_902517365.1. Next base: position 3,738 of record CABYCA010000032.1, on the reverse strand, counting down.
TTCTAAATGAGTATACTCATAAAATCCGCAACCTTAGTTGACAGTAAGAGTAATTTAAATTTCAAAAAAAAGGATGTTCTAATTAAACATGGATTTATTGCTGATATAGCAGACAACATTGAAACTAAAACAGAAAATAAGATTATACTAGATAATCTTCATTTATCTAGAGGCTGGATGGATACTTCTGTTAGTTTTGGAGAACCAGGCTATGAAGAAAGAGAGAATCTCTCAAATGGTCTATTAACTGCTGCATCATCTGGATTTACATCAATACTATTGAATCCTGACTGTAACCCTCTTGTCGATAATCATTCATCAGTTGAATTCCTCAAAAGGAAATCATTAAATACTACAACAGATATATATCCTGTTGCTAATCTAACTAAAAACTCAAATAGCTCTGATCTAGCTTCTCTTTATGATATGAAACTTGCTGGTGCAATTGGCTTTGGGGATTATAAGAGGTCAATTACTGATTCTTCAATTCTAAAAATTGCACTTGAGTATACCAAATCTTTCGGTGGAAGAGTAATCACTTTTTGTCAAGATGAATTTTTATCAAAAAAAGGTGTTCTTAATGAGAGTATTGTCAGTACTGAGTTAGGATTAAAAGGAATACCAGATATATCAGAATCAATTAATATATTTAGAGATATAGAGATATTAAGATATACAGGGGGAAAGATACATATACCCTATATAACTACATCAAAAGGAGTTGACTTAATTAGACAGGCAAAGAAGAAAAATTTAGACATAACTGCCAGTGTTAGTCTTGCTCATATTACTTTTTCTGAAAAAGATATTCCGGATTTTAATACTAATTTTAAAATAATTCCACCAATTAGAACAAAATCAGATTGTAATTCTCTTAAAGAGGGTTTAATTGATGGAACTATAGATTACTTAACGAGTATGCATGAGCCATATGATATAGATCATAAAAAGGTTGTTTTTGATGATGCTTCTCCTGGATCAATTGGATTGGAGCCAATGTTTGGATTAATGTGTAATCAATTTACGATTGAAAAAACAATTGATATTTTGACTAGAAATAAAATGATATTTGAAATAGATGATCATTCAATAGAGGTAGGATCAAAGGCTAATTTAACATTGTTTAATCCAGATAAAAACTATCAGTTTTTAGAAGAGCATATACTTTCATCCTCAAAAAACTGTGCATTTTTGGGCTGTAAATTAAAAGGGGTTGTTTACGGATCCATTAATGGAGATAAATTTACATTTAATAAATTATGGACTTAGATTTTCTAATTAGAAGAGCTAAAAAATCAAATAAGAAAGCAGGTAGTATCTTTTTATTTCATGGATATGGAAGCAATAAAGAGGACTTGTTTTCATTAGAAGAGTATCTGCCAGAATCACAAACTATAATTTCATTAGAAGCACCGCTTAGATTACCTTTTGGAGGTTTTTCATGGTTTGATATTGATTATTCGGATGTAATTGAAAATAATTTAGACAAGAGGTATAAAGAGATTAATGAAAGTATAGAAAATCTTCTAAATAATATTGATAAACATATTGTAAATGAGGATTTAAATAAAGATGATATTACTATAATGGGATTTAGTCAAGGTGGAAGTATATGCTGGAAATTAGGTCTTGATTATAGTAGTAAGTTTAGAAGGGTTATTCCAATAAGTTCTTTTATTCACCCAGCATATCTAAATAAGGACTTAGAACTCTATAAAGAATTACTAATATATTGCTCACATGGTACTCAAGATGAAGTAATACCGATTGATCTCGTTGAAGACTATATTGAGTCATTGGTCAAGAAGAATAATTTAATCTTCGAAAAATTTGAGGCTGGTCATACAATATCGCAGAAAAACCTTATTAACCTTATAAACTGGATAGAGAAAACAAAATTTAATTGACTTCTAATATTAGACCATCATATGCTAAAGATACTGATTCTGGTAGTTTTTTACAGACCTCCTTATGAAATCCCATGTTATGACTTATATGTGTGAATAAAGTTTTCTTTGGTTTTATTTTGCTGATTAATTCTAATGCCTCATCTATATTTAAGTGAGAAGGATGAGGTTCAAACCTAAGAGCATTAATAACAAGGGTATCCAATTCTTTTAATTTTTGAAGTTCTTTATCTGAAATCGTTTTAACATCAGTTAAATAAGCAAAGTTTTTAATCCTGTAACCAAGCACTGGCAATATAAGATGTAGAGATTCAACCGGTGTGATTGTAAGATCTGATATTTTGAAATTTTGATCTTTATTAATTATATTTACTTCAAAATCTGGAGCTCCTGGATATTTTTGACTTGGATCAAAAATGTATGCAAACCTTTTTTTTAAAGATTTCAAAACTCGTTCATTTAGAAAAATTGGAATTCTACCTTGTCTAAAAAAGAAAGGTCTAACATCATCTATGCCAGTAGTATGATCTGCATGTTCATGAGTAAAAATTATACCATCTAGTTTTTTACAATTAGCTCTTAACATTTGTTGTCTAAAATCAGGTCCACAATCAATTGTAAAATGAAGATTTTTATATTCAATAAGTATTGATGATCGAAGTCTTTTGTCTTTATGATCTTTACTGAGCGAAACTGGATGGTCACTTCCAATTACGGGTATTCCTTGAGAAGTTCCAGTACCTAAAAATGTAATTTTAATCACGCATAAATCTATGATAAATTATTCTTATTTGTTAAACAATCTTCGTAATTTTATAAAAAAGTTTGATGAATATATCTCTTCCTGGTGATAAACAATATGAAGCAAGGCCTTCAATTGAAAATAAAATTCTGAGGATTAATCTAAACGAAAATATTTATGGCACTTTTGTTGAAATTGGTGCTGGACAGGAGGTTGTAAGAGGCTTTTACAGGGTTGGAGGTGCATCTGGCACAATTGCAAAATCAATGAGTGCATATGATAGAAGCTTTAGTGATAGTATATATGGTAAAGATGGAGATGAAAGATATGTTACTCAGAATCGTCTAGATCAAATGCTTGATCATGAAATGAAATTATTAGAGCAAAGAATTTCAAGAGATGATTTTCCAAACAAGTTTTTCTTTGTATATGCTAATACAGTCGCTACTATTGATTTTGTTAAAAAATTTAAAGGTCATGGTTGGATGGGAATACGATTCCAAACAAATCCAAATGATGAGTATTCAGAAATTAAACTTCATGTAAGATTTCATCAAAATGAAGCGAAGCTTCAACAAGAGTCCCTTGGAAAAATGGGTGTAAATCTAATATATGGTGCTTTTTACAAACACAATGAGCCTTTAAAATTAATGAAATACCTAAACGATCATATTGATGATGAGTCCATAGAGATTGATACAATTAATTTTAGTGGACCTTTATTTGAAAATGTTGATAACAGATTAATTAGTCTTGAGTTAGTTAGATTAGGAATGACCGATGCTGTAATTTTTGATGAAAATGGAACAAATGTACTCCCTGCACAAGTTCTATACAAAAAAAACATATTAACTCTTAGAGGTAGTTATAGACCCATGACAAATGTTAATGAAGAGATGTTTATAAAATCTCTTGAAGAATTTTTAAAAGAAAAAAAAGTAAAGAAAGAAGATACTTTAGTTGTTTTTGAAATAACCTTATCAAACCTAAGGTCTACTGGTGATATTGATGATAGTGACTATTTAGATAGAGCAAAATTACTATGCTCAATGGGACATATGGTAATGATCTCTAACTTTTCTGAATACT
>CABYCA010000031.1 GCA_902517365.1 uncultured Bacteroidota bacterium | reverse complement strand
TAAATGTCTTGCCCTTCTGCATCTTAAGTATAGCAAGTTGTAAAAATTCATTTTCTGGGACAATATCATCTCTTTCCTTAGATATTTGATTGTAATTAAAAACTTGATGAAGTAATAATCCTGGTTCAATTTTAGAAAATATTTGTTTCATATGCTTTCTAATAATAAATATACTTTAAACTTTTTTAAGCAACCAACTACTTGACTGTATCTTTTCTCCAAGTCCATCAATAAGAGTAACATTCATAGTTTCACAAACTTTTTTTTCTGGAATTGAATCGTTGTTTTGATCTCCACCGTTAGCAAAATACAGGTCAAACTTATCACCAAATTTATCAGCAATAGATTTAATAGTTTTACAAACAGACGTATCGGAATCAATAGATAAAATGACCTTATCTACAGCCTTAATATTTGATACAATAATCATTCGTTCGCTTTCATCTTGAAACTCTTTACTACCTTTAAGAATTCTTTGATGATCATTGTTTACTATTACAAAAAGATTATCTGCATTTTCCTTTGCGTTATTAAAATATTCAATGTGTCCTTTGTGGATTGGATTAAAATATCCTGATACTATTATAGCTTTTGGTTTACTCAATATTGAAAAAAGTTATTTATGTTTAAATACAACAGTTGGCATAAGATGTAAAATGAATAATATTTACTTACCAATTGAAACTTTATTTTTGTTATGATTAATATTTCTTCCATCAAAAATAATTTTTGATTCTTTATTTTCTACAATTTGAAATTCATCCCATTCAGTTAATATAGCATATGCATCAGGCTGTTTTATATCATTTAATTTTGGAAATATTTTTATCTTCTCCATTACTATGTCCTCAGTTCTTATTTCCCATAAAGTTTCTATATCATTAAGTATAGTTTTTTTTTGCACTTTAGGATCATAGATTAAAAGATTTGCACCATTTTTAAATAAAATTTCAGAAACTTTAATTGCAGCAGACTCTCTACTATCGTTGGTATTAGCTTTAAAGGACCAGCCTAAAATTGCAATTTTTTTACCAGTTAAATTACCACCAAAATAATTAATTATTTTTTGAGCAAAACGTTTTTTTTGATAGTTATTAATTTTTACTACTTGGTGCCAATATTCAGCAACTTCATTAAGACCATAAAACCTACATAAGTATACAAGATTTAAAATGTCTTTTTGAAAACAACTTCCACCAAAGCCTACAGATGCTTTTAAGAAATGCTTTCCAATTCGGTGATCCATTCCTATAGCCATTGAGAGTTCATCAATATTAGCCTCTGTTTTTTCACAAAGTGCAGAGAGACTGTTTATAGATGAAACTCTTTGAGCCAGCATTGCATTAGAGGCAAGTTTTGATAGTTCAGAAGACCAAACATTTGTAGTAAGTATCTTATCTATGGGAATCCATTTTGCATAAATGTCTACTAATGCTTTTACAGCCTTTTTGCCAGACTCTGTTTCATCACCACCAATAAGTACACGATCTGATTTAGAAAGATCTTCAATTGCTGTTCCTTCAGCTAGAAACTCAGGGTTAGATAAGATTTCAAAGTGTACAGTTTTGTTTTCTGATGTGAGTATTTCTTTAATTTTTTCAGCTGTTCTAACAGGTACAGTTGATTTCTCAATAACTATTTTATCTGACTTTGAATATTTTGCAATATCTCTAGCGCAGGCTTCAATAAAACGAAGATCAGCAGACATTCCTGCACCCTCACCCCTTGTTTTTGTTGGAGTATTTACAGCCATAAAAATTATTTCAGCTTTTTCAATACTATCTTTTATATCAGTAGAAAAAAACAGATTCTTTCCTCGTGCTTTTTTAACTACTTCTTTTAAACCTGGTTCAAAGACGGGCAGCTTATCCAAAGGACCATTCCATGCATTAATTTTGCTTTCATTAGCATCTACAACTGTAATATTAATGTTTGGACATTTTAATGCAATAACAGACATGGTGGGTCCTCCCACATAACCAGCTCCAATACAACAAATATTCTTGATTTCCATCTATGTTCTATTATAATCATCTTTAACCCTTACAATATCGTCTTCTCCAAAATATGTTCCTGTTTGCACTTCTATAAAAACTAATTTATCAATTTCATTATTTTCAACTCTGTGTTTAACTCCTTGAGGAATTAGTATAGTTTGTCCTTGAGTATATTCTTGAACTTTGTTGTCAAGAGTAATTTTTCCAACCCCCTCTACTATAGTCCAGGCCTCAGATCTTTTTTTGTGATACTGATAAGAGAGTCTGCCTCCAGGGTCAACCTCTATTCGCTTCAACTTATAATTATTTTCGTTATGTATCACAAAAAATCTTCCCCAGGGTCGTTCTTCCTTTTCAATTGAAATCATTTGTCTTTAGAATTAAATAGAATAATATGCTCTTTTTCTACTAAAAATTTAGATGCTAAATAAAAATTCACTTTTCTACCAATTAGACCTTCAATCTTATTTTCTAACTGAGAAATATACTCCATATTTAACTGTTGGCCAATTAAAAATACTTCAATCATGCCTGAGTCATTTCCTTTTGCATAGTCACCAACAAGAATAATTTTGTCTACATCTCCAATCCTCTCTAAAACCTTTTCAACTAAATCTTCTAATCCCAGATGCTTAAGCACAACTTTACGTAAGGGTTCAAACAAAGGATGATCAATATTTGCCTTGTATTGAACTTTATTATTAACTTTTACTTTTTGTAAATAACCCGCTTCTTGTAAATGATTTAGTTCTTTTCGAATACCATTGGTAGATTCACCCATTTCAGTTGCTAATCCATTTAGATGACCAGTATTTGCCTTAGAGATAAAAAACTTGATTAAAAGTCTCAGCCTAGTTTTTGATGTAATTAATTCACCTAACAATTTTATTTAGAATTTTTAATGGCTCCGCCACATATGTCACATTAAACATATAATTAACAAATGATTAAATTTAAAATTAAGCAGCCTGAAGTCTAAGACTAACAGTCATTCCTAAACTTTCAAGTTCTATTTTAATTTTATTTTTTTGAGTTTCAATAATTCTTCCTGCCTCTCCAGCAAATAATCCTTCAGAAATTTTATAGATTTGACCCCTTTTGAATTTTTTTAATGAAACAGATTGGTATACTCCATTTAAATATTTTTTCATCCTTTCAATTTCATTTTCTCTAACTATTGCAGGTTTTCCAAGCCAAAATATATATCTGACAATACCAAAAACCGAAAAAACATTATTTCGTTTCTCTTCCTCAATATGAACAAATACGTATGATGATATCAGTGGTTTTATTATCTTTTTTTGCGATCTGAGTATTGCTTAACAATACTTATTGTTGGACAATATGAAGAAATACCGACTTCTTCCAAATGTCTTGCAACTTTGAGTTCTTGATTAGGCTTTGTATATAAAACAAACCACTTTTTCATTGGTTATCATATTTTAAAACTCTATTTGAAATATCTATTTAATTGATAATCAATGTTTATTAAAACATTAAAAATTTATTTAAATCAACTTCAAGTCATAAAAGTACTTAAAAAAAAGTAAATTATTAGTATAATTTTAATTTTTTTTTATTTCAAATAAATTGCAACTATGCATTGGACACAAATAAGCTATAATCTTCATAATAATTATATTTGCTTATTATGAAAAAAATCTTAGTAACTGGTGGTACTGGTTTTATAGGTTCAAATTTGATTAAAAAATTAATTGAAAAAGGTTACTCTGTTACATCCTTAGATAATTATTCAACTGGAACTCATGAAAACGAAGTTGATGGAGCTGACTATATAAATGATGATATAGAAAATATTATTAAACTAAAAATGGACTTTGATACTTGTTTTCATCTTGCAGCCCAGTCTAGAGTTCAACCCTCTTTTGATAATCCTATGGAATCTGTTAGAGTTAATGTCTCAGGTACAACAAGTGTTATGGAGTGGGCAAAGGTTAACAATGTTAAAGTGATATATGCTGGTTCGTCTTCAAAACATCATGATCCATCATGCTCACCATATTCAATGACTAAGTTTTTAGGTGAAGAAATATGTAAGTTGTATAAAAAATCATTTAATATGAATGTTGAAATAGCCAGATTTTATAATGTTTATGGTCCGCTTGAACCTTTAGACGAAAAGTTTGGAAATGTTATAGGAATTTGGAGGATGAAGATAATTAAGAATTTGCCGTTACCAATTGTGGGAGATGGTAATCAAAAAAGAGATTTCACTCATGTATTAGATATTGTCGATGGGTTACTTAGGATTTCAAAAACAGATATACAACATTATGATGCATGGGAATTAGGAACGGGAGTAAATTATAGTGTAAATGATCTTTACAGTATTTTCAAACAAAAATATGATATTAGTTCAATACATATTCCAGATCAAAGAGGAAACTACAGAGAAAGTATCAGGGTTAATGATGATTTGATTAATTTGCTGGATTGGAAACCTAAAGACAGATTAAAACAATATATAAATAACTTAAATTTTAAATAATGAAAAATATATTGATTACTGGAGGTGCAGGATTTATTTCTCATCACTTGATTTACTATTTAATAAAAAAAACTGATTGGAATATTGTTTCTCTAGATCGCCTAGACTACAGTGGAAATATCAACAGGTTAGAACATATACTTTCGGAACTTTCAATTCAAGATAAGTCAAGAGTTAAAGTCGTATTCCATGACTTAAAGTCTGAAATTAATCCATGGATAAAAAAAGAAATAGGAGATATAGATGTAATACTTCATTTAGCTGCCGGTTCTCATGTAGATAGGAGTATTGATTATCCAATGGAATTTGTTTTAGATAATGTTGTAGGGACAACAAATATTTTAGAATATGCAAGATCTATTAATGAAGATAAAGGTCTTGAGAGAATTATTTACTTTAGCACCGATGAGGTTTTTGGCCCAGCACCAAATGGAGTTGACTACAAGGAGAATGATAGATATAATTCAACAAACCCTTATAGTGCTACAAAAGCTGGAGCTGAAGAACTAGCGGTTGCTTATGAAAACACTTATGACCTCCCTGTATATATTACTCATACAATGAATGTCTTTGGGGAGAGACAGCATCCTGAAAAATTTATTCCAATGTGTATTAAGAAGATAAGAGACGGAGAGAATGTTACAATACACTCAGATAAAACCAAAACAATACCAGGTTCTCGACATTATATTCATGCTGAAGATGTAGCTGACGCAATCTATTTTTTATTAAAAGAAAAAATTAATCCCGAATTAGATTTTGGTAACGCTAAATGCCCAAAATTTAATATTGTAGGACCAGAAGAAATCAATAATCTTGAACTAGCTCAATTAATTGCTGACTCTCAAGGTAAAAAATTAAATTATGAGATGGTAGATTTTCATTCCTCAAGACCCGGACATGATTTAAGATATTCCCTTTCTGGTGAAAAAATGAAGAAATTAGGCTGGGCACCCTCTATTAAATTATCTCAGAGAATAAAACAGGTAGTAGAATGGTCTTTAAATAATGAAAATTGGATAGAACTATAATACCTGATAAGGCTTGTTTATTTTAATAAATAGTTTAATTTTGCAATTCAAAAATCAGTAATGTTCGCAGTAGTTGAAATACAAGGTAGTCAGTTTAAGGTTCAAAAAGATCAAAAACTTTTTGTAAATAGAATTGATGCAAAAGAAGGGTCAAAAGTTTCTTTTAATAATGTTCTGCTTGTTGATGATGGAAAAAATGTTCAGGTTGGTAAGCCAAATCTCTCTGGTACATCTGTTGAAGCAAAAGTTGTTACTCATAAAAAAGATGATAAGGTTATTGTATTTAAAAAGAAGAGACGTAAGGGTTATAAAGTTAAAAATGGTCATAGACAGGCAATAACTGAAATTTTGATTCAAGGTATAATTGAGAAAAAAGTACCTTCTAGAAAGGA
>CABYCA010000030.1 GCA_902517365.1 uncultured Bacteroidota bacterium | reverse complement strand
CATAATTTCTATAACTGATAAAAAACATAAAAATTCTAATTCTAAATTTACTGCGACAATTGATGCAATTAAAGACATTGCACTGAAAATTATTAAGGAAAACCCTAATATTCCATCCGAAGCCTCATTTGCAATTAAAAATATCCACAGTCCTGCCTTTTTAATAAATTTTGTTTGTTCAAATATGAATGTTAACGTAAAAGATAAACAAGATTTGCTTTCAAGCTTAAATATAGAAGGCAGAGCACTAAAGTGCTTAAAATTCCTTAATGTTGAATATGAAAAACTTGCTCTAAAAAATGATATTCAGTCCAAAGTAAGGAATGATCTAGACCAACAACAGCGTGAGTATTATCTCCAGCAACAGATGAAGACAATTCAGGAAGAACTTGGGGAAAATTCCTATCAAGAAGATATTCAAGAGCTCATAAAAAAAGCTAAGGATAAAAATTGGAGTCAAGATATTAAGACTCATTTTGAGAAAGAATTATCTAAGCTCAAAAGAATGAACTCTCAAGTAGCAGAATATTCTGTACAAAGAAATTATCTTGATTTAATTGTTGATCTTCCTTGGGAAAATTATTCAGAAGATAATTTTGACCTTGACAAAGCACAAAAAATATTAGATATAGATCATTTTGGGCTGGATGATGTAAAAAAAAGAATTATTGAATATCTAGCTGTGTTGAAATTGAGAAGTGATATGAAATCCCCGATACTTTGTCTATATGGACCTCCAGGTGTCGGTAAAACATCATTAGGTAAATCCATAGCAAAATCTATAAATAGAGAATATGTTAGAGTTTCTTTGGGAGGCCTAAGAGATGAGGCTGAGATTAGAGGTCATAGAAAGACTTATATTGGGGCAATGCCTGGTAGGATTATACAAAGTATTCGAAAATCAGGCACATCAAATCCAGTTTTTGTCCTAGATGAGATAGATAAAATATCTAGTGGGGCTCAAGGTGATCCAAGTTCTGCTCTTCTAGAACTTTTAGACCCTGAGCAGAATAATTCTTTTCATGATAATTTTCTTGAAGTTGGATATGATTTATCTAAGGTTATGTTCATAGCTACTGCAAACAATTTATCTTCAATGCATCCTGCACTTATAGATAGGATGGAGCTAATTAACGTCTCTGGTTATACTTCTGAAGAAAAAGTCTCAATTGCTTCAAAGTTCCTTGTAAAAAAGCAGCTAAAAGAGCATGGTATGAAGTTGAATGACTTTAAAATATCATCTAATATTTTAAAAGATATAATCAGTGATTATACAAGGGAATCTGGTGTGCGTAATCTGGAAAAGCAAATTGCTAAATTAATCAGAAACAGAGCTAAAAATATAGTATCTAATTCTGTACTTAATAATTTAAAAGATGAAAATTTTCTTAAGGATGTTCTTGGTCCAAAAAAGTTTTTCAGAGATAAATACGAAAACAATGCTGTAGCAGGTGTAGTAACTGGACTAGCATGGACATCCGTTGGTGGTGAAATATTATTTATTGAATCATCAATATCTGAAGGAAAAGGAAATCTCTCCATAACAGGAAATCTAGGTAAAATAATGAAAGAATCTGCAATTATTGCACTAGAATACATAAAGTCAAACCAAAATGAATTAGGAATTGAGAAAGAACTTGACTACTCTAAATATAATATTCATATTCATGTCCCAGAGGGAGCTACTCCTAAAGATGGACCAAGTGCTGGTATTACAATTCTAACTTCATTGGTGTCATTGTTTACCCAAAAAAGAGTTAAAAAAAGTATTGCTATGACAGGAGAGATTACTCTAAGAGGAAAGGTTCTTCCTGTCGGTGGAATAAAAGAAAAGATTCTTGCAGCAAAAAGAGCAAATATTAAAGAAATTATTTTAAGTTCATACAATAAAAAAGATATTCAAGAGATAAATCCTAAATATCTTAGAGGACTTAAGTTTATTTATGTTGACTCAATGAAAGATGTTATTTCAAATTCTATAATAAATCGAAAAGTTATGAACCCTAAGTTAATTTGATTTGAATAAAGTAATTATTGCTATAGATGGGCAAGCATCAACAGGAAAAAGTACTCAAGCAAAGAGAATAGCTGATTATTTAAGCATTAATTACAGGGATTCTGGAGCATACTACAGAGCGATTACCCTTTATTTGTTAAATAGCAATATAAAACACGATTTAAAAATTTCGCAAGAAATCTTAAATCAAATTAGTATTAAGCAAGATTATAATGAAGGACATTTTAGAATTTTCCTAAATAATGATGATGTCACCAATAAAGTAAGAGGCCACAGGGTATCCTTAAGCGTTAGTAAATATGCAAAAAAACCAGAAATTAGAAAGTTTGTATTTGATCAACTTAGAGAGTCAGCTGAGTCAAACTCTTTAGTGGTTGATGGAAGAGATATTGGCACTATTGTGTTTCCGGATGCCAATTTTAAATTTTTCTTAATTGCAGAGCCACGAATTAGAGCTGAAAGAAGGCATAAGGAAATAGATGACGATTCTGTTAAAGTTGATGTCATCGAACAAGAGATCAAAATTAGAGACAAAACAGACTCAACAAGAGAGATTGCCCCATTAAGAAAAGCTGACGACGCTTTTAAAATAGATGTATCAGACCTAACAATTGACGAAGTTTTTAATAAAATACTTCAAAAAATTAAATCTGATTATATAAAAGACTAATCTTATTTTGTCAATAACTTAATTAATTATATTTTTGCGCACTATGAGTGAAGAAAATACTGTTAATACTAATATAGAGGAGTCAGAAAAACCCAAGAAAGTTTCCACTAAGGAAGCTTCCAAAAAAAAGTCCTCCACAAAAAAAGCTACTACAAAAAAAACCGTACCTCAAGATGATTTTCTTTCTAGTTTCAATTGGCATCAATATCAGGAAGGAATTGATGAGCTTGACGAAAAACAGATTAAAGAATTTGAAAAACTTGTAGAGAAAAATTTTGTTGACACATCTGATGATAATATTATACAAGGAGAGGTAATCCATCTAACGGAGAAAGATATAATTATTGATATAAATGCAAAATCTGAAGGTGTAATTTCAAAAAATGAATTTAGATACAACCCAGAATTAAAAATTGGAGATAAGGTTGAAGTAATTGTTGATACTAGAGAAGATAAATCGGGACAACTAATTCTCTCTCACAGAAAAGCTAGAGTAATTAAAGCGTGGGATAAAGTTAATGATGCTTATGATAAAGGTGACGTAGTCCAAGGATTTGTCAAATGCAGGACTAAAGGGGGAATGATTGTAGATGTATTTGGAATTGAGGCTTTTCTTCCAGGTTCTCAAATTGATGTTAAACCAATAAGAGATTATGATCAGTATACAAATAAAAACATGGATTTTAAAGTTGTAAAAATTAATCATGAATTTAAAAATGTTGTTGTTTCGCATAAAGCATTGATTGAAGCTGATATTGAAGAACAGAAAAAGGGGATTATCAGTCAACTTGAAAAAGGTCAAGTGCTTGAAGGTACAGTTAAAAATATGACCTCATATGGAGTATTCGTAGATCTTGGTGGTGTTGATGGTCTTATTCACATTACAGATTTATCCTGGAGTAGAATAAATCACCCCAATGAAATCCTTGAGCTTGATCAAACTATAAAAGTTGTTATCCTTGATTTTGACGATGATAAATCAAAAATTCAGCTTGGGTTAAAACAATTGACAGACCATCCATGGGACAAGTTAGGAGATGACGTGAAAGAAGGTTCTAAAGTTTCTGGTAAAGTCGTATTAATAGCTGACTATGGTGCATTTATTGAAATTGATGAAGGAATTGAAGGTCTTGTTCACGTATCAGAAATGTCTTGGTCTACACATCTTAGGAGTGCTCAAGATTTTGTAAATGTTGGTGACAATATTGAAGCTATTGTTCTAAACTTAGATAGAGAATCAAGAAAGATGTCGCTTGGTATGAAGCAATTGTCTGAAGATCCTTGGACAGATATTACAAAAAAGTTTCCTATTGGATCTAAACATAAAGGTTCTGTTAGAAACTTTACAAACTTTGGTGTTTTTATTGAATTGGAAGAGGGAATTGATGGTCTAATATATATTTCTGATTTGTCATGGACCAAAAAGATCAAACATCCATCAGAATTTCTATCACTTGAGGACAAAATAGATGTAGTTATCTTAGATTTAGATGTTGAAGGAAGAAAGTTGAGTTTAGGTCATAAACAGACTAAAGATAATCCATGGGACTTTTACGAGAAGGACTTTGCAGTTGACACTATTCACAAATCAGAAGTTTCTGAAGTAATTGATAAAGGTGCAATCATTAATTTTAATGATGATATCTCAGCATTCTGCCCCCAAAGACATTTAGAAAAGGTAGATGGTTCTAAATTAGAAAAGGGTGATAAAGCAGAATTTATAGTTATTGAGTTTAGTAAAGAATTTAAACGAGTTGTTATTTCACATACAAAAACTCATAGTAGTGCAAAGATACCTGACGATTTAGAGAATGAGAAAGTGAAGGACAAGAAATCGAAAAAAAAAGATGAAGAGTAAATTTAAATCCTCAATTATTTGAGGATTTTTTTTGTTTAAAACTTAAAACTTAAAATTTATATTTTTGTAGTAATTAAAAATTATGCCAAAAAAAGTTCTTTTAGATTCTAAAAAAATAGATATTATTTTAAATAGACTTGTATGTCAGTTAGTCGAAAATCATAAAGACTTTAATAATACTGTACTAGTTGGTTTGCAACCAAGAGGTACTTTCCTAATTGATAAGATTTTAGAAATATTTAATAAAGATTATCCTAAAATTAATATTAAAAGTGGTGTTCTAGATTTCACCTTTTTTAGAGATGATTTTAGGCGATCTGAGAAAACCCTTTCTGCTAGATCAACTCTAATGAACTTTTCAGTTGAGGATAAAAATGTAGTATTGATAGATGATGTTCTTTTTACAGGCAGAAGTATTAAAGCCGCTATGTCATCAATGGATTCATATGGAAGACCTAATTCAATCGAGCTTTTGGTATTAATTGATAGAAGATATAAAAGAGAAATACCTATCGAGGCTAATTACTGTGGAGCAAAAATTGACACTTTTAAAGGGGATAGAGTTAATGTTGTATGGGGAAACAATCCCATGGATAATGTAATATATATCGAAAACTAATGGATAAATTGAGTGTAGACCATCTTTTAGGTATTAAATCTCTTAAAAAGTCAGATATTATTTTAATATTTAAGACTGCTAATCATTTTAAAGAGATTATTAATAGACCGATAAAAAAAGTACCTACTCTTAGAGATCTAACAATTGCTAATTTATTTTTTGAAAATAGTACTAGAACTAAAATATCTTTTGAATTAGCTCAGAAAAGATTAGGTGCAGATGTTGTAAACTTCTCTGGCTCATCTTCGTCTGTCAAGAAAGGAGAATCTTTAACCGATACAGTAAATAACATACTAGCTATGAAAGTTGATATGATTGTTTTAAGACATCCAAACCCTGGATCACCTTTACTCTTGTCTAAAAACACCAATTCGTGTATCATAAACGCAGGAGATGGTGCCCATGAACATCCAACTCAGGCCTTATTAGATTGTTTTTCATTAACAGAGAATTTGGGTGATTTAAAAGATAAAAACATATTAATCGTCGGTGATATACTTCATTCTAGAGTTGCTCTGTCAAACATATATGCACTTAATCTTTTGGGAGCAAATATTAAAATATCATGTCCTTTAAGTTTGATACCAAGAGAAATTGAAAGTCTTGATGTCAAAATTGAAAGTGATATAATCAAGGCTCTAAAGTGGTGTGACGCAGTTAATGTTCTAAGAGTCCAAAAGGAAAGAATGGAAAAATCCTATTTTCCAAATGATAGAGAATATTCAATGTTATTTGGACTAGACACTAAAAAGATAAACAACATAAAAAAAGATATCTTGATTCTTCATCCAGGTCCAATT
>CABYCA010000029.1 GCA_902517365.1 uncultured Bacteroidota bacterium | reverse complement strand
CTCCAGTTATTACAATACTTTTAGGGCTGACATTATGTTTCTTTGCTAATATGTTCTGCAGCTCTAAAATATATTCATAGGGGTAACGACATGCATTGTCAAATGAATCTATAATTGCATTTCTTACTTTCTCTGATGGGCCATATGGATTTTCATTTGAGCTCAGTTTAACTATATTGGATATAGGTCTTGGGTTATATTTTTTAATTTCTTCAGCAGTCAAAATTGATGGTGTTATCATTAACCCACCCAAACCTATTGATGACTTGAACCATTGTCGTCTAGATTGCATAATTTTTTATTTTGATATAATTTAAAAAAGAAAGTATTCATTTCAAAATTTAATGATTAATTTACAATATGCATGAAGCATTTGAGAGTATTGAGGGCTATATAAATCAGATTATTATACCATTAAATTGGTTAATGCTTGTCCTAATAATTGGAGGTGGAATTTATTTAACATTTATTTCTAAGGCAAGGCCTTTAATAAAAATTAATCAAGGTTTTAAGCTACTTTTAAAAAATGACAATTCAACAATTGGTATTTCAAGATTTCAAGCATTATCAGCTGTTCTTGCTGCAACTGTTGGTCTTGGAAATATTTCAGGTGTTTCAATTGCAATTCACCAAGGTGGTCCCGGTGTCCTAGTTTGGATGTGGGTTACTGCGCTTATTGGTGCTACAATTAAATTTTTTTCCTGCTCATTAGCTGTTAGTTTAAGAGAAAAAGATGAAAATGGATACTATTTAGGTGGTCCAATGTATTATATGACGTTAGGAATAAAAAAATGGGGCAAATCTCTAGCGATATGGTTTTCCCTTGCAGGACTGATTGGAGTCCTTCCTGCATTTACTGCTAATCAATTAACTCAATCATACATAGATGTTCTTAACCCAAATGCTGTGTTAGACATAGGTAATAATAATTGGAAACTTATAATAGGTGTTATTTTTACAATTTTTACTTCGTTTGTAATCTTTGGAGGGCTTAAATCTATTGTACGTGTAACCTCAGGATTAGTCCCAATTATGGTAATCCTTTATTTCATTTTAGGATTATTTATTTTAGTATCAAATGCAAGTATTATTCCTTCAACTGTTTTATTAATTTTTAATGAGGCTTTTAATTTTAATACAATGGTTCAAGGTGGTTTCTGGGGGCTTGTTTTAATTGGGATTCGTAGAGCTGTTTTTTCAAGTGAGAGTGGTGTAGGTTTAGCACCAATTTACCATGGTCAGTCATCTACTAAACTTGGAACAGATGAGGGGTTAGTAGGTATGCTTGGACCAGTTTTGGACACAATTTTAGTATGTACAATAACTGGATTAATTATAATTATAAGTGGTGCTTATCTTGAAAGTGATCTAAATGGTATTGTTCTTTCTTTAGAAGCATTTAGAAGATTATTCTTTGGTTTTGGCGATTATATTTTAATTATTATGATTTCAATATTTGGAATATCTACACTTTTCACATATTCATATTACGGTGTTAAGTGTTTTGGTTTTTTGACAACACCAAAAAAGGGGAAATATTACAATTTAATTTATATAGCTGCAATAGTTATATCATCAATCCTTACTGTTGAAATTGTTATTGGATTAATAGATATTGCCTTTGCATTAATGGCAATTCCTAATATGATTGCAATAATATATTTATCAGGTATAGTAACAAGAGAGATGAGGTCAAGATCTTGGATTTAATCTACATAGTCTATTGGAGGTGGGCCTGGATCTAGAAATGGATCATACTCATAGTCGCCAATTCTTTCATCAAACTCTTTTTTAATATCCTCTCGTAATTTATTATTTTTAAATATATCAACCATTGTCATTCCAAGAGCTTTAGCTGCATGGAGCATACCTTTATGACCTATAGACATACCAGAACTAGCAACAACTGACCATGAATGCCATGGAACACCTTTTGGTGCTGTTGTAGCCGCTAAGCTAATTACAGGGACATTATAACTTACATCTCCCACATCAGTAGAGCCTCCTCCTGGACTTTCGAGAGTTTCTCTTAATGAACGAATCTTACCATCAATACCTAATTCTGGTTTTCCATTATTCCTTTGCATTTCTAAGGCAAAGTCTATCTCTTCTTGCGAATACTGAATATCTCCAAGAGTCTCCAGGTTTTTTTGCATAGCTGCACCTCCAACTCTATTTGGAAGAAGATCATGAATACCTGAAATTAAAGAAACTTTATAGTCGACATTAGCCATTATAGCTGCACCTCCAGCCATTTTTCTGACCTGATCATAAACAGGTTGCAATCCTTCTTTTGTAATGTCTCGTACTCTAACCCAAATTCTTGAATAGTCAGGGACAACATTTACAACTTGTCCTGCATCCTGAATATGATAGTGCATCCTAACTGAAGGTTTAACATGTTCTCTATATGCATTAATTCCTGATGTATATAACTCTAGTGCATCATTTGCCGCCCTCGCATTCCATGGGTCCATTGAAGCGTGAGCAGATTGTCCAGTAAATTCAACCATAAAGTCAACAAGTGCAAGAGATGGTTGAACATTAGCCTCTGTATTATCTGCTGGATGCCAGTCCATACAGATATCAACATCATCAAAAACACCTTCTCTTATCATCCATAGTTTTCCAAAAAACTTTTCTTCGGCAGGTGTTCCAAAAAATTTTACAGTTCCTGACAGGTCACCTTTTTCAATCAACTCTTTTATAGCAATAGCAGCACCTAAGCTCGCTGTTCCAAATAAATTATGACCACAACCATGTCCTGCTCCTCCTTTAATTAATTCATCTCTATATGGAGCTTTGATTTGAGATAAGCCCGGAAGCGCATCAAATTCCCCAATAATCCCTATAACTGGTTTGCCCTCACCATATGTTGCAGAAAATGCGGTTGGCATTCCAGCTAAACCTTTCTCAATTATTAATCCATTTGCTTCAGCATATTCAATTAAATATTTAGCAGATCTATCTTCTCTAAATGCTACTTCAGCTGCTTCCCAAATTTTGTCACTTAATGAGGTTAGATCTGAAGTTTTTTGTTCTATAGAGCTCAATAATTCTTTTTTTAATTTATTGATGCTTTGAGATTGAATAGTTGTAAATGACACAGATAATAATAAAATTGCAAGAGTTTTTTTCATTATTTGACAATTTAAGAGTTTCTTAATATCCTAATTTACAAATAATATTTATTTTAGAACATGAGATTATTTAAAGACATAAATGGAAATAATATTGATCCAGTGGACCACACACTCTCTATTTTAAAAGAATATCCTCACGCTAAAATTCATATTGGATCTGACTCACAAAATGTGGGTAAAAAAACAAATTATACTAGTGTTATAGCATACAGACTAGGAACTAGGGGTGTTCATTACATTTTAAGCAAATCCTCTTGTGCAGCTATTAATGATATATGGAAGAGACTTTGGTTAGAAGCAGAATACAGTATTAAGGTTGCTGAGTGGCTGACAAATCAAGTTAGTATTCAGGTTGAGATTGATATGGATTACAACTCAGATGAGAGTTTTAAGTCTAATAAGTTAATATCTGCAACTAAAGGTTGGGCAAACTCGTTGGGTTATAAAGTAAATGTTAAACCAAATAATCAGATAGCAACAAGAGCTGCTGATTATCATTGTAAATAGTTAGAGTAGCTGACTAAAAATCTTGTCACCACCATATCTCACAATGTCTGTTGAAGGTAAGCCAGTATCTATTTCAGTTTTTTTTATAAATTCCTTAGCAACTTTATCAGTCATCATTGTTGTGTTTAAAGCAACACCAATAACTTTTGGTTTTGAATAAGTGCCAATAACTGAAGCGAGCTCTTCATTAAGTTTAATAAATTTTTGTAAATCAGGAATTTTAATTTTTTTAATTGATCTTAATGAATCATTTCTAGCTATATGACATAAAATCATATGTGTTGGGCATGAGCCTCTCATTAAAGGTAGTGTAGCTGAACTTCCAGGATGTAAAATTGAACCTTGCCCCTCAATTATTATAATATCTTTTTCTTTTTGCTCTAAAACAGCTGTTTCAACAGCTCCACAGGCATGATCAAGTTTGTAAGCATCTAAAGGAATTCCATTTCCAGATATTGTTATTCCAACTTGTCCAGTAGCTACAAAACCACTATTAATTTGTTTCCCCTTTAAATATGAAAATAATTCTAATCCTATAGTCATTTTTCCTGCTGCCATATCAGTTCCAATCATTAAAACCCTTTTATTTTTTAGATCTGCTGCTCTAGCAGAACCAATTTGTGGTATAAAACTAGGTACTCTTGTATCCCAAATCCATTGACTTTTTTTGGTTAAGTATTTTGAGAAGTCAGGATAAACTTGGTCATGTAATCCGTTAATAATAGACATACCAAATTTCAAGGCTTCTATTATAATATTATTCCATGACTTAGGTCTATGTCCTCCTGAAGTCAAAACCCCTAACAAAAGTACATTTGCACCCATTGAGTTTGCCTCTGAAATATTTTTAACTATCGGAATATCTTTATTTATTATTGAAACCTCTGAAATATTTTTACCTGCAAAGACGGAATCTATAACACATAATATTTCATTATCAAGATATCTAAGTGCGCTTATGCCCATTTTACCGTAATCATCATCAATGCTTGACTCCATCCAGATTGCGATTTTATCTTTTTGCTCCAACATAAATTTAAATTTTTAATCTTGCTCCATGTCCAGGAAGCGAGTTTATCATTGTAACACCATTAACCATTGAAGATCCTTCACTAGGGTCTGGGTCTAGATTATAATGAGAATCTAAGTCAACATAATCAATAATACCAGTAATTGATGCTCCTGCTGATATACTCACTGATGATTCACTCATACAACCAATCATAGTCTTTAAGCCATGGGCTTTTGCAACATGTAATATATTTAAAGCCTCAGTAATTCCACCACATTTCATTAGCTTTAAATTAATTCCATCAATATATTGATAATGTTGTGCTACATCTTTAGCAGATCTACATGATTCATCAATAAAAACTGGAAGTAGCCTCCCTTCAAATAAAAATTTAAGCCTATCTTCATCACCTTCAACTAAAGGTTGCTCAATGTACTCTGCCCCTCTCTTAGCTAACCATTTCATCATAGACTTTGCTTCTTCTAGAGACCATCCTCCATTTGCATCAACACGAATAGCAATATCAGAATGTTTAGTTGATTCTATTACCTGAGAGTAGATCATTTTATCATATTCTATGCCCTCTTTTGAACCTAGTTTAATTTTTAAGGCCCTTACTTGAGAGTTTTTTAATATTAATTCTACCCTATCTTTTACAATTTCTGGAGGATTGATACCTATAGTTAAAGATGTAGGGACATGAGGTGAAGGAAGTCCTAATAAATCTTTTAAAGACATATTAGCTTTTTTTGCCTTCCAGTCCCATAATGCAATATCAAAACCTGCAAAAGCACATGGTGGTATATTTAATTCTTTGGCTCTTTGGTTAACTTCATGTAGAGAAAGAGTATCTAATTTAGAGTCAATTAATCTTTTTAGATGTATTTCAACTTCTTTGGCTGACGACGCTCCTTCTGTTTTTCCTGGTGCACATTCCCCCCATGCAGTAATACCATCTTTTATGATTTCAACAAAAAGATTCTGCGACTTATCATGTGTCCCTCTACTAATTTGAAGAGGAAATTTTTTTTTAATACTTACAGTATGAAAGTTTATTATCATTATTCTTAGAATGATAATCTAAGTTAATGTTTTTCGTGATTTGTTTTGTTAAAAAAATCTAGCGACTCTCTAGAATATATTGGAGTTCTATTTCTGCGTGCTATCCAAGTTAATTTTCCTTTTTCATGATATCTGATAAGAGTACTTTCACTAAGCCCAAGATAATCAGCGGCTTGTTTTCTGGGAAGATATTTTATATGATCTGGTAAATTAGTAACATCAATATCAGAGGACTCAAATTCAAGAAAACTTCTTTCAATTTGAATATCTT
>CABYCA010000028.1 GCA_902517365.1 uncultured Bacteroidota bacterium | reverse complement strand
GTGTAGGAGGAATTTTCATAGGAACATTAGCGTTAATTTTTGCCATTATTATAGCAGTGGAAATTAAAGAAAGATTCTTTTAATCTAAGAATACTGTTTTACCTTTTTTAACAGCTTCATCACAAGAAAGAGCAATTTGAAGACTTTTATACGCGTCTTCCATATGAGATTTCAAATCAATATCCTCGGAAATAGATTTGAAGAAATATTCTTGTTCATAGTTACACAAATCCTGATGAGAGGGATCCTCATCGTAGACAATCTTTCTATTAGGTGATATAAAATTATGGTCAGAATCTAATTTTGAACTGTGTATTTTAAGACAATTATTTTTTGTATGATTTTCTAGGTTATCAGAGTCTTTCTTAAAAGTATCATCGTCTGAAACAATGGATACAGAACCTTTTGGACCTATAACATCTTTAACAAAGAAAGCTGTTTCACTTATCATCGGTCCCCAACCAGCTTCATACCAACCTACTGAGCCATCTTCAAACCTTATTTGAAGTTGACCATAGTTGTAATTATCATTAGGAATCTCATCTGAAAGCCTGACACCAATAGCAGATACACTAATTGGTTTTGACTCTGTAATTTGACACATAACATCCAAATAATGAACACCACAGTCAACAATAGGACTCAAAGATGCAAGGAGGTTTTTATGAACATCCCAAGTTTCACCAGAGCTTTGTTGGTTAAGATTCATTCTCATAGCTACAGGATTTCCTAATTTTTTTGATTCCTTAATAAATTCTTTCCAAATTGGATGATGTCTTAGTATGTATCCTACTACTAACTTTTTATTTACTTCTTCAGCTTTATCTATAATCTTTCTTGAACCAATTAAATCAGCAGCAATAGGTTTTTCTAGGAAAATATGACAGTGATTCTCAAGTGCATGTAAAGATATTTCCTCATGAGTATCAGGATATGTTGAGATACAAACTGCATCAGGATTAGTCTCAAATATTGCCTGCTTATAATCTGAAAAAGTATTGTAATTACTTTTTAAAGAAGTATTTAAAATGTCCTTACTGTTTCCTCTTGAGACTAGTCCACATATTTCAAATCCTGGATGACTGTGATATGCTGAAGCATGAGATGCTCCCATATTTCCACATCCAATAACAAGAACCCTTACTTTTTCACTCATATTTTAAATTTTTATAATTATAATTTAAACTTATGGATTAACAAAATTTTTTCATATTTTAATACTAACATGAAAAACCATAAACTTTCTTTAGCATTATTAATGTGTTTTTCAGGCTCAGTTTACAGCCAGAATGAAGAAAATCCATGGTTATTAGAGTTTGGAATCAATTCTGTAAATGCAAAAGAATCTGATAAAACAGGTTATAAACTCCCAACGCTTAGTCTCTCAAGATATATTTTTAATAACTTTTCATTAGGTATAAATTATTCAGAAAATGAGGTTAATGTTTCAAATGAAGATTTATATTATTATTCTTTAGATGGAATTATTAAATACAACATTCCAGGAGATTCAAAGTTTTTGGGAATGGATACAAATCCATATCTATATGCAGGTTATGGATTATCTAATTTTGGAGAAAGTGATATCAGTTTTGGATCAAAAAAAACCTCTTATGGACCATCATTTGGAGCTGGAATTGATTTTCAAATTTCAAAAAATATTGCTTTAAATACAGGTGTTAGCTATAAATCATTAGATGAAAAAAATGCTTACAGCAACCTTCAACATATTGTTGGAATAAAATTTAATTTTGGTAAAGGGGATTCAGACGGAGATGGAGTTCCTGATAAAAAAGATAATTGTCCAGATTTTCCAGGTCTCTCAGAACTAAATGGATGTCCTGATTCAGATGGAGATGGAATATCGGATGAAAAAGACCAATGTCCAAACAGACCTGGATTAAATTCTATCGGAGGATGTCCTGATTCAGACGGAGATGGCGTTTCAGATTTAACTGATCCATGTCCAAATAAAGCTGGTTTAAATGGAGCTCCTTGTCCTGATTCAGACGGTGATGGTTTAGTTGACAATATTGATAATTGCCCAAATATAGCTGGTCCAAAATCTAATGCTGGGTGTAAGTTATCAGATCTAGATAATGATGGTATACCCAATATTAATGATAATTGTCCAGATGAGGCAGGGGAAATAAAACTCGGAGGTTGTCCAATGCTACCAGTTTCTCTTTCTAATTTTCTGAGTAGTTATTCAGAATTTTTCTTTGATTTTGATAATTATGAATTAAATAAAGTCCAGGAATCAAATATTTATAATCTAAGCAAAATATTAGACAAATATGATTATATAAAAATTAACATAGATGGGCATGCGTCATCAGAGGGAGAATCTGATTATAATATGCATCTATCAAAGAATAGATCTAATACAATTAAAAATAATTTAATTGAAAATGGTGTTCAAGATTCAAGATTAAATACTAGGGCTTTTGGAGAAAATAAGCCAAATTATCCTAGCATACCTCTTAGTGAGAGGAAGAAAAATAGGAGGGTTATTCTGTCAATAAATATGGATCTTTAAACTTCCCAACCTGATCTATAATTCCTAGTTAAAAATTGATTTGCTTCATCAAGATTTGTAATTATCATATTTTTGTTATCATACGATAACCTTTTTTTGCCAATCAATACACTACTCCTTGGTGATCTTTTTAGAAGACTACTTCTAATTGCTACATTTCCTAATAGAACAATCTCAGATAATGGACCAGCAAAATCAAAATTAGATGTTAGATTCATATGTTTTTCACTTCCGAATCCGTCCTTAATCGCATCTATCCAATAATTTTGATGTCCAAATTCAACTGAATTAATTCCTGTAATTTCACCTTTCTCAACAGGTCCATTTTGTCCTTTAATGTAGAGTTTTGCTTTTACACCATAGTTATCACAGAATATTAAACCATTTTCACCAAACATTAAAACACCATTTTCACCTATATCATCAGTATCGGTCATTATGTCAGGATGTGAAGGTCTTAACCCACCATCCATCCAAGTCATTTTTACTTCTGAATCATTAATCTTAGAAGGTCTAAACTTATAGGTCACAAAAGAACTAGATGGACAAGCCTCATCAATTGTTGGTGATGGTGTAAATGCACTTGCATAAGGTAAATTTGAAACACTCGCTTCTATGCTATATGGCTCAAAAAGACCGAGTGATTTTATTGGTGCATCCATAATATGACAACCCATATCACCTAAAGCACCTGTTCCATAATCCCAGAATCCTCTCCAATCAAATGCATGAAGACCTGGTGTGTATCCATTATTTTCTGCAGGACCTATCCATAAATTCCAGTCCATTCCTTCAGGTTTTTGAGATGGATCAGGTTTTTTCATTGCAATACCTTGAGCCCATACAGGTCTATTTGTCCACATTTGAACTTCATGAACCTTACCAATTCTGCCATCTTTTACCCATTTTTGTATTAGTTTCTGCTCGGGATTTGATGCTCCTTGATTTCCCATTTGAGTAACAATTTTATTCTTTCTTGCAAGCTCAGTTAGCATTCTTGCCTCTTTTACATTATGCGTCAATGGTTTTTGGACATAGACATGAATTCCCTTTTCCATAGCAGCCTTTGAAATATTAGCATGAGTATGATCAGGAGTAGAGACTGTTACTCCATCCAGATTCTCTTTTTCTAACATTTCTCTGTAATCAGTGTAAAATTTTGCATTTGGGAATTTTTCAGCAGCAACTTGAGCTCCGTATGCATTTTGATGAACATCACAAAGTGCAACAACATTTTCTCTTCCACCAACACTCGCATGAAGTATGTCAGAGTTTCCTTTTCCGTGTAATCCTATACCAGCTAAATTAAGTCTATCACTAGGTGCAGTATAGCCAGCACCTCCAAGGACATGCCTTGGTACAATGAAAAGTGATGATGCTAATGCTGAATTTTTTATAAATTTTCTTCGAGATTTTTTTGATGAGGCCATAGTTTTTTTATTTAAATATGAATTTAATAAAAAATCAGAAATTATTTGTTTTTTTATACCATTCTTTCACTCTTTGTTTAGCATTTTCTTGAATATCTAACCAAAATAGGTTTATATCTGCAAAGTGATAATCATTGATTGTACTAAAAAAAATTTTACCCGGTAGGTTTGGGACTGTCGACCAAATCATACCATCAATAAGCTTAATACTTAAACTTTTTGGAAAAATTTTTAAGTTTCTGTAGAGTAGTCCTTTATGTAAACTTTTATCAGTTTCAGTTGATTGATCCCAAGTTATAGGATTTGATGTTACACCACCTCTGAAGTATTCCTCATATGTATTTTTTCTAGGGTATTTATTAATCTTATAAGTATTCCAGGCAAGGAAACCTCCAATTTCATCAGGTGAACTCATTGGCTTTATATAATCAAACTCATTTGGATCTACTTTCCATCCAACTAAGTATGCAGCAATTAACTTTTCTTGAATTTTTTTGCCATCAATAAACTCCGAAATAAGTCTTTTTGCATGCAACGTACCTTGACTATGTGAAGCAATAATAAATGGTCTACCATTATTGTAATTCTCAATGAAATAGATGAATGCATTTCTTAAATCTTTGTATGCAAGATCTAAAGCCTTTTTTCCATCAGCTTCAAATTTTTTATTGAAAACCCTCAAATGTGCTTGCCTGTAATATGGCACATATAAGTTTCCAGATTCAATCCAAGCAGATGCTTGATACTTCACTGGTCTATTTAAAACATCATTTCTAATATGTCGATCCCATATATCTGAGTTCCAGGCCTTCATATTTTTTCCATCAATCAAAGTAGGATATATAAAAAAAACATCTGCATCTTTTATTTCGTTCTTTTTATCGTAGAAGTCAGAAATTAGATTTGGAATCTTTTCCGGGATGACTGCCCAGCTTTCACTTTTACTATAATCTGGTTTTTGTATTTCAGGAGCTTTTTCAAATTCATACGTTTTATAAGAAATTTTACAACCTGATATAAACCAGAGAAGTACATATATTTTAAAAAAATTTCTTTTGTACATATAATATTTTAAATTTGTTTTATGAAAAATTCAATTTCAAAATTAATTATAATTTTCTTTATAATAACATCCTTTGGATGTAATCAAAAAGAAGATGTAATTTCTGTAAAAAATACCATAAAACCTTTAAATAACTCGCCAATTTCTGGAACTGTTACGTTTACTCAAAAAAATGATTCAGTTTATCTAGAAGCACATGTTTTTGGTTTAGACCCAGGCTTTAAAGCAATTCATATTCATGAATTTGGTGATTGTTCTTCTAATGACGGATTAAGTACAGGTGGACATTGGAATCCAACTGATACTAAACATGGAAAATGGGGAGACCCTACTGGATTTCACCTTGGCGCAATTGGTAATTTTGAAATTGATAGTATTGGTCATGGAATGTTAAAATTTGCTACTGATCTCTGGTGTTTGGGATGTGGTGATAGGAATGACCTTTTCAATCAGGCTGTGATTATTCACAATGGTCAAGATGATTATGTTTCTCAGCCTTCAGGAGCATCTGGTATGAGAATTGGTTGTATGGAGATCATTCAAACAAATTAAGAAATTTATTTGATTCTTATTTGATTATTTTCTCTAATTCCTTAGTTATTTCTCCAATTGTTTTTTTATTCATTTTTTTTGATAAAGGTTTCATTATTTCAATAGAAAATTCTTTTCTTCTGTTAATTACTTTCAACCCGTTTCTTTGAAAAACTTTATTAAAATTATTTATTTTGATAGGTACCACTATAGGAGAATTACTTTTTATTATAAATGCACTCCCTTTCCTAATTGGTTTTGAATTGTCTGTTGTTCCTCTTGGAAAGGTTATCACCCATCCATCATTGAGAGCTAATTTAATGTTGTCAGTATCTTCTGATCTAATATTCCTTGTAACTGATTCTCCAGAATCTCGCCAGCTTCTTTGAACTAATACAGCTCCTGCATAAGTTAATAATTTTGTAATTGATGATTTTTTCATGGTCTCTAGGGATGCAATATAATAGAGATTTGTTTTAGGACTAATAAGATATTTTGGTCTTTTAACTGAGTCTATTCTACCTTTCACGGTTGAGTTAAAGACATGGAGCATTGCAATTACATCATAAAAATAAGTCTGGTGATTACTAACAAATAGTACATTTGATTCAGGAAGGTTAACTAAGTTTTTTGAACCTTTAATTAGAAATTTTTTGCTTCTAAATGTTCTGTGAGTGATTAAACCAATAAGGCCAATTATAAATCTCTTCAGAAAGA
>CABYCA010000027.1 GCA_902517365.1 uncultured Bacteroidota bacterium | reverse complement strand
ACATTATATCAAACTATTACCTGGAGATAAAGTAAAGCTTGAAATGAGTCCATATGATCTGACAAAAGCAAGAATAACATTTAGAATGTAAATTAAATTATAATGAAAGTAAGAGCATCAATAAAAAAGAGAAGTAGTGAATGTAAAATCGTTAGGAGAAAAGGACGATTATATGTTATTAATAAAAAAAATCCAAGATTTAAACAAAGACAAGGTTAATTATGGCAAGAATTTCAGGAATTGATATACCAAAGGAAAAAAGAGGAGCTATAGCTCTAACCTACATATACGGTATCGGTAAAAGTCTAGCAATGACAATATTAGGAAACGCAAAAGTTGACTATAATAAAAAGGTTTCAGAATGGGATGACAACGATATTGCTAGTGTAAGAGAAGTCGTAGGAAATCTAACAATCGAAGGTGAATTGAGATCAGAAACTCAATTAAACATTAAAAGGTTAATGGATATTGGAAGTTATAGAGGTATAAGACATAGAACTGGTCTACCATTAAGAGGTCAAAGGACAAAAAATAATTCTAGGACAAGAAAAGGAAAAAGAAAAACTGTAGCTAACAAGAAAAAAGCGACTAAGTAATCATGGCAAAATCTACAAATAAAAAAAGAAAAGTAATTGTTGAATCTAATGGTGAAGCTCACATAAATGCTTCATTTAATAATATCATAATATCAATTACAAATTTAAAAGGCGAAGTAATATCATGGTCTTCTGCCGGTAAGATGGGGTTTCGAGGTTCAAAAAAGAATACTCCTTTCGCTGCTCAAACAGCTGCTGAAGACTGTGCAAAAATAGCTTTTGATGCTGGTCTAAGAAGAATTAAAGTCCTCGTGAAAGGACCTGGAAATGGACGAGAATCCGCAATAAGAACACTTCATAATAATGGGCTTGAAGTTTCAGAAATTGTTGATGTTACACCAGTTCCTCATAATGGATGTAGACCACCTAAAAGAAGAAGAGTTTAATTAATTATAATATAAATGGCAAGATATACAGGACCAAAAACAAAAATTTCAAGAAAGTTTGGAGAACCATTATTTGGAGAAGACAGAACTCTCGAGAAGAAAAATTACCCTCCAGGTCAACACGGAAATAATAAAAGAAGAGCTAAGAAGTCTGAATATGCTGTTCAACTAATGGAAAAGCAAAAAGCAAAGTATACCTATGGAATACTAGAAAAGCAATTTAGAAATATATATGATAAAGCAAATAGAGGTAAAGGTATTACAGGAGAGCTTCTCCTTCAGCTTTGTGAGTCAAGACTAGATAACGTAGTTTTTAGAATGGGTATTTCAAAAACCCGAGATGGTGCACGACAACTAGTATCTCACAAACATGTTGCAGTCAACGGATCTATTGTTAATATACCATCCTACACATTAAGGCCAGGAGATATAATATCAATAAGAGAAAAATCTAAGTCCTTAAAAGCAATTGAAAGTTCTTTATTAGAAAACAACTCTGAATATGAGTGGATAAAGTTTAATAGAGAAAGATTAGAAGGTGAATTTGTATCAATTCCTGAGAGAGATCAAATTCCAGAAAACATAAAAGAACAATTAATCGTTGAATTATACTCAAAATAAATAATATGTCAATTTTAAACTTCCAAAAACCAGATAAAGTGATCATGATTGATTCTACAGAATCTCATGGTAAATTTGAATTTAGACCTTTAGAACCAGGATATGGTTTGACAATAGGGAATGCTCTGCGTAGAGTTTTATTATCATCACTTGAAGGTTACGCCTTTACTTCAATAAAAATCGATGGTGTTGACCACGAATTTTCAACTATTGAAGGCATTGTTGAAGATGTAACTGAAATAATACTTAATATCAAACAAATAAGATTGAAGAGACAAATTGATGATGTAGATAATGAGAATATAAATGTTATAGTGGGCAATCAAAAGACATTAAAGGCTTCAGATCTGCAAAAATTTATTTCAGGGTTCCAAATACTGAACCCGGATCTAGTTATATGTAGTCTGGAAAAAGATGTTAAGCTATCTATTCAGCTTACAATTGAGAAAG
The DNA here is from genome assembly GCA_902517365.1 of uncultured Bacteroidota bacterium. The sequence goes on along the minus strand of CABYCA010000027.1, from coordinate 4,910 downwards.
GAAGGGGCTATGTTCCAGCTGAAGAAAACAAAAAACAGACTGAATCTATAGGTGTAATTTCTATTGACTCAATCTATACGCCTATCAAAAACGTTAAATTTAATATAGAAAATTTCAGAGTAGAGCAAAAAACAGATTATGAAAAGTTAGTCTTCGAGATTCTTACTGATGGATCAATCCATCCAAAAGATGCTTTGACAGAAGCTGCAAAAATATTAATTCACCACTTCATGTTATTCTCTGATGAATTAATAACATTAGAGGCAGACGAAATTGCTCAATCAGAAACATATGATGAGGAGTCTCTCCATATGAGACAATTATTAAAGACTAAACTAATTGATATGGACTTGTCAGTTAGGGCACTAAACTGTCTTAAAGCAGCTGAGGTTGATACTCTGGGTGATCTTGTTTCATTTAACAAAAATGATCTTATGAAATTTAGAAACTTTGGTAGGAAATCACTTACAGAATTGGAGGAATTAGTTATACTTAAGGGACTATCTTTTGGAATGGATCTTGCTAAATATAAATTAGATAAAGATTAAATATTAGAAAATGAGACACGGTAAAAAAGTTATAAAACTAGGTAGAAAGACTGCTCATAGAAAAGCTTTATTAGCAAACATGGCTGTCTCTCTTTTTGAACACAAAAGAATTACTACTACTTTAACAAAGGCAAAAGCATTAAAAATATTTATTGAACCTTTAATTACAAAGTCCAAGAAAGATAATGTTCATAATAGGAGGTTATGTTTTACTAAACTTAGGAATAAGGCTGGTGTAAAAATTTTATTTGATGAAATATCAATTAAGGTTGCTGATCGCCCTGGTGGATATACAAGGATTATTAAATTAGGTAATAGAATGGGAGATAATGCTTCAATGGCTATGATTGAACTGGTTGATTTCAATGTTATATATAATAGTGCTACTTCTAATAAAAATGAAGTTCCCGTTACAGAATCAACATCTGAATAATACCTTATAAAAAGTAATTAACAAAAGGATATATGTTTTTACATGTATCCTTTTTTTGTTTAATTTTATTATCCGAAATGTCCAACCAAAAAAGAAAAAAAGGTCTCGTACTATTAGCTGATGGTACGATTTTTTATGGTCGTTCTGCTGGTATTGATGGTACTTCTTATGGTGAAATTTGTTTTAATACAGGAGTAACAGGCTATCAAGAAATTTTTACTGATCCTTCATATTTTGGCCAGATTATGGTTACTACAACTTCACATATTGGTAACTACGGAATAAAAATGTCTGAGTCTCAATCAAAAGAGATATTTATTAGTGGTTTAATCTGTAAATCATTTAGCTCAGTTAATTCAAGAACAAATTCTAAATCATTAAAAGAATGGTTTAAATCAAAGAATTTAGTTACACTGTGTGATGTTGATACAAGAGCATTAGTAAGATATATTAGGGATAATGGAGCTATGAACGCTGCAATCACAACTGAGACTGATAAAATTGATACAATAAAAAAAAACCTTGATAAATTTCCAACTATGGATGGTCTAGAACTTGCCTCAAAGGTATCCACAAAAAACTCTTATGAAATCGGTGACAGCAATTCTAAAGCCCGATTAGCTGTGATAGATCTTGGAATTAAAAAAAATATTCTTGAAAATTTTTCAAGAAGAGGTTTATTCATAAAAGTATTTCCCTATAATACTGATATTGACGAGATGTTAAAGTTTAAACCTAATGGATTTTTTCTATCAAATGGTCCTGGTGATCCAGAACCACTTGAACAGGTAATAAATACCACAAAGAAAATACTTGAAAAAAATTACCCTCTTTTTGGTATATGTCTCGGTCATCAAGTAATTGCTCTCGCTAATGGGATCAAGACTTATAAAATGTTTAACGGGCATAGGGGGATTAATCATCCTGTTTTAAATTTAAATACTGGTAAAGGTGAGATTACCTCACAAAATCATGGCTTTGCAGTTGACTATGATACTGCAGTTTCAAATAAATCTGTAAAAATTTCACATAAACATCTCAATGATCAGACAGTAGCAGGTCTTGAAATTAAAGGAAAGGATTGCTTTTCAGTTCAGTATCATCCTGAAGCAGGACCAGGCCCTAATGATGGAAACTATTTATTTGATCAATTTCTTTCAAAACTTAATCAATAATGACAAAAATTAAGAGTATTGTAGCAAGACAAATATTTGATTCAAGAGGCAACCCTACAATTGAGACTGATGTAATTACCTCAAATGGAGTGCTAGGAAGAGCTGCTGTTCCTTCGGGTGCATCAACTGGTCAACATGAGGCTGTAGAGTTAAGAGATAATACTAAAGATTTTATGGGTAAATCAGTATTTGAAGCAATTAAAAATGTGAATGGATTAATTTTAAAAAAATTAGAAAATTTATCAGTTTTTGACCAAGAATTAATTGATTCAAAGATGATAGAGCTTGATAGTACTCCTAATAAATCAAAATTAGGGGCTAATGCAATTCTCTCCGTTTCATTGGCAGTTGCAAAAGCAGCAGCATTAGAAAAAAAAATATCTCTTTTCAAGTATTTAGGAGATAATAATTCAAACATACTACCTGTGCCATTAATGAATATTATCAATGGAGGTAGTCATTCTGATTCACCTATCTCTTTTCAAGAGTTTATGATTGTTCCAATTGGAGCAACTAGTTTTAGTCAGGCCCTACAAATTGGTAATGAAGTTTTTCATAATTTAAAAATAATTCTAAAGTCTAGAGGTCTTTCAACTGCAGTTGGTGATGAAGGTGGGTTTGCGCCTAATTTAAAGGGTACAGAAGATGCTATTAATACAATTATTCAAGCAGTTGAAAAAGCTGGATATAAAATGACCGATGATGTTATGCTAGCTCTTGATTGTGCTTCCTCAGAGTTCTTTAAAGATGGATATTATGATTACTCAGTATTTGAAAGTCGTAATAGTTCTAAATTAACATCTGAAGAACAGGTCAATTTTTTAGTTGATCTTTGTGAAAAATATCCTATAATTTCAATTGAGGATGGAATGGATGAAAATGACTGGGACGGATGGAAGCTCTTAACAGAGAAAATTGGAGATAAAGTTCAACTGGTAGGTGATGATTTGTTTGTTACTGATAACTCAAGGTTATCAAAGGGAATTAGCGAAAAAATTGGAAATTCAATTCTAATTAAATTTAATCAAGTTGGATCTTTGACAGAGACTATTTCATGTATTAATCTAGCATCAGAAAATAACTTTACTTCAGTTATATCCCATAGATCTGGAGAAACTGAGGACTCAACTATAGCAGATCTTTGTGTTGCTTTTAATACAGGACAGATAAAGACGGGCTCTATGTCAAGGAGTGACAGAATGTCTAAATACAACCAATTGATTAGAATTGAGGAAGAATTAGGTGGCTCAGCCAAATTTCTTGGAAAAAACGCTTTTAATTTAAACTTCTAAAAATTTAAATTTTATTTAATTTTTTTCTTAACTGTAGGTAATTTAAATTTGTAGAAATACCTATAGATGGATAAATCTGCAAAAATTGAATATAATGGTAAATCTTATACTTTTCCAATAATAACTGGTTCAGAGGATGAAGAAGCAATTGATATAAACAAATTAAGAGCTGAGACAGGTCTAATCACCTATGATCCAGGCTATAAGAATACAGGTCATTGTATTAGTAATATTACTTATCTTGATGGTGAAAATGGGATCCTAAGATACAGAGGTTACTCGGTTGATGAATTATGTGAAAAAAAATCTTTTTTAGATGTGGTTTATCTTCTAATTTTTGGAGACTTACCTACTGAAAAACAATTAAATAAATTTCAAGATGATATTAGGGAAGAAGCTCTAGTTGATGAAGACTTAAAAGGTATCTTCAAAAGTTTCCCAAGGTCTGCTCACCCTATGGGTGTATTATCATCCTTAACCTCTGCATTAATTGCATTTAATCCTCTTAATGAAACAAAGATTTCTATTGATGATAAAAAAGGAACAACTGAAGATGATAAAATGTATATATCCACAGTAAGGCTTTTATCAAAATTCCCAATTATTTCATCATGGACACTTAGAAAAATTAAAGGATTACCTCTTAATTATAGTAATAATAAATTATCATACACTGAGAATATTGCATATATGATGTTTGCTCTTCCTAATAGAGAGTATGTTCAAAATGATGTTATAGTTAATGCCTTGAATACTCTCTTAATACTTCATGCTGATCATGAACAGAATTGCTCAACATCTACAGTTAGGATTGTTGGTTCTTCATATGCTGGACTTTATGCATCTATTTCAGCAGGTATAGGTGCTCTTTGGGGAAGACTTCACGGTGGCGCCAATCAAGCTGTAATTGAGATGTTAGAACTTATTAAAAACGATAATTCAAATATTGATAAGTATATAAATAAGGCAAAAGATAAATCAGATCCATTTAGATTGATGGGATTTGGTCACAGAGTATACAAGAACTTTGACCCAAGGGCTAAAATTATAAAAAAAGCAGCTCACCAGGTACTAAATGATCTAGGAATTGATGACCCTGTTTTAGATATTGCAAAATCAATAGAGGAAAAAGCATTAAATGATAAATATTTTATTGAAAAAAGCTTATATCCTAATGTCGATTTCTATTCAGGGATAATATATAGAGCATTGGGAATTCCAACTGATATGTTTACTGTTATGTTTGCACTTGGTAGAATTCCAGGCTGGATTGCACAATGGAAAGAGATGAGAGATTCTAAGAATCCAATTGGTAGACCTAGACAAATTTATAACGGACCTACTCACAGGAAAATTACATAATAAATTAAATGGAAATCAAATCAGAGATTTCAAATCTTGCATCTAATTTTTTAAATAAAAATTTTAGTATTAAAGCTGACTTTATTGAAATTCAAAATAC
>CABYCA010000026.1 GCA_902517365.1 uncultured Bacteroidota bacterium | reverse complement strand
CAAAATAAAATTATTGAATTAAAAAAAATTGACAATTTTGTAGATGGTGTATCAATAAAAAAGATTGGTGAAATACCATTTAAGATTTGTAAAGAACATTTAGATGACTTAATAATTGTCCCTGAAGGTAAAATATGCCAAACAATACTTGAATTATACAATAAGGATGGAATAGTTGTTGAACCAGCTGGGGCAATTGGTATTTCTGCTCTTGAGATTTATGATAAAGATATTTCAGATAAAAATATTGGTGTTCTTATATGTGGAGGCAACAATGATATTACTAGAATGGCCGAAATAAAAGAGCGAGCTTTGCTTTATTCCAATCTAAAACATTACTTTATTGTTAAATTTCCTCAAAGAAAAGGGGCACTAAGAGAATTTGTTAATAATGTATTAGGTCAAGATGATGATATTACTTTTTTTGAATATGTAAAAAAGAATAATAGAGAGTATACAACAGCAATTGTCGGAATAGAGTTAAAATTTTCAAAAGATTTGTCTGACTTGATGAAAAGAATGAAAGAAAATAGTTTCTTTGGAGAATATTTAAATGAAAAACCAGATACACTACGCCTTTTAATATAAAAAAACTATATCCATGGAAAAATATAAGATTGATGAAATTCACTGTAGAGAATATCTTCTTGATGGAGAACTAAAAAAATGGGATGGTGATACTTCTGAAGTATTTTCTACTATTAATATAAAAGAAGGGGATGAATACTCTCCAACCCTATTAGGCTCTATTCCTGACATGGATTCTGATACAGCAATAGAGGCTCTTGAATCTGCAAAAAAAGCATTTAATAGAGGTCAAGGTAAATGGCCAACAATGAAAGTTAGAGATAGGTTAAAGTGTATGAAGAGATTTGCAGACAAAATGCAAGAGCATCGTGATTTAGTAGTGAAACTTTTAATGTGGGAAATAGGAAAAAATCAAACTGATTCTGAAAAGGAGTTTGACAGAACTGTTAAATATATATATGATACCATTGATGAATATAAAAATATTGATAGATCTTCTTCTAGATTTGAAAAAGACTCAGGTATACATGCTCACATTAGACGAGGTCCACTTGGTGTTGTTCTTTGTCTTGGACCTTACAATTATCCTCTAAACGAGACTTTTTGTCTTCTTATCCCAGCTATTCTGATGGGTAATACCACGATATTCAAACCTGCTAAACATGGAGTTTTATTAATTTCACCATTACTTAAAGCTTTTAAGGAGTGTTTTCCTCCAGGAGTTGTAAACATTTTATTCGGGAGAGGAAGAAAAATCTGTCCACCTATAATGAAAACAGGGTATGTTGATGTGTTGGCTTTAATAGGTCATAGTTCATCAGCTGTTGCTCTACAAGATCAACACCCAAATAAAAACAGACTTAGATTAGTTCTAGGACTGGAAGCTAAAAACCCTGCAATTATCCTTCCAGATGCTGATTTAGATCTAACAATTCATGAATGTATTTCAGGTTCTCTGTCTTATAATGGACAACGATGTACTGCCTTAAAAGTATTGTATGTTCATGAATCTATAGCAGACGAATTTAATGCTAAATTTGCAAAGGCTGTTGACAATCTTAAATTTGGTATGCCATGGGACAAAGATGCTTTTCTCACTCCATTGCCAGAGCCATCAAAACCTATGTACATTAAAGACTTGATTGATGATGCTGTATCTAAAGGTGCTAGTGTAATTAATGAAAAAGGAGGTGAAGTAACAGATAACTATTGTTATCCTGCAGTATTATATCCTGTAAATAGTTCTATGAAAGTATTTGAGGAGGAACAATTTGGTCCTGTAGTACCAATTATGCCATTTAAAAAAATAGATGAGCCCCTTGATGATATGGCTAAATCTGAATATGGCCAACAAGTAAGCCTTTTTGGAAGTGATACTAAGAAAATAGGTCCACTAATTGATACCCTTGCTAATTTAGTTTGTAGAGTTAATTTAAATAGCTCATGTCAAAGAGGTCCTGATATATACCCGTTTACAGGTAGAAAAAATTCAGCAGTTAGTACTCTTAGTGTTCATGACGCCTTAAGGGCATTTTCAATAAGGACATTTGTAGCTTCTAAGGATAATGTTCACAACAATAGAATACTAAAGAAATTATTAGATTCTAACGACTCTAATTTTATCTCAACTGATTATATTCTTTAACTTTTTTTGATAAAATCTACTATATAGTCTCCTACTTCTTTAGTAGAATATGCCTTATTATTACCGCTTAGGTCTGGTGTTGTATATCTATTTGTAAGAGATTCTTCAACAGCTCTATTTATAATTTGAGACTCATCTTTTAAGTTAAATGAATATTCAAGCATCATAGATAATGATAAAATTGATGCTATTGGATTTGCAATTTGTTTTCCAGTAGCCTCTGGGTATGATCCATGTATAGGCTCATATAAGGCATTCTCTAATCCAATTGATGCTGAAGGCATCAATCCCATTGAACCAGATATTACTGAAGCCTCATCAGTAAGAATATCGCCAAATAGATTAGATGTTATTAAAACGTCGTAGGAACTGGGCCATTGTATTAATCTCATGGCAACAGCATCAACAAATTCGTATGACACCTCAATTTCAGGATAATCTTTTTCCATACTTTGTACTGTCTCTCTCCAAAGTCTAGAAGTTTCTAAAACATTTGCCTTATCGACACAACATAATTTTTTTGATCTTTTTTGTGCATATTCAAATCCTTTTTTTGCTATTCTTATAATCTCCTCTTTAGAATATTGGCAAGTATCATAAGCATAATTGTCATTGTCTTTTCTTCCTCTTTCTCCAAAATATATCCCGCCAGTTAGTTCTCTAACAAAGAGAATATCTGTTCCAGAAATTCTATCTTCTTTTATTGGTGACATGTCTAGAAGAGATTCAAATATAATTGTCGGTCTAAGATTAGCATACAGTCCTAGCTTTTTTCTCATTTTCAGTAATCCTTGTTCAGGTCTTATTTTTGCCTTAGGATCATTATCATATTTAGGATCACCAATTGCTCCAAATAAAATTGCATCAGAGTCCTCACAAAGCTTATGAGTAATGTCCGGATATGGATCATTATATTCTTCAATAGCAATTGCACCAACTGGTCCCTCACTTAATTCAATCTTATGATTATACTTATCTGCAATGCATTTTAAAACCTTCATTGACTCATTTGTCACTTCTGGTCCAATTCCGTCACCTGGAAGTACAGCTATTTTTAAATTCATAATTATTCTGTATTTAACATTTTTTCAGTTGCTTTGATAGCAGATACCGTTTGATCAGTATCAAGCCCTCTTGTTTTAAATTTTTTTGAACCACTGTCCCATGTAATTGTTGTTTCGCAGAATGCGTCTGAGTCACTTCCCGGCGGAATTCTTACAGCATAATCAATTAGTTTTGGAAGTGCTCTTTTTTGTTTAGAATATATTTTCTTTAATGCATTCATAAAAGCATCAAATTGACCATCTCCTGAACAACTTTCTTGAAATAGAACATCATCTATAATTAATGAAATTGATACTGATGGCCTCAGAGTCTTTGCATGTGTAAGAACATATGATTCAATCTTAATATTATTCTTTTTAGTGGGATAGTCTAATACATCATTAATGATATATGGAAGATCTTCAATTGTTACCTTCTCTTTTTTATCTCCTAATTCTATAACTTTCGATGTGATAATTCCTAGTTCTTGGTCATTTAACTTTATACCTAATTCATCTAGGTTTTTTTTGATGTTTGCTTTTCCAGATGTTTTACCTAAAGCATATTTTCTTTTTCTACCAAATCTGTTAGGATTCAAATTGTTATAGTATAAGTTTTTCTTGTTATCACCATCTGCGTGAACACCTGCAGTTTGGGTAAATACATTTTCGCCAACAATTGGTTTGTTAGATGATACAGTCTGTCCTGAAAATGTAGATATCAACTTACTAGCCTTAAACAAGTTATTCTCGTCTACATTAATTTTAATATTGGGCATGAAGTCTTTTATTGCTGCTACAGTACTTGATAATGGTGTGTTCCCAGCTCTTTCACCCATACCATTGATTGTTAAGTGTAATCCATCACAACCAGCTCTTATTGCCTCCATTGAGTTACCAACACTCAAATCATAATCATTATGACCATGAAAGTCAATATGAAAATTCGGATATTTCATTTTTATCTCAGAAATATATTCGTATGTTTCATGATGGGTAAGAATCCCTAATGTGTCCGGTAATAGTAACCTTTTTATACTTTTATCATTTAAGAAATCAAGAAAATCCATAACATATTCCTTACTACTCTTCATTCCATTACTCCAATCTTCAAGATAAATATTTGTTTGAATTCCATTTTCTTCAGCTCTTCTAACTGTGTCTAGGATGTCTTTAAAATGATTTGAAGGGGTTTTTTTTAGTTGGTATTTGAGATGATTAATAGAACCCTTAGTAAGAAGATTCTGGACAGAACATCCTGAATCTAGAAGCCACTTAATAGATTTTCCATCATCTAAAAAAGTTAGTACTTCTATACTTTTAATTTTTTTATTCTTTTTTGCCCAACTAGTGATTTGTTTTACTGAATTTAATTCACCTTCTGATACTCTAGCTGAGGCTACCTCAATTCTATCAATTTTAAGTTCATCCAAAAGAAGCTTTGCAATTGTTAATTTTTCTTTAGGTGAATATGAAACTCCAGATGTTTGTTCACCATCTCTGAGAGTAGTATCCATTATTTCAAGACTACGTTTCATTAGTATCTTAATTTATTTGCAAAAGCTGAGATTTGATCCTTTTTGTTAATGAGATAATCTATATCATCAAAACCATTTGACATATTACTCTTCTTGTAGGTGCTAATTTCAAATTTTTCCTTTTTATCAGAGCTAACAATTTTAAAATCCTGATTTTCTAGATTTATTTCAAAATTACTTTTTGAATTTTTATCAATTTCTGAGAAGATTTCTGCCAAGAAAGGTTCACTAACCTGGATTGGTAGTACACCGATATTTAAACAATTATTTTTAAAAATATCTGCAAAGAAGCTTGATACAACTGCTCTGAACCCATAATCATAAATTGCCCAAACAGCATGTTCTCTTGATGAGCCACAACCAAAATTTTTACCAGCAATTAAAATTTTTCCTTGAAACTCTTTATTATTTAAAGGGAATGAATCTACCAATGAATCATCTGAATCATATTTCCAATCTCTAAAAAGATTATCGCCAAATCCTTTTCTCTCAGTTGCTTTTAGAAACCTTGCGGGAATTATCTGATCTGTATCAACATTATCAATGTTGAGCGGAACAGCAGTACTATTTAATATATTGAATTTATCGTAAGCCATATCATATAATATCTCTTGGGTCAGTTATTTCTCCTGTTATAGCAGTTGCTGCAGCTACTAGAGGGCTAGCCAGAAGTGTTCTTGCTCCAGGCCCTTGTCTTCCTTCAAAATTTCTATTAGTAGTGCTCACAGCATATTTACCTTTTGGAATTTTATCATCATTCATAGCTAGACAAGCAGAGCAACCTGGCTCTCTAAGTTTAAAACCTGACTGAGTAAGAATATCAAGTATTCCCTCATCTTTAATACTTTTTAGAACTTTATGTGAACCTGGAACCAACCAAGCATCTATGTTATCAGACTTTTTCTTCCCCTTAATTAAACTAGCAAAAGTTCTAAAATCTTCGATTCTACCATTTGTACAACTTCCAAGGAACACATAGTCAATTTTTTTTCCAATCATTTTATCACCTTCGTTAAACTCCATGTATTCAAGCGCTTTCTTATAAGATGATTTTGATTCATACTTATCAGCCTCTGGAATTGATTTTGATATCGGGATAGCCATACCAGGATTAGTCCCATATGTGATCATAGGTTCAATGTCTTCTGCTTTAAAATTATATTCCTTATCAAAGGTTGCATCTTTATCAGTTTTTAGGGTCTTCCAATAACTCATTGCTCTTTCCCATTCAGCTTCTTTTGGAGCATATTCTTTCCCTTTCATATACTCAAATGTCTTTTCATCTGGAGCAATCATTCCTCCACGTGCCCCCATTTCTATACTTAAATTACAAACTGTCATCCTTCCTTCCATAGACATGTCTTTAAAAACACTTCCAGTATATTCTACAAAATACCCGGTAGCACCTGATGAAGATAATTTTGAAATTATATAAATAGCAACATCTTTTGGTGTAACATTACTTGAAAGTTTTCCATCTATATTAATCTTCATTTTCATTGGTTTTTGTTGCATAATTGTTTGACATGCTAAAACCATCTCAACCTCTGAAGTTCCAATCCCAAAAGCAATTGCACCAAAAGCACCGTGTGTAGAAGTATGTGAGTCTCCACATACAATTGTTAAACCAGGTTGAGTAATTCCATTTTCTGGTCCTATGACGTGAACAATTCCATTTTTTTTATGACCAAGTCCCCAGAAATCAATTCCGTGTTTATTACAATTTTTTTCCAAAGTCTTTACTTGCATTGCTGAAAGTCTATCTTTAATAGGTAAATGTTGATTTGTTGTTGGAGTGTTATGATCAGCTGTTGCATAAGTTCTTTGGGGATACATTACTTTTAGATTTCTATTTTTTAGCCCAACAAATGCAACTGGACTAGTAACTTCATGTATGAAGTGTTTATCTATAAAGAGAACATCAGGTCCATCTTCAATTCTTTCAATCACATGAGAATCCCAAACTTTATCAAAAAGTGTTTCACCCATAGCTAATATTTTTTTTCTGAAGTATTGATGGAAAATCTGAATCATTTACCTCCTTCTTTTGATCAGCAACAACTAAAAATTCTCCATAAACATCATCTAACTCTTTTTTTGTAAGATTAACTCCAAACTCTTTCATTCTGAAAGCAAGTGCAGCTCTACCACTTCTAGCAGTTAAAACAATTGAAGATTTATTGACGCCAACATCAATTGGATCTATTATTTCATAAGTTTCCCTCTTCTTAATAACTCCATCCTGATGTATTCCTGAACTATGAGCAAAAGCATTAGACCCTACTATAGCTTTATTTGGTTGAACAGGCATTCCCATAAGTTCTGAGACCTTTTGACTAGTCTCATTCAAGAGCTTAGAATTTATATTTGTAAACAGGTTTAAATCTGAATGTTGTCTCAATATCATTACAACCTCTTCAAGAGATGTATTTCCAGCTCTTTCTCCGATACCATTTATTGTACATTCAACTTGTCTAGCACCATTTAAAACACCGTAAATTGAATTTGCTGTTGCTAATCCTAAATCATTA
>CABYCA010000025.1 GCA_902517365.1 uncultured Bacteroidota bacterium | reverse complement strand
GAATGATGTAGATTCTATTCTACTTTTTAAAATTTTAGATTTATTTTTATTTGACCAATAACAAAAAACATTAAAACCTGATAGATTGATTATTGAGTCAACACCAATAAAACAAGTATTATCAATTATTCCTGAACTTGGATCCCAATAGTAATATTTTAGACCACTATCATTAGAGGAGAGCTTTTTATTTCTTGTTAGAATATTTACTTGATAATTTTTTGATAAAGCAAGTTTAGTTATTTTTTGACCTAAATTCCCTGAGCCTCCTGTTATTAATAGCTTCATATTATTTTTTTATTTATCTTTCGCAGTATATGGAAATCAATAGATCTAACAGTACAAAAATAAATGATGTTGACTTCAATTCTATCAAATTTGGGGAAATTTTTACTGATCATATGTTTGAATGTAATTTTATAAATGGTCTATGGGAATCTCCCATAATAAAACCATATGAGTCTTTGACTCTTGATCCATCGACCCATGTTTTCCATTATGGACAAGCTATTTTTGAGGGTATGAAAGGATATAAGGATAAAGCTAATAAATTATGGTTATTCAGACCAGAGGAAAACTATAATAGGTTAGAAAAGTCATGTATGAGAATGAATATTCCAGTACTTCCAAAAAAATATTTTTTTGATGGTTTAAACAACATAATGAAGATTGAAAAAGATTGGGTATCAAATGAGCCAGGTTCATCACTTTATATAAGGCCTTTCATTTTTTCTTCATCTGAAATGCTAGCTGCTAGCCCCTCACTTAATTATAAATTTTTAATAATATGCTCCCCTGGTGCTTCATATTATTCAAAATCTTTAAGTGTTTATATTGAAGATAAATATAGCAGGGCTGCACCTGGTGGTGCTGGATATGCAAAAGCTGCCGGAAACTATGGGGCTGCATTCTATCCTACTTCTTTAGCTATTGCTAAAGGATTTGACCAAATTGTCTGGACAGATTCAACAAATCATCAAAAGATTGAAGAGGTAGGTACTATGAGTATTGCTTTTAGATTAAATGATAAGCTTGTAACACCATTAACTAGTGATACTATTTTGGATGGTGTCTCAAGAAAAACTGTCATTCAAGTTGCGAAGGACCATGGAATTGATGTTGAAGAAAGGGACATAACTGTCAAGGAACTAATAAAAGAATATGATGCAGGCAACTTAAAAGAGATGTTTGGTTGTGGAACAGCAGCTGTAATCGCAAAAATATCATCATTTGGATACAAAGAGGATAAATTTGAAATTGAAAGTATAGCTGATTGTTATGCTGATAAAATTAAAGAGTCTATTGTAAGTATTCAACAAAACTTATCTGAAGACCCTCATGGCTGGAGATATAAGGTAGAAGACTAATCTAGCTATCTAATATATTCTTGATATCAGGCTTGAAATAATTTGGGCCTTTTAAAATTTTTCCATCTTCTCTAATAACAGGTTTTCCATCAAGACTAAGTTTACTCATATTACTTCTCTGAATTTCATTAAATACCTCAACAATTTTATGTTGTAACCCGTGGGCTAGAATTGTCCCACAAAGGATATATAATTTATCTCCAAGAGCATCTGCTATTTCAACTAAGTCTTTTTTCTTAGCAGCCTCTAGATATTCATTGTTCTCTTCTTGCATTAGCCTATATCTTAAATCAACAATTGATTCATCAAGATCTGCTTCTTGAGTTTCAGAGTATTCTATTTTAAAAGCTTTATTAAATTCCTTAACAGCATCAATAGCATTAGTTATCATAATTATTAAATTTACATTTGAAAAGTTTAATAAAATTAGTTAATGTTTACTAAAGGACAGCTTATTTTTGCCATAATATTTGTAATCCTATTCTCCATAATTATAGGGTATTCATATATTAAAGATTCAAATCTCAATAGAGTTTATTACAAGAATTCTTATGTGATTCTTATAATATTTATTGTATTTATCTCAATCATAGCTGCTTATAGTAATTTATTTAGATAATGAGAGAATTTCTATTAGTTTTTATCGGTGGCGGATTTGGCTCTGCATTAAGATTTTTGTTCAATAAAGTTATTCCGCAAGGATCTTTTCCTTACTCAACATTAACTGTTAATATGGTTGGGAGTTTTCTTATTGGAATGATCATAGGATATCTGATAAGTAATAATATGTTAAAATCAGACTATTATTATTTTCTAGTAGTTGGGATTTGTGGAGGGCTTACGACGTTTTCTGCTTTTTCTCTTGAAAATCTTAACTTAATTAAGTCTAATGATCTATTAAACTCAATTTTATATATTTTAATTAGTATATCTTTTTGTATAGTTCTGGCTTATGCGGGGTTTACACTTATAAATAAAATTTTAAATTAAAATGAAAAAAAATCTTACATTATTAATTTGCCTATTTTTTTTGATGACTCTTGGTGCTCAAGAAAAAAAATTTTCCAACGGTCCATTTGATCAACTTATAATAAGAGGTGCAACATTAGTAAATGGTAATGGAAGTCCACCTGTTGGACCAGTTGATATAGTAATTGAAAAAAATATTATTAAATCTATTAGAAATGTGGGATATCCTGGTGTTGATATTATTGAAAGTATGAGACCCAAATTAAGTAAAAATGGAAAAGAAATAAATGCAGAAGGCATGTATGTTCTCCCTGGTTTTATTGATATGCATGGACACATTGGAGGGGGGTCACAAGGTGCAGACGCTGATTACGTTTTTAAATTATGGTTAGCACATGGGATAACAACAGTGAGAGAACCTGGAGGACGAGGAATAGATTATAGTATTGATCTAAAGAACAAGAGTAATAACAATGAAATAATTGCACCAAGATTGATTATATATTCAAGTTTTGGATCTGGCTCAAAAAAAGAAATTAGTTCTCCTGAAGAGGCAAGGGAATGGGTAAGATATAATGCAAAAAAAGGAGCTGATGGAATAAAGTTTTTTGGAGCAAAGCCTAGTATTATGGAAGCAGCTTTAGATGAAAATAAGCAATTAGGGCTTGGATCCGCAATGCATCATGCTCAACTGAATGTTGCAAAATGGAATGTTTTAAATTCTGCCAGAGCAGGACTAACATCTATGGAACATTGGTATGGTTTACCTGAAGCACTTTTTGATGATAGAGCCGTTCAAAACTATCCGTCAAACTATAATTATTCAAATGAGCAACATAGATTTGAAGAAGCTGGAAAATTATGGAAACAAGCTGCAGAACCATATTCAAATCATTGGAACGAAGTAATGAATGAATTAATTGAGTTAGATTTTACCATAGATCCAACTTTTAATATTTATGAAGCTAGTAGAGATCTTCACAGAGCTAGAAGAGCGGAATGGCATGAAGAATATACTTTACCCAGTTTATGGGAATTTTATCAACCTAGTAAAATTTCTCATGGATCATACTGGCATTTTTGGGGAACAGAGCAGGAAGTAGAATGGAAACAGAACTACAATTTATGGATGACATTTATAAATGAATATAAAAATCGAGGTGGAAGAGTCACTGCAGGATCAGATTCGGGTTTTATTTTCCAATTATATGGATTCGCATATATAAGGGAACTTGAATTACTAAGAGAGGCTGGTTTCCATCCAATTGAGGTGATTATGGCTGCTACACTTAATGGTGCTGAAGCATTAGGTATGGATGATCAAATTGGATCAATCGAAATTGGTAAAAAAGCTGATATTTTAATTATTGAAGAAAATCCTCTTGAAAATCTCAAGGTCCTATATGGGACTGGTGCAATAAAACTTAACAAGAGAAATGAGGTAACTCGAGTTGGAGGTGTAAAGTATACCATAAAAGATGGTATCGTATTTGACTCAAAACTATTACTTGAGGATGTTAAGAAAATAGTTAGGAAAAGCAAAGACGATATGCAATATGAGATATATCAACCTGGACAAAAAAAAGACTTTATAAAAGAAAGTATTAAAAAAATAGACTAAAGCGAATTGTCAAGAAAACCTAACATCTTTGAATTAAAGATCTCAGGCTTATCAACATTTACTACATGTCCACAATTTGAGATTATACACAACTTTGATTTTCTGTGAATTTTTACAAGATTTTTTACAGATGGCAAAAACATATAATCTTGGTCACCCATTATATAATAGGTAGGAATTTGAATCTCAATTTGTCTGAAAAATTTAAGTAATGGGACTAACTCGGTTGTTAACTGAAACCATTTTTTAAATTCTTTTTGATATAATTTTTTTGCTTCATTTACAAATAATGACCTAGACTCTTTATGATTTTTATTAGGCATAATTATAAATGCAAGTAGTTTATATATCCACATGTAAGGAAGAATTGACTTTGTTGAATTACCAAGAAACATTAATATTTTAGACCTAAGATTCAATTTCATTATAGCACCTCCCATAATTAGACTCTTAACTCTTTCAGGATACTTTTCTGCAAAGTTTCTAATTAAAATAGTACCCAATGAAATTCCTACAAAATGAGTTTTTTTAATTTTCTCTGCATTAATTACTTCTAAAATGTCATTAGTAATATAATTAAAAGTATATTTTTTTTTAAATGGATTAATTGAAATTGACTTAGATTTTCCATGTCCTCTTAGATCAAGTAATAAAAGATTATATTTTTTTGAAAAATATTTAATTTGCTTGTACCAAATTGTTGAGCTCCCTCCTGCACCATGAACAAATGTTATCCATTCTGCATTCTTATTTTTTGATATAAACTTTGTGTAATGAATCATTACATGTTATTTAAATACTTTTCCATCTCGATCTGAATTTTTTTTGCCTCGTTTTTAGCCATTTGAGCAAAATCAGCATTATCAGAAGCATATATTATCGACCTTGATGAATTGATAATCAGCTTAAGGTCTTTATCTAATCCATATTTACATATTTCTTCAAGATTTCCTCCCTGAGCTCCAATGCCAGGTACAAGTAAATATGAATCTGGGACAATTTTTCTAATCTTACCAATTTCCTTAGTATTTTTAGCTCCTACAACATACATTAATTTATCACTATTTTTCCATTTCCTTGATGTCCTAATTACTTTTTCATAGAGCTTAGTAGAATTATTTATTATTAACTCTTGAAAGTCCTCAGAGCCTTTATTTGAGGTTAAAGCTAAAAGAAAAACATATTTATTTTCAAAAGATAGAAAAGATTCAACTGAGTCAGATCCCATATAAGGCGAAACGGTAATAGAATCAAAGTCTAAGTTTTTTAAAAAAGCATCAGCATACATTCGGGAAGTATTCCCAATGTCTCCTCTTTTTGCATCAGCAATTGTAAAAATTTCAGGAAAATTACTATTTAAATATTCTGAAATTTTTTCAAGAGATTTATAACCTTTAGCTCCAAGAGCTTCAAAAAAAGCAATATTTGGTTTATATGCAATTGCATACTCGTTTGTTGAATCTATAATTTGTTTTGCAAATTCAAAAATTGGATCATCAAGTGTAAGTAATGATCTTGGAATTTTATTAATGTCAATATCCAAGCCTACACATAAAAAAGACTTCTTTTTAATTATTTGACTCTGAATTTTATTATTTAACATTATACCTCTCCTGCCTCTTTTAATCTTTCAGTATTAATAAAGAGTTGTATTTCATCAATTAATTTTGAAACATCTCCATCTATAATCTTTGGAAGATCAAACAGCGTCAATCCTATCCTATGATCAGTAACTCTTCCTTGTGGATAATTATAGGTTCTAATTTTAGCTGATCTATCTCCTGATTTAACAAGTTCATTTCTTTTTTGAGAATCAGACTCCATCCTCTTATTAAGTTCAATCTCATATAATCTTGACCTAAGAACTTTCATTGCCTTTTCTTTATTTTTATGTTGAGACTTTTGATCTTGACATTGAGCTACAACTCCAGTTGGTTCATGAGTTAATCTTACAGCTGAATAGGTTGTGTTAACAGATTGACCTCCTGGTCCAGATGAACAGAAATAATCCACCCTTACTTCACTCATATTTATTTCTACATCAAATTCTTCTGCCTCAGGAAGAACCATAACAGTTGCAGCAGAAGTATGAACCCTACCCTGAGTCTCAGTTTGAGGTACTCTTTGAACCCTATGTACTCCCGATTCATATTTAAGAATCCCATACACATCATCACCTGCAATTTCAAAAATAACTTCCTTAAATCCTCCAGCTGTTCCTTCACTTGTATCAACTACACTAATCTTCCATTTTTTATCTTGTGCAAATTTTGTATACATCCTGAATAAATCACCAGCAAATATACTAGCTTCATCACCCCCAGTGCCTGCTCTAATTTCAACAACAACATTTTTTGAATCATCTGGGTCTTTTGGAATTAACATAATCTTTATTTCCTCCTCAAGATTATTAATAGACTCTTTTGAAACCTCAAGTTGTTCCCTTGCCATTTCAATCATATCTTTGTCATCAGATGAGTTCAAATATTCCTCAGCTTCTTTCTTTTGATCAATTGCGTCTCTATATAATCTACCTTTATTAACAAGTTTACTTAGATCCTTTAACTCTTTATTTAATTCAATATATTTTTTCTGATCGGCGATAATTTCAGGATTGCCAATTAGTTGATATATCTCATCATATCTCTTTTCAACGATATCTATTTTCTCTAATAGCATTTTATAGTTTAATATTCAAAATTACCTAATTCTGATTGAATAGATAACTTCTTTTTATCTGATTTATAAACTTCACCTATAATCTTTGCGTCAATTCCATCAGACTTTGCTATTTCAATAATATTTGATGCATATTTTGCATCAACATATACTTCCATCCTGTGTCCCATGTTAAAAACTTTATACATCTCTTTAGGATCTGTTTTAGATTCACTCATTATAAGCTCAAATATTGGAGGTATTTCAAATAAATTATTTTTTATTATATGAAGATTATCAATAAAGTGGAGAATCTTTGTTTGACCGCCGCCAGTACAATGAATTATTCCATTAATTTTATCTCTTCCGACCTTATCAAATATTTTCTTTAGTAGAGGTGCATAAGATCTTGTAGGAGACAAAAGCATTTTACCAACATCAGTTTGTTCAATCTTATCGGTAAGTTTTTTTGATCCACAATATGTCAATTCATCTGGAACTTCATTATCATATGATTCAGGGTAAATACTTTTAATATAGCTTGACAAGACATCATGTCTAGCTGACGTAAGGCCATTACTTCCAATACCAGAATTGTACTCTAAGTCATATATTGAAGTCCCAGTTGAGGATAGACCTATAATAACATTTCCTGGATTAATATTTGAATTATCAATTATATTATCCTTTTTTATTCTTACTGATAAGCAAGAATCAACAATTATAGTTCTTACTAAATCTCCAACATCTGCAGTTTCTCCTCCCCCACTATAAATATTTATTCCATGTTTTCTGTAATAAGATAATACTTCATTTGTCCCTGAGATAATTTTGGAAATAACCTCTCCTGGTATCTTATTCTTATTTCTTCCAATAGTTGATGAAAGCACTAGGTTGTCTATAGCGCCAACACAAGCAACATCATCTAAATTCATTACTATTGAATCTTGAGCGATTCCTTTCCAAACTGATAAGTCTGATGTCTCTTTCCAATATATATATGCTAAAGATGACTTAGTCCCTGCACCATCTGAGTGAATTATTAATGCATGATCATCTGAATTTGAAATATAGTCTGGAAGTATTTTACAAAAAGCTTTTGGAAAAAGCCCTTTATCTTGATTTTTAATTGCATTATGGACATCTTCTTTATCAGACGAAACTCCTCTTAAATTATATCTATTGGCCATTTTTCAAAACAAAGTTATCAAAAAAAAATCTTAATA
>CABYCA010000024.1 GCA_902517365.1 uncultured Bacteroidota bacterium | reverse complement strand
CTGAATACTCCTTGCTAATGTGACTTCATCAGTATATTCTAATTGATCTCCAACAGGAATTCCTCTTGCTAGAACTGAAACTTTAACATCAAGTTTATTTAATATTTTAAATAAGTAAAAACTTGTTGTATCAGCCTCTATTGTTGCACTTAAAGCAAAAATTATTTCATTAATTTTTTTATCAATAATCTTTTTTTCAAGACTATTGATATTTAAGTCCTCAGGACCTATTCCTTCAATTGGAGAAATGACTCCACCTAATACATGATACAATCCATTATAAAGATTGGTATTCTCTATTGCAATAACATCTCTAATATCTTCAACTATACAGATTATCGATTGATCTCTTGATGGATTTGAACAAATATCACAAATATCTTTATCGGAAATATTATGGCATTCAGAGCAATGTTTGATCTGAGTTTTAAAATCAAGAATACTTTCAGATAGGTCTCTTGAATATTCTTTTGGTTTTCTAAGAATCTCTAATGCAATTCTTAGTGCAGATCGTTTTCCAATCCCAGATAATTGTGAAATATTATAGACCAAATTTTCAAGAAGTTTAGATGGAAATTCCATTAAGCTAATTTAGAAATATTCGTTGTAAGTTCTTTTGTATATTTACGAAAATGTTGTCTTCACAAGTTATTTTATTTGCAATAGTATCTTATTTTTTGATACTAACTGCCATTTCATATTTTACTGGTAAAGAGGATAATAATGAAACATTTTTTAACGCAAAGAGAAGCTCAAATTGGGCTGTTGTTGCATTTGGAATGGTTGGAGCTTCTCTTTCTGGAGTTACTTTTATTTCAGTACCTGGATGGGTTGGTGAATCTCAATTTACATACTTTCAGGTTGTAATAGGTTACTTAATTGGATATTTAATAGTTGCCAACATCTTGTTACCAATTTATTATAATCTTGGGTTAACATCTATATATGAATATTTATATGACAGATTCGGAAAAAAATCTCATTTAGTTGGATCGATTTCATTTTTAATATCAAGAGTTTTAGGTGCATCTTTTAGATTATATCTAGTTGCTATTGTACTTCAAGAATTTGTTCTAGACGATTTTGGAATACCTTATGAAATAACTGTAATTATATCAATTCTATTAATATGGCTATATACAAGAAGAGGGGGAATAAAAACAATAGTTTGGACAGACACTATACAGACAACTTTAATGATACTTGCAGTTGTTTTGTCAATTCATTACATAAATAAAGATATTGGTTGGACATTTGCAGAGTTTGTTACTTCAAGTGAATTCCAAGAATTTAATAAAATATTTGTGACAGATAGTATTATGGAAAGAAGTTACTTTTTAAAGTCAATAATTGGAGGGGCTTTCATAACAATTTGTATGACAGGTCTTGATCAAGATATGATGCAAAAAAATCTTACTTGTAAGAATATTAAAGAAGCAAAGAAGAATATGATTGTTTTTAGCTTTATTTTGACAGCTGTTACATTCCTATTTATAGTTCTAGGAGCGCTTTTATATATATATTCTAATCAGAATGGTATTAATATTCCATTAGTTGATAATAGTCCTAGAACTGATCTTCTATTTCCTGAAATTGCATTAAGATCTGGACTTGGTGGGTTTTTAGGAATAACTTTTATACTTGGTTTGATAGCTGCAGCGTATAGCAGTGCTGATAGTGCATTAACCTCTCTAACTACATCTGTTTGTGTAGACATATTAAGAATAGATAGTAATAAATCCAGTTCAAAAAAAACTAGAAAATATGTTCATGTATTAATGAGTGCTTTACTTATTGCAGTAGTAATCTTTTTTAGATATTACTTGGATAAAAATGTTATTGATAGTCTACTAACTGTTGCTCAGTATACATATGGACCACTTCTTGGTCTATTTGCTTTTGGAATATTCACCAATTATAAAATAGACGACAATAAAGTCTATTTTGTAGTAATAGTTAATATAATTCTAATAATATTGATTGGAAATATTCCTCCAGAACTAATTGGAGGTTACACAATAGGCTATGAACTTCTGCCATTCAATGGATTAATAAACTTTATTGGGCTTTATTTGATTAGAAAATAATGTCAATTTGTCATATTTATTGATTGGTATTTTTTTTGTAATAACTTAATTAAAAATTATCATGGCTAAAGGAAAAATTAATGTTTCTGTTGAGAATATATTTCCACTTATAAAAAAATTTTTATATAGTGATCAAGAAATTTTTTTGAGAGAGCTTATTTCAAATGCTACAGATGCTTTAACAAAAATCCAACATTTATCTAGCATAGGAGAAGTTAAAGGGGAAATCGGGGATCTAGGTGTTGAAGTGAAGGTAGACAAAAAGAAGAAAACGCTACATATTATTGATAATGGAGTTGGAATGACTTCTGATGAAGTAAAAAAATATATTAACGATGTTGCTTTTTCAGGAGCTGAAGAATTTCTTGAAAAATATAAAGAAACTTCAAACGATACTGGAATAATTGGTCATTTTGGTCTAGGTTTTTATTCTTCATTTATGGTTGCTGATAAAGTTGAAATAATTACTAAATCCTTCAAAGATGACCCTGCAGCACACTGGATATGTGATGGTTCACCTGAATATAGCTTGAAAAAGAGTGATAAGAAAAACAGGGGTACTGAAGTTATTCTTCATGTCTCAAAAGATTCAAAAGATTATCTTGAAGAAAGTAAGATTACAGAGCTTCTTAACAAGTACAACAAGTTTATGCCACATCCAATTAAATTTGGAACAAAGGAGGAAACTGTTCCAGGAAAAGATGAAGAAAAAGATGAAAAGAAAACTGTTGATAATATCATTAATAACCCAAATCCAGCATGGACAAGACCTCCGTCTGAGTTAAAGGATGAAGACTATAAACAATTTTACAGAGAGTTATATCCATACCAATTTGAAGAACCATTATTTCATATTCATCTTAATGTTGATTATCCATTCAATCTAACAGGGATATTATATTTTCCTAAAATATCTAATGATCTTAATCTTCAAAAAGATAGAATACAACTTTATCAGAATCAGGTATTTGTTACAGATAACGTAGAAGGAATTGTACCTGAATTTTTAGGACTATTAAAAGGAGTTATAGACTCCCCAGATATTCCTCTTAACGTATCTAGAAGTTATCTTCAATCAGATTCTTCAGTTAAAAAAATAACCAATTATATTACAAGAAAAGTTGCAGACAAGTTAAGCTCAATATTCAAAAATGAAAGGGAAAATCTTGAAAGCAAATGGAATGACATCAAAGTTGTAATTGAATATGGAATGCTTACAGAAGATAAATTTTATGAAAAGGCTGAATCCTTTAATTTATATCCTTCAGTAAATGAAAAGTATTACACATATCAGGAGTTAGAGGATAAAACCAAAGATTTACAGACTGATAAAGATGGAAACCTAATCATTTTATATGCACAGAATAAAGATGAACAGTACACTTACATTGAATCTGCAAAGGAGAAAGGCTATGAAGTATTATTGTTAGATTCACCTATCATACCCCATCTGATTCAGAAACTTGAATCTAAAAAAGAAAAACTCAAGTTCTCAAGAGTTGATTCTGATACATTAGAAAATCTTATTAAAAAGGATGATCAAATAATCTCAAAATTGTCAGATGAAGAAAAAGAAAAGTTAAAACCAATGATTGAGAATGCAGTTTCTGATGATAAATATACAGTTCAACTTGAGCCTTTAGACAGTAAGTCTTTACCTTTTATGCTTGCTCAACCAGAGTTTATGAGAAGAATGAAGGAGATGCAACAGACGGGTGGCGGAGGAATGGGAAGTATGCCAGACATGTTCTCTTTAATTGTGAATACTAACCATGAATTAGTGAGTAAAATATTAAATACAAGGACAGAGAAAAAAAGAAATAGTCTAATAAAACAGTCTGTAGATCTTGCTAAACTTTCTCAAAATACTCTAACTGGTAAGGAGCTCACTGAATTTATAAACAGAAGTATAGATCTAATCAAATAAATAATTAAGGATTTTAGCTAGTCTAATTCCGCCAATTAATAGTAGATCTTTTACAGTTCCAAAATTTTTGTATTGGTATTCATAACCTAGTTTATCATCAATAGATACATCACCATATATCTTGTTAGTGTATTCATGAATCTCATCTACCCAATTCAGGACATCACCTCTTTTAAAATCATTAGCTTCTTCTGCAGATATTAAGAGATCTGGATTTGGAAGATTTAATGCAAGTTCACTATAGCTCATGTTATGACTATTAATCATTTCAGAGTCCCATACCCTATGAAGATTTGAATTTCTTCCAAACCATTTTACATATATTCTATTGGCGCCTCTATCCTGATACCTTCCAATATGTAACGGCTGATGAAGATCACCAACGAAATGAACAAGTAATTTTAAATAGAATGATTTGTCTGTATTAGATACTGAGTCGCTCTCTAAGATATCTATACATTTATTTATAGCAATAAAAACATCTCCCCTCTCTGAAGGAGTAATTTCTTCATATTCATCATCCAATTCCATATTTAAAAAATGCCAATTATAATACTTATCATATCTACTATCAGACTTTATATCATCAGCATAGGTTGAGGCATTTACAAGGGTTTCTCCATTAAGTATTTTGTTAATTTCTAATCTTGCATTATCAGTTAAATAATTACTTGCAACTTCTGCTATTACTCTATGGCCAGTAGATCCCCAATTCAAGCTTGAGAAGACGCCAATAATAATAAAAATTGTAAGTCTCATTTATTTTTGCCTAATTTAAATCAAATATAATACTCTAATAAAGATTATCTTATTTAGCTATAAAATATTAATTTTAGATTATAAAAAACTCATAGAAAAATTATCTCAATTTAGATCAATAAATTTAAAGATTACATACTGGATAAATATTTAATATGAAAAAAATAATAACTCTAATTATAACAACGCTTATAATTTCTTGTAATTCAAATGAAAAAAACATGAATATTTCAGGAAATATTGATGGTTTGAAAAAAGGGGCGTTGTATCTCCAAACAGAAAAAGACTCTTTGGTGGTTAACTTAGATTCAGTTTATTTAAGAGGAGGGGGTAATTATAAATTGAGCACAAATATTGAAGAACCTGACATTTATTATCTATACCTTGATAAGGAAGACGGTGACTCATTAAATGATATTATTGCGTTTTTTGGAAATAAAGGTGAAATAGAAATTAACACAAGACTTACTACTTTTGACTCTAGTTATGAAATTTCAGGATCAAGAAATAGTGATCTATTTCAAGAGTATAATTCCATAATGAGACAATACAATTCACAAAATCTTGATTTACTTGAAATATTTTATAACTCACAAATTGAAAATAATCAAAAAAAAATAGATTCAGTTAACTTGGAATTAGAAAAATTAATTAGAAAAAAATATTTATATACTTTAAACTTTTCGATAACGAATGCGAATAATGAAATATCACCGTATATAACAGTAAGTCAAATACCTGACGCAAATATTGATTTACTCAAAATGATTTACGATACTCTACCATACAACATAAAAGATTCTAAATACGGAAAAATTTTAAAAGAAATTACAATTGATTAACCACTATACTCTACAAAGTTTCTAGGTGTTTCGTATAGAGTAATTTTTAATTCATAATTAACATCAAAATAAGGAATAAGTCTATTATAAATTAAAACAGCAATGTTCTCAGCAGAAGGATTTGACGATTTGAAGTCATCGATATCCAGATTTAGGTTTTTATGATCCAGATAATCTTCAACTTCCTTTTTGATGATATTTTTAAGTTTACCAAGATCATATACGTATCCAGTTTCTTTACTAATCTCACCTGTTAAGCTAACTATTAACTCATAATTATGGCCATGATAATTTTCATTAGCACATTTACCAAAGACTTCTTTGTTTTTTGCATCACTCCAATCAGGTCTGAACAATTTGTGAGCTGCATTAAAGTGTGCTTTTCTACTTACAGTTACTTTCATTTCTTTAAATAATTATAAAAATACTCAAAAGCTATTTTAAACCAAACTGTGTAATTATCTTCATTTTTGATAATATTATTATTTAGTGTTTCCATATCAACCCATTTAAAATCTTCAGCTTCATTTTTATTTAATATAGGATCGTTATCAAAAACACCATAAAAAACATGATCAAATTCATGTTCAGTTAATTGATTGTCAAGTTCAGCTTTATAAATAAAGTCATAGACTTTTCTTAAACTTGTTTTTATACCCATCTCTTCATCAAGCCTTCTATTAGCTGCATCTAAGATATCTTCACCTTCTCTTGGATGACTACAACAAGTATTTGTCCATAATCCGCCAGAGTGATATTTTGAAGAAGCTCTTTTTTGAAGTAGTAGCTCATATTTAGAATTAAAAATAAAAATTGAAAAGGCTCTATGTAATATACCCTTCTCATGAGCCTCAAGCTTTGGCATTAACCCTACTTGTTTGTCATTTTTATCAACAAGAATTACCTTTTCCACTGACATTGAGTTAAATTAATAATTTAGCTCTTCTTCCTCTTTATTGATTAGTAGGCTATTGTACTCATCTTTTGGGCCAACAATGATATCATCGTATTTTCTCATTCCTGTTCCTGCAGGAATTCTATGACCAACAATCACGTTCTCTTTTAAACCTTCTAGCATATCATTTTTTCCGTTAACCGCAGCTTCATTTAAAACTTTCGTTGTCTCCTGGAAAGATGCTGCTGAAATAAATGATTTTGTTTGAAGCGCAGCTCTTGTAATACCTTGAAGCTGAGTTGAAGCTGTTGCAGGTTTTGCATCTCTAGCATCAACTAGCTTTTTATCATCTCTTTTTAACATTGAGTTTTCGTCTCTCAAATTCCTAGCAGAAACAAGTTGTCCGACTTTTAAGTTTTCACTATCCCCTGAATCCTCAACAACTTTCATACCATATAATTTGTCATTTTGAGCAATAAAATCATCTTTAAATGTAAGTTGATCTTCAAGGAATAATGTATCTCCAGTATCAATAATCTTAACTTTTCTCATCATTTGCCTAACAACAACTTCAAAATGCTTGTCATTTATTTTAACACCCTGAAGCCTGTATACCTCTTGGACTTCATTAACAAGATATTGTTGAACAGCAGAGGGACCTTTGATATTTAAGATATCATTTGGGGTAATTGATCCATCCGATAAAGGCATACCTGCCTTAATAAAGTCATTTTCTTGAACAAGAATCTGATTTGATAATTTAACTAAATATTTCTTAATATCACCAAACTTAGATTCAACAATGATTTCTCTATTTCCTCTTTTAATCTTTCCAAAGGATACAACTCCATCAATTTCAGAAACAACAGCTGGATTAGAAGGGTTTCTTGCTTCAAATAATTCAGTTACCCTGGGTAAACCACCAGTTATATCACCTGATTTAGCTGATTTTCTTGGAATTTTAACCAGAATTTTACCCTTTTCAATTGATTCATCTTCATCAACCATAATATGTGCCCCTACAGGTAAGTTATATGATCTAAGAGTTACTCCTTTTTTATCTTGAATAAGAAGTGTTGGGATAAGTTTTTTATCTCTTGAATCTGTAATAACTTTTTCTTTAAACCCTGTTTGTTCATCAATCTCAACTTGATAAGTTTTACCAACTTCAATATTTTCATAAACAATTTTTCCTGAAAATTCAGAGACAATCACACCATTGAAAGGATCCCACTTACATATGATATCACCTTTCGATAACTTTTGTCCATTTTTAATATTAAGATATGAACCATAAGGTATGTTATTTGTACTTAAAACATTTTTTGTTTTAGAGTCTAAAGTCTTAATTTCTGTAGTTCTAGATATAACAATATTTGAAGAATTACCTTCACTATCTTTAGTTTTGACAACTTTTAAGTCTTCAATTTCAGCAACACCATCAAATCTTGATATTAAAGAATTCTCCTCAGAAATATTTCCAGCTACACCACCAACGTGGAATGTTCTCAGAGTTAATTGAGTTCCTGGCTCACCGATAGACTGAGCAGCAACAACACCGACAGCTTCTCCAATTTGAATAGACTTACCAGTTGCAAGATTTCTTCCATAACAACTAGCACATATTCCCTTTTTAGTTTCACATGTTAATGCAGATCTAACTTCGACAGATGTAATAAGAGTATTTTCAATTTTACTTACAGTGTCTTCATCAATTAATTTACCACCTTCAATTATCACTTCATTAGTTGAAGGATCAATTATATCATTTAGTGCAACTCTACCTAAAATTCTCTCACCAAGAGTCTCGACAATTTCCTCATTTTTTTTGAGTGCAGTCACCTCAATTCCTCTAAGGGTTCCACAATCAAACTCATTAACAACAACATCTTGTGAAACATCATGTAATCTTCGAGTCAGGTATCCTGCATCAGCAGTTTTTAGTGCAGTATCGGCTAACCCCTTCCTTGCTCCGTGTGTAGAAATGAAGTATTCTAAAATAGAGAGACCTTCCTTAAAGTTTGACAGTATAGGATTTTCAATAATCTCACCACCACCAACATTAGATTTTTTTGGCTTAGCCATTAAACCCCTCATCCCAGTTAACTGTCTTATTTGTTCTTTTGAACCTCTAGCTCCTGAGTCAAGCATCATATAAACTGAGTTGAATCCTTGCTGGTCTTCGCTAATTTGTTTCATAGCAAGCTCAGTAAGTGTTGCATTAGCAGATGTCCAAACATCAATAACCTGATTATATCTTTCATTATTAGTGATAAGACCCATATTATAGTTACCAATAATTCCATCAACCTGATTATTTGCATCATCTATAAGATGTTGTTTCTGCTCAGGTATAATAATATCCCCTAAACTAAACGATAATCCACCTCTAAATGCAAAT
>CABYCA010000023.1 GCA_902517365.1 uncultured Bacteroidota bacterium | reverse complement strand
TAATGATAATATTTATACTACGCCTAAATATTTATTTAAAGCAGCTCTTATAGGCTCAGAAATTGGTAAATATAAATCTTCAATAAATTTTTTAAATAGAATTAAAGAAGAATTTCCAGACTCTTATGAATCCAGCTTAGTAGAAGTTCAGTTAGGAAGAATAGAAAACTTAAATAACTAGCATGTCAACTAAAACAGCTGGTAAAAATTTAACCAGATCTTTTGAAATTAATAATGCAGAGGATATTAAGATTGCATGTGTTATATCTGAATGGCATCATGAAATAACTAAAAATTTGCTGACTGGTGCTAAGGAGAAACTCTTAGGTTATGGATTGCTAGAAAAAAATATTCATGAGATAAATGTTCCAGGAAGCTTTGAGCTAATTTTTGGTACAAAGACACTAATTAAGAAAGATTATGATGCAATTATATCTATTGGCTGTATTATAAAGGGTGAGACAAAACATTTTGATTTTATTTCTGATGCAGTTATTAATGGCATTAAAGACTTAAATATTTTATCTGATATTCCAATAATCCTTTGTGTAACTACTGACGATAATATTCAACAATCGATTGATAGGAGTGGGGGTAAGTTTGGAAATAAAGGTGAGGATGCTGCTGAAGCTGCCTTAAAAATGATTTTGGTTAATTCAAAATAGATCCATGTTTAAATTAAATAAACATAGAAGATTTAACTATACACCACGTTTTTTTAAAGGAAAAGAGGGTATTCCTTCTAGTTTTGAATCTAAATTTTCTAAATATCGGGACACGTATAATTCTATTGATATTGGACAAAAATGGAGGGATGAAAGACATAAAATGCGAAATAGAAAGAATAGAGGTGTTAATATGACGCTAATTCTAGTTATTGTTTTTTTAATTTTGGTATTTTTATATATCATTGACTTTGATTTAACAATTTTCTACCTAAATTAATGCCAGATATAGTTAAAATTTTACCAGCTGACGTTTCAAATAAAATTGCTGCAGGGGAGGTAGTCCAAAGACCTTCATCTGTACTAAAAGAGCTTCTTGAAAATTCTATTGATGCAAAATCATCAAAGATTACAATAATTATTAAGAATGCAGGTAAAAATTTAATTCAAGTAGTTGATGATGGACAAGGAATGTCAAAAAACGATATGCATTCATCATTCATAAAGCATGCAACTTCAAAAATTAATAATATAGACGATATCTTCTCTATAGACTCAATGGGATTTAGAGGTGAGGCTCTAGCTGCAATATCATCTGTCTCAATGATTGAAATGTCTTCCTCTAAAATAAATGAAAATGATGGTTATTATATTGAAATTAATGGAGGTGATATTATTTCTGAAAAAGAGATAAATACTAATGTGGGAACTTCTGTAAAAGTTCAAAATCTATTTTTCAATGTGCCTGCCAGAAGGAATTTTTTAAAGTCTGACTTTGTTGAGTTAAAACATATAATCAATGTATTTAACAACATTGCCATTTCACATAATGAAATTGAGTTTTCATTTATTAATAATGATGAAGAAATTTTTTATTTGAAAAAGGAATCACTTAAGAAAAGAATAATATCAATTTTTGGCGAAAAGATTCGTGAAAACCTAATCCCAATTGATGAGGATACTCAAATAGCAAATCTTCGAGGATTTATTCTTAAACCAGAGTTTGCAAAAAAATCTAGATCAAATCAATACATATTTGTGAACAATAGATCGGTAAAAAGTCAGTTTATTAATCATTCTATTTTTTCTTCTTTCGATGGTCTTATGAGAGACGGACACTATCCAGGATATTTCTTGTTTATTAAAATTGATCCCAGTAAGATTGATGTAAATGTCCATCCTAATAAAACTGAAATAAAATTTGATGATGATCAAAACCTTTACTCGATTATTAATTCTGCAGTTAAGCATTGTCTTGGAATTTACCAAGTTAGTCCCGTCTTAGATTTTGAAAAAGATCCGTCTATGGATATATCCTATTCACAAGTTAAATCTCAGCCTAAAATTCCAGGAGTCGAGATTAATTCTGATTTTAACCCTTTTCAAATCTTTAATGATGAGAAACTAGGTAATCTCTTTTCTGAAAAATCAATAGAGAATATTGAATCAGACTTTGAGAATACTGGTAAAGAATTTACTAAGATTTTTCAAATATTTAATAAATTTATTGTAAGTGCTAGCACTTCATCTTTAATTATAATAAATCAAAATTTAGCTCATCAGAGAATATTGTATGAGGGATTTTTAAAATCTATATTTGAAAGTTCTGCAGATTCACAAAAATTAGTTTTTCCTATTGAGATAAATTTATCTAAGCAACAACTATCAATGTTTAATAAGATTGATTCAGAATTTAAATCATTAGGTTTTGAATTTGGATTAGCAGAGAATTTGTTAGAGATTACGTCAGTACCAAACCAACTAAAAAATAATTCTATCGAAGAAATAATTGATGATATTTTAGATAATGATTTTGATAAATCTAATAGTCTTAGCCATTCAGATTTTTTTGCAAAAGTACTTTCAAAGAGTTCCTCTATCAAATCAGGTGAAAAATTAAACTCAAATGAACAAGAGTTTCTAGTAAATCAACTTTTTTCATGTAAGGAACCATATCTAAGTCCTTACAATAAGCAAATATTTATTACTTTAAGTAAAAACGATATTGAAAATATATTCTAATGGGTAGAGTTAGTGAAATTGTAAAACATTTAATTATAATCAATGTAATTTTTTTTATTGCTTCGACAGTTCTTGGAGATTTCATGTATGACTTATTTGCCATGCACTATCCAAATAATCCAGACTTTATCATTTGGCAACCACTTACACATATGTTCATGCATGGAGATATTACTCACATACTTTTTAATATGTTTGGTTTATGGATGTTTGGCACTCCTTTAGAACAAATGTGGGGTAAACAGAAATTTATATTTTATTATTTGTCTGCAGGATTAGGAGCTGTTTTAATACAAACTTTAGTCTATCACTATGATGTTATGTCAGTAACTCAAATTCTTTTAGATAACGGCTTAACAAATCTTGATGTTAACTCTTTTTATGAAACTGGTAGACTTAACACCTCTGTAATTCAATCTGTAGGTGAGGAAAGATTATATTCGGGTATTCAATCATTTAAAGCAGTAATGGTTGGTGCTTCTGGTGCGTTATATGGAATTTTAGTGGGCTTTGCTATGCTTTTTCCAAATGTGCAGCTAATGCTATTATTTCCGCCAATTCCAATAAAAGCAAAATTTCTAGTTCCTCTTTTAATTCTGTTTGATCTATTTTTTGGTTTTACATCTTATTCAGTAGGACCTATTGCCCACTTTGCTCATATTGGAGGAGCAATTACAGGGTTTGTTATGATGTGGTATTGGAAAAAAAATCAGTTCAATAACAAAAGATGGAATTAGGATATAGATATTTTACTAATCAACCTATATTCAAGAAAATTATTATTATTAATGTTATAGTTTTCTTACTACCTCTAGTTTCCAATACTTTCCTGTTCCTCTTTAATATTCCTCAAATTAACATTATTAAATTTTTTGATCTTCATCCAAATTTTGAACAAATCATAATGAGCCCTTGGAGTATAATAACTTATTCATTTTTTCATTTAGATTTCTTTCATATTTTTTGGAACATGTTTATACTCTATATTGTTTCAGATTATTTTCTTTCATTTTTAGATAATAAAAAATTTCTTGAAATTTACTTTTATGGAGCAATATCGGGTGGTCTTTTATTTATTGTCTCTTATAATATTTTTCCAGCTTTTGAAAATTCTTTTTCTCCATTAATTGGATCATCTGCAGCTGTATATTCACTCCTCATTTTTGTGTGTGCATACTTTCCAGATACTAGCATTAACCTAATCTTCTTTAATGTAAAGCTTAAGAATTTAGGCTTATTCTATGTTCTTCTAAGTTTAATCCAAATCCCATTTAGCAATGCAGGTGGAAATATTGCTCACCTTGGAGGTGCTTTATATGGATTCTATTATGCAAAGAACTTTAATTTATCAAATTCACCATTTGACTTCATTATTAACTTTATAAATAATGTAAATACTAAACCAAAAGAAAATCGAGATAATCAAAAAGATATTGACATTATTCTTGATAAGATTAGTAAGTCAGGGTATGAGAGCTTAACAAAAAGAGAAAAAGAGTTTCTTTTCAAAAATTCAAAGAAAGATTAAACTTTATTTTTCCTCTTTTTTAAATAGCTAAATAATTGCCAGACTAAAATAAAAATTAAAAAATGAGGTAAATAGGATCTTGGCTTTCCATCAAATCCAATAGTAGTGAAAACTCTGTCCCATCTAAATTTCCAATTACTAATACCATTGAATAATCCATCTACACTCATCCAAATAAAGACAGGTTTCCCCAATACATGATCAAATGGAACGAAGCCCCAAACTCGTGAATCTTCAGAATTATATCTATTATCTCCCATCATCCAATAATAATCTTGTTTAAAAATGTAATTACTTGATATTTTACCATTTATATAAATGGTATTATCTATTATCTCAACTTCATTATTTTCATAATCTCTAATTATCTTTTTATATAATGGAAGATCATCAATAGTCAATTTAATCTCTTCACCCGCCTTTGGAATATATATTGGACCTAGTTGATCGTTGTTCCAATTAAATCTTTTATTGCCTGGAAAGAAAACTGAGTTTGTGTAGTTAGTCTTTTCAATAGATCTGAATATTGTGTCAAACTCATTTGAATTTCTAATTTTGTTTGCATCATTAAAAGTAAGACTCAACTCTTTCTCATTATCTATTATTTCTCTGATATCTATACCGAGCTCTCTTACTTTTTTGATTGGGATACCCAGATCATTAGTGTAAATAAGATATTCATTTTCATTAGTATTTGAGATACTCAAAATATAGTCTTTCAAACTATTATAAGATTCTTGAGATAAATTTCTAATGACAAATCTTCTAATAAAT
Source organism: uncultured Bacteroidota bacterium (assembly GCA_902517365.1). The sequence goes on along the minus strand of CABYCA010000023.1, from coordinate 4,481 downwards.
CCATCAATTTCAAGATTTTTTAATTTGCTAGATGACACTCCATCTTTAGAAAAAATTTTGTAAGTAAATAATGGTTTGGCCCTTTCCGGTAATTTATTCTCCTGACCATTTAAATACACTACTCCATTTTTGATTTCTAATGAGTCACCTGGAACTCCAATTGCTCTTTTGACATAGTTAGATTTCTTATCTCTTGGTTTTATTACACCTTTCTCCTTTACAAAAAACTTTCTAACCGTATCAGCAGGCCAATTAAAAACTACGATATCATTATTTTTAATTTCTTGAAAACCTGGAATTCTAATATAAGGAAGTTGAGGTTTATTTAGGTAAGATCTTGTCTTAAGTATGGGTATAGTATCGTGAACCATTGGAAAAGATATAACTGTAGAAGGTATTCTCGCCCCATAATGAAATTTACTTACTAATAAAAAGTCTCCAACTTTTAGTGTTTTCTCTAGTGAGCCAGTAGGAATAACAAATGGCTGTAGAATATAATTGTGAACTAGAGTTGCAATTACAACTGCAAAAACAAGAGATCCAAGAGACCTTTCAAAATTTGAAAATGAAATATTTTCTATATATTTTGTTCTTTTGCTAACATAGCTTACATAAAACAGATAAAGACCCAAAGTTGAAATAACCAGTATCCTATCTAATTTTGAGTTATGATTAAATCTTTTAATAAACTCTACCCAAATTACCGGAATCATTAGAAGATTTATAACAGGAATAAAAACTAGAACGGCCCACCATTTAGGTCTATTAATTATTTCTAAATGTTTTACTATGTTGTAAACAGGAATTAACGATTTCCAGCTATCAACACCTGCAAGTTTAAATAGCCTTTGAGATCCAACAAATATTAATAAATTAAAGGATAGAAAAAAAAGTAACCATTCGTATATACTCATATCAGTCTAGATTTATTTTAAATTTAATTCCAGCACTTTGAGAAAAATGAAAATAATCATTTTCTATGTATGGCTCAAATGATAGATCTTCACTAACATTAAATTGTAGTAAGTGAGCACCGACATTTGCATCAATAATATTTAAAACATAAGTCCCTACAAGGAACATGAAGGAAAAGTCTTTATATCTTCTGTGAAACTTCATTCCCTCTAGTAATTTCTCATTTTCTGGAATTATTTCAGTATACTCATCATCAAAGTATCCAGCAAGTCTCCTCTTATATGCTGTTCTATATTTGTTCATTTCCTTATTATTGTAGTTGTAGTAGTATGCAGATGCTCCAAGACCTCCATAAATTATTGGAATCATCCAATATCTCCTTGTATAGAGTTGACCCAAACCAGGAATAACAGAGGAATAAAATGCAGCTTTAGATGGAGTTAAAGGGTCATTAATTAACTTTAGTCTTTTTGGACTAATGTAAGTTGAATCAATATCAGTCTGAGCATTCAGATTGAAAGAAATAGAAATTATTATTAATAAAATTATTCTTCTCAACTTGATATTTTTTTTAAAAAGGAGTAAAGTTCATTAATACTCTTAAAAGTAGTTGACAGAGAGACCTTGCCTTTACTATTTTCTTTCAATGTCACTTTTGAATTAAACAGCTTTTCAAATTTATTAGTTGCATCTATATAGATTTTCGATACATCTGGGTTTGAGTTATTATTAGTTGGAGCTTTTTTTCCACTAACTATCTTTTCTGTTTGTCTCACAGATAACTTTGATGATATTATTTGTTCATAAATTTCAATTTGTAATTTTTTATCATCAACATTTATTAAAGCTCTACCATGTCCCATACTCAAGAAACCATCTCTTATACCTGATTGAATAATTGGGTCAAGTTTTAAAAGACGAATATAATTTGATATAGTTGACCTGTCCTTACCTACTAGTCTAGATATAGCATCAATATTTAAGTTATACTCATTTATAAATCTCTCATATGTTAATGCAATTTCTATTGGGTCAAGGTCAACTCTTTGAACATTTTCAACTAACGACATCTTTAATAAATCAGTTTTATCTTCAACTGCTTTTATATAGCACGGTATTGATTCCAGATTAGCTATTTTCGATGCACGATACCTTCTTTCACCAGAAATGATCTCATACTTATCATCCTTGATTTTCCTTACAGTAATAGGTTGAATAATTCCAAGCTCTTTAATTGAAACAACAAGGTTTTCAATTTGATTACTGTCAAAATTTGTTCTTGGTTGATTTGGATTTACATGAATTTTATCTAATGATAATTGAAGACTATTTCTGCTACTCTTTATATCATTAGAATAATCAGTATTATCAGAATCACCTAGCAGTGCATCAAGACCTCTTCCAAGTACTTTTTTTTGTTTTTTCTCTGACATTTAATTTCTGTTTATAATTTCATCTGCTAAGGAAAGATAATTTCTAGTTCCTTTTGATGAGACATCATAAGTAATTATATCTTTTCCAAAACCTGGAGCTTCACCTAATTTAATATTTCTTTGGATAATAGTTTTAAATACGATATCTCCAAAATGCTTTCTAACCTCATCTACTACCTGATTTGAAAGTCTTAATCTTGAATCAAACATGGTAAGTAATATCCCCTCAATATCTAGTTGCTTATTATGAATCTTTTGGACACTCTTAATAGTATTTAATAATTTTCCAAGCCCTTCCAATGCAAAATACTCACACTGAATTGGAATCAGAACAGAATCAGAACTTGTTAGAGCATTTAAAGTAATTAATCCAAGAGATGGAGCACAGTCAATTAGTATATAGTCATAGAGGCTTTTAACATCATTAATTTTGTCCTTTAACCTATATTCTCTTGACTTTTGATCAACCAGTTCAATTTCAATACCAACCAAATCTATGCTAGATTGAATTATATCAAGATTAGGAGATTCACTTTTTTTTATAACCTCAGATAAATTTTTTGTTCCAGATAAAACTTGATAAAGAGATAGATCTTTGTTATTTGGGTCAAAACCCAATCCTGAAGATGCATTTGCTTGTGGATCTGCATCTATAAGTAACACTTTTTTTTCTAAAACCCCTAATGATGCAGCAAGATTAACTGAGGTCGTTGTTTTTCCTACACCCCCTTTTTGATTTGCAATTGAAATTATTTTTCCCATCAATTATTCATTTTTAGATTGAAATTCTATAATAAAAATATCCTCATTTTCTTTTTTTAAGTTATATTCTTCTCTAGCATAATGCTCAAGACTATCAATGTCTTTAAGTTTTTCATTAAGTGATTTATCTTTAAGTATTTCCTCATTAAGAGCATCTCTCTTGTTTTTAAGTTTTTTAATTTCCCTATTTAACTCTGCATGAATTAATAATGAGTTTGTGTCCAAGAAAGTCATCCAAATAAAGAAAGCACTAGAAATAATTAAATATTTGAAAAAAGATTTTTTAATTAAAACTCTTAGTTTTAAAAAAATTTTATTCATTATTCTGCAATATCATTTTTAGTATAATCTTTGGAAGGAATTATTTTAAAAACACCTTTTTTCTCTATTCCTACGTATAAGTAGCCATCTGGCCCTTGGACAACTTCTCTTACCCTTCCAACCCTATCCAAAAGTTTTTCTCTTTTGTAAACGTAGTTTCCAATTAATTCTATTCTTTCTAAATATCTAAATCTTAAAGATCCAATAAATAAATTTCCTACCCATTCATCATATATATCTGATGTTAGAATTGCCATTCCAGAAGGAGCAATTGAGGGTGTCCAAAAATATGAAGGGGATTCCATTCCTTCGAGAGAAGTAAGGTTAGTAAATGAAGTTCCATTATAATTTATACCATTTGATACCACTGGCCAGCCATAGTTTCTTGTTAATATTGGCTCTTCTCTGATACTGTCTCTTTCACGAATTATATTAATTTCGTCTCCACCTCTTGGGCCATGTTCATGCAGGATTATATCACCAGGCTCATTTCCAAAAATAATTCCTTGAGGATTTCTATGTCCATAACTCCAAACAGCCTTCTTTGCATTTTTCATTTTGTAAAAAGGATTATCTTCAGGTATTCTACCATCTAAATATAGTCTGTATAGCTTTCCTGCATCTTTTGTCAAATCTTGAGGATAGATATCTCTTCCAGCTCTATCGCCAACAGTAAAATAGACATATTTATCATCCAATAAAATTTTACCTCCGTAATGCCTATATTGATCAGAGTCAGGGGTTGCCTTGTATAGAAGTCTTAGATTAGAAATCTTAAAATCATTATAATCTGCACTGTATAATGCAGTGTTAGATTCTTTTGAATTTGATGAGCTGTTACTAGTAGTAAAAAAAATTCTTCTATTGTTTTTGAAATCCTTATCAACCTCTATATCAAGAAGACCACCTTGTCTATTCTCAACAACTTTTGGTATACCTTGAACACTAGTTTTAGTATTATCTTTTACATGATACAGTATACCTTTCTTATCAGTTACAAGCATTTCATTTTCGTTAATGAATGAGATACCCCATGGAATATCAATTCCA
>CABYCA010000022.1 GCA_902517365.1 uncultured Bacteroidota bacterium | reverse complement strand
ACTTATCATCTCCAGACGATATATACGTATCTCAATCTCAAATAAAATTATTTGGACTTAAAACAGGAGATACAGTGCACGGAACAGTTAGACCTCCAAAAGATGGAGAAAAGTATTTCCCTTTAATTAAGGTTAATAAAATAAACGGACTCAACCCTGAAGTTGTCCGAGATAGAGTGTCGTTTGAGCACTTAACACCATTATTCCCTGAAGAAAAATTTAATATTTCCTCAAAAGAAAGTACGATTTCTACTAGGATTATTGACCTTTTTTCACCTATAGGAAAAGGACAAAGAGGAATGATAGTGTCACAACCAAAAACAGGAAAAAACAATGCTTCTAAAAGATGTTGCAAATGCAATTGCAGCTAATCATCCGGAGGTATTTCAAATTATTTTATTAATTGATGAAAGGCCAGAAGAAGTTACGGATATGCAAAGGAATGTAAAAGGTGAAGTTGTAGCCTCAACATTCGATGAACCAGCTGACAGACATGTAAAAGTTGCTAATATTGTTCTTGAAAAAGCCAAAAGATTAGTAGAATGCGGGCATGATGTTGTGATCCTTCTTGATTCAATAACAAGGCTTGCCCGAGCTTATAATACGGTGCAACCTGCATCAGGTAAAATTCTAAGTGGTGGTGTTGATGCAAATGCATTACACAAACCAAAACGATTCTTTGGAGCTGCAAGAAATATAGAAAATGGAGGTTCACTCTCAATTATATCTACTGCTCTTACTGAAACTGGATCAAAAATGGATGAGGTAATCTTTGAAGAATTTAAAGGTACTGGTAATATGGAACTACAATTAGATAGAAGAATTTCTAATAGGCGTATCTTCCCTGCGATAGATTTGGTCTCTTCAAGTACCAGGAGAGATGATTTACTTCTCGATGAAAATACTATTCAGAGAATGTGGATTATGAGGAAATACTTGGCAGATATGAATCCAGTAGAGGCTATGGAATTTATAAACGACAGGTTTAGAAAAACCAAGAATAATGAAGAGTTTCTTATTTCAATGAACTCTTAATTACTTAAGCTTACTCAATTTAGATTTAAGATTTGAAGCCTTATTCTTATGAATCACGTTTTTCTTAGCTAATTTGTCAATTAAAGAGACTACACCAGGATAAAGCTTACTAGCTTCTTTTTTAGTTTTAGCATCTTTTAATTTTTTGATAGCATTTCTTGTAGTCTTGTGTTGAAGTTTATTCAAAGACTTTTTAGTTTCATTAGAACGAATTCTTTTTAAAGCAGATTTATGATTTGCCATAATTTATATTTTGTAGCCCGTAGGGGAATCGAACCCCTCTTTCCAGGATGAAAACCTGAGGTCCTAACCGATAGACGAACGGGCCAATCAGGGTGCAAATTTAATTTAAATTTTAATATTTCAATAGGATTTTGAGAATATTACTTTGTACAGCGCTGGCTTACCAGAATAAATACATGTAACACCTTTATTATCAATGTCTTCAGGGATACATCTTATAGTGGCTTTTGTCTCTGCTTTAATAGCTTCTTCAGTTTCGTTAGTTCCATCCCATCCTGCAATTACAAATCCACTTTGTGAGGAAATCAATTCTTTAAACTCATCATATGAACTTACCTCATAAGTATGTTTTTTTAACCTTTCTTTAGATTTCAAAATCATCTCTTCTTGGATTCCATTAATTGACGATTCAATTAAAGAGGTTAGATCTGAAAATTTAGTAGAGACTTTTTTTAGGTTATATCTATAAAAAATATCAAACTCATCCTCATCAACTTCTTTTTTGCCAATAACAATTCTCATTGGAATACCTTTAACCTCTGAATCATTTAGTTTAAAACCAAGACTCATATTCTCTCTGTCATCAATTTTTACTCTAATACCTTTTTCTTTTAATAAATTATATAAATGTTTTGTCTTGTTTAAGATTTTTTCTGAGCTTTCTTCATTTTTAATTAATGGAATAATCACTATTTGAATTGGTGCAAGAAGTGGAGGTAGAACTAGGCCATTATCATCACTATGTGACATAATTAGAGCTCCCATAAGTCTCGTTGAAACACCCCAAGAAGTTGCCCAAACATATTGTAATTTTCCATCCTTATCAGCATATTTTACATCAAATGCTTTAGCAAAATTTTGACCTAAAAAATGAGATGTTCCAGCCTGAAGTGCTTTTCCATCTTGCATTAATGCTTCAATACAAAGGGTTTTCTCAGCTCCAGCAAATCTCTCAGATTCCGATTTAGATCCTTTAATAACTGGCATAGCCATAAAGTTTTCAGCAAATTCAGAATAGATATTGTTGATTAATTCGGTTTCATCTAAAGCCTCTTGCTCGTTTGAATGAGCAGTATGGCCCTCTTGCCATAAAAACTCTGAAGTTCTTAAGAAAAGTCTTGTCCTCATCTCCCACCTTACCACATTAGCCCATTGATTAATTAATATAGGTAGGTCTCTGTATGATTGAATCCAATTTTTATATGTCTTCCAAATTATTGCTTCACTTGTTGGTCTAACAATTAGCTCCTCTTCGAGCTTAGAATCAGGGTCAACTAATAACTTGCCTTTCTTATCAGGATCATTTTTTAATCTGTAATGAGTTACCACTGCACACTCTTTTGCAAAACCTTCAGCATTTTTTTCTTCAGCTTCAAATAATGATTTAGGAACAAATAATGGAAAGTAAGCATTTTCATGACCAGTCTCTTTAAACATTTTATCAAGTTGAGCTTTCATTAATTCCCAAATTGCAAAACCATAAGGTTTAATAACCATACAACCTCTAACATCAGAAGATTCTGCTAGGTCAGCAATATCAACAATATCATTGTACCATTTTGAATAGTCTTTTTTTCTAGGAGTTATTTTCTTTCCCATTAATTAGAATCTTATTAATAATTATTAAAAAAAATGGCACAGTTATTGTACTTTATATAGTGAATGTAAAAGTAATAATTTACAATTAATTAATTATTTATAAATTTATATTGATGAAAAAATTATTGAATTTTGTTAACTTAATTTTATTATCAACTTTCTTTGTTTCTTGTAATTCATATCAATTAGCATCATATTATGGTGATAATGATGGTATTTACGTTTCAAATAATCGAGGGATAGATTATGAAGTTGTTTTTAATGATTATGCAAATGAATACAGTGATTCTGATGCTACTGCTCTGGATAACCTTCCATGGGGAGCAAACCCAGAATCTGTTGAAGTAATAAACAATTTCTTTCCAAATTTTGGTAGGTTTTATTACAATCCATTTTTTCATTCCATGGCTTACAATCCATTTTACACTAATTCTGGAAGATTTATAAATTATGGCTATACACCTCCATTCTTTTATGATAGTTTTGCTTATGGTTTAGGTTATCCATTCTATGGTCCAAGTAATTGGTATTTTTCACCATATTCAGTCTCTTTAGGCAATTACTATTGGTATATTATGAGAAATTCTAGATACTATCCATGGTATTATGGTAGAGTTTACAATAACTATAATGAATATGTCAGTGAAAGTTCATCGTCTTCTAGACTAAATTATAGCAGATCTAATTCAAGAAGAGGAGAGAAGAACGTACCCACAAATGGAGTCTCAAAAAAAACAAATTCACAAGTAGTAAGGGTATCTAGAATATCTCCCTATGTAAGAGTTAATGGGAAAGTAAATAATGTAGATAATTATGATGATGTGATAAAACCTAATCTGCGTGTTATAAAAAGAAATGATGTTAATCGAGTTAACTCAAGTTTAGGCTCTAATAGCAGAAGAGTTAATAGAAATAGTTTAGTGCCTAATCTTAATAGAATTAAAAGTGACGCTGTTAGAAAGGCATACAGAGAAATCAAATCTGTTAACCCAAATCAAAGAAACTTTATTAACAGATCTGGAAATTATAATTCAAGTTCAAATAATTCTAATTATTATAATAATCAATCTGCAAGATCTAATTCCTCGTATTCAAGTGGTAACAGAGTATCTAGGCCAAGTTCATCTTTTTCTACTAGAGGTGGAAATATTAGCTCTTCCAGATCATCTAGCAGTGGTTCAAGAGGAAGTTCAGGGGGATCTAGGGGTGGAAGCGGCAATATAAACTAAATGTTTAAGAACTGTCTATACCTATACTTTATTTTTAACATATCCTTAAGTTATTCTCAAACTTATGAAGATGTCTTAAGGTACAGTTCATATTTTCACGAGGGTTCAGCGAGGTTTAATTCAATGGGAGGTGCTTTTGGTGCATTAGGTGGAGACCTATCTGCCATATCGATTAATCCTGCAAGTTCATCCATATTTATTGATTCTGAATTAGGCTTATCTTTAAATTATAAAAATCAAAAAATTTCAAATAATTTTAATGATTCTTTTACTTCATCAAAAAATGATAATTATTCCTTCGCAGGTGTTGGAGCTGTTCTTGTTTACGATAATGGAAAATATAAATTTTCATTAGCATATAATCATCATATTTTAGGTGATTATGATAGTTCTTTCAAACTATCTGGTCAAAATGATAATGGAATTGACAAATACTTTCTTGATTATGCCGAAGGAATTCCTTCTGAGGATCTTCTTATATATGATGAAGAGACTACCCAAAGTGTTTATTCATATCTAGGGAATAATTATGGTTATGCAGATCAACAAGCATTTCTTGGGTATCAAAGCTTTGTAATCAATGAAACTGATAGTGAATACAATAATTATGTTTCTAATGCATTATATAACAATTTAGATCAGAATCTAGATATATTTAGAACAGGTAATCATTCTCAAAATTCGCTGAACCTAGGATTCTCATTTAATAATTACATATTTACTGGGATAAATGTTAACATACACGAAACTATATTTGAAGAAATAAAAATATTTGAAGAATCTGGATATTTAAATAATTCTAATGTCAAAAGCATTATTTTTAAAGAAGACTTGATTGCATATGGAAACGGTGTGTCATTTCAGATTGGTAGTATTTTTAAAATTAAAGAATTCAGAGTTGGCCTATCCTACTCTACACCCACAATATTTAAAATTGAAGAAGAAAACAGTCAGTTTATTGAAACTAATATTAATGATCAAGATAGTTTATTAACCTACACAATAGACCCAAATACAGTTAATGTTTATGATGAGTATACTTTAAAAATTCCTTCAAAATCACTTTTTAGTTTAGCTTATATTTTCGGGAATAAAGGTCTTATTAGCTTTGACTATGAAATGACAAAATTTAATAATTCTAAGTTTGATGATAATAATGGCAAAGACTCATATCTAAGCTCACTTAACCATTTAATAAAAAATAAAATGTCTGGTTTTTCCAAATCAATTAGGTTTGGGGGAGAGTATCGAATTAAAAATTTAAATTTACGCTTTGGATATTTCTCATACAAGGGACCTGATTACAGCATGGATAATAAAATTAATGGTATCTCAGCTGGAATTGGTATAAACTACGGATATGTTGACATTGATTTAGGTGTAACTAAATCAAATAATTTTGTAAATAATAGACTTTTTTCAAGAGGTTTAACAAATTTATATTCAGTAGACAAGGATATTTTATCATTATTTTCTTCAATTACAATAAAACTTTAACTTCTATTTAACTTGATAATAACTATCTTTGTATTACCTAAATTTTAAAAAATGAAATTACAAGAATTACTAGATAAAGAAATTGACTCAATAGGAGACAATCATATTGGATCAAATAATGAAGAAACACCACTGAAGGAAGGAGCATTTGAAGTGTCCGATTCAAAAAAGATTAGCATAATTCAGGAAAAGGTATATGAAATTTTAGATATACTTGGAATGGATTTAACTGATGATAGTTTAAGAGGTACACCTAGGAGAGTTGCAAAGATGTTTGTAAATGAGATTTTTTCTGGAATAAATCCAAAGAACAGGCCTGAAATGTCAACCTTTGAGAACAAGTATAATTATGGTGAAATGCTAGTTGAAAAAAATATTACTTTATACTCAACATGTGAGCATCACCTTCTACCAATAGTTGGTTTAGCGCATGTAGCCTACATTTCAAATGGTAATGTTGTTGGATTGTCCAAAATCAATAGAATTGTAAAATATTATGCTGAGAGACCTCAAGTTCAAGAAAGACTTACTATCCAAATCGTTAGAGATCTTCAGAAAGTTCTTAACACTGATGATGTTGCGTGTGTAATCGATGCCAAACACCTTTGTGTAAATTCAAGAGGAATTAAAGATATAAATTCAAGTACAGTTACTTCTGAATTTGGAGGGAAATTTAAGGAGGATAAATTTAAAAGAGAGTTTTTAGACTACATAAAACTTGAGTCTGAGCTTTAATGGATCCTAAGAATTTATATATTTATAATTCACTTACAGGCTCTAAGGAGAAATTTAAACCTATCAGAAATAATTCAGTTGGAATATATGTCTGTGGTCCTACAGTTTATAGTAATGTTCACCTCGGTAATTGTAGGACTTTTATTTCCTTTGACATTATATTTAGATATTTAAGATATCTCGGATATAATGTTAGATATGTCAGAAATATTACTGACGTTGGACACCTTGAAGACACTGGTGAAGACAAGATCTCTAAAAAGGCTAAAGTTGAAAAACTTGAGCCAATGGAAATCGCTCAAAAGTATACAAATAATTTTAGAGAGGTCCTTAAGAAGTTCAATGTATTAAATCCAAGTATTGAACCTGTTGCATCAGGCCATATTACGGAACAGATCTCAATAATAGAACAATTAATTGAAAAAAATCTTGCTTATGTTTCTAATGGGTCTGTGTATTTTGACATTTCAGAATATAATAAGATTGATTCATATGGAAAACTTTCCGGAAGAGATTTAGACAAAATTAAATCCAACTCAAGAAATCTAGCTAATCAAGACGATAAAAAAAATGAATATGACTTCGCACTTTGGAAAAAAGCAGAAATAAATCATCTAATGAAATGGAAATCACCATGGAGTGATGGCTTCCCTGGATGGCACCTCGAGTGTACAGCAATGAGTAATAAATATCTCGGTGATGAGTTTGATATACATGGAGGTGGAATAGATTTAAAATTTCCTCATCATGATTGTGAAATTGCACAAGCAGTTGGATTTACTGGAAAGCAACCGGCTAGATTCTGGATACATACTAATATGCTTACACTTAACAGTAAAAAAATGTCTAAATCCCTCGGTAATAATATTTTACCAGATGAACTTTTTTCTGGAAAAAATGACTTTTTTTTAAAACCATATGATCCAAATACTATTAGATTTTTTTTCCTTCAAGCACACTATAGAAATGAATTAGATATTAGTGAAGATGCGATTCAAGCATCTGAAAAAGGTTTTGAAAGACTTTTGGAAATGCTTGATAAAATTGATAATATGGCTACTTCAAAGAACAATAATGATGAACATTTTAATCAAATTAAGGAATGGGAAAAAAAATGTTTTGATTGTTTAAATGATGATTTTAATACACCTATGTTAATTGCTGAAATTTTTAATTCTTCAAAATTTATTAATCAGTTTGAAAAAAATGGATCTATTGGAGAAAGAGAGAAAGATTATTTTTTAGCTATAATTAATGTTCTACTAGATGATATATTGGGTGTAAATTATAATAAATCAACTTCAAATAATGAATCAGTTCTAGAAATATTATTAAATATTAGAGATGATGCTAGAGTTAAAAAAGATTTTGATTTATCAGATTCAATAAGAGATCAATTAAATAAGATAGGAATTAAAGTAAATGACAAAAATTAGTAGAATACTTGCTCTTCCATTAGTATTATTGATTAAAATTTACAGGATTTTTATATCTCCTTTATTAGGTAGTAATTGTCGCCATACCCCAACTTGTTCAGAATATGGTATTATTGCCCTTAGAAAACATGGTGTTTTCAAAGGTAGTTTTTTAACTGTAAAAAGAATTATGAAGTGTAATTCACTATTTAAGGGCGGCTATGACCCCGTACCATAAATTATAGTTATATTTAGAAATGATAATCTATCAAATTAAATGGTCGCCTACCGAGTCATTTGAAATCCTTGGAGTTCCTATATATGTATATAGCCTAATGTTCATCTTGGCATTTTTTGTAGGTTATAACCTAGTCAAGTCTTTCTTTATAAAAGAGAAAGTAGATGAAAAATTTCTTGACCCATTACTAATTTATCTTGTGCTTTCTGTTTTTCTTGGGGCAAGGTTAGGTGAAGTATTTTTCTATCAATGGGAATATTATCAGAATAATTTAATTGAAGCATTGTTACCTATTCAGGAATCAACAAATTCGTCAATACTTGGATTAATTGATGGATATAAATTTACTGGATATAGAGGTCTTGCTAGTCATGGAGCAGCAATAGGTATGACTATCGGTCTATTAATATTTAAAAGAAAATACAATTTTAAGAGTCTTCTATGGATTTTTGATAGACTAACAATTCCGACTGCAATTGGTGGTGCTTTTGTAAGGGTTGGTAATTTTTTTAATTCTGAAATTCTAGGAAAATATACTAATGATAATTGGGGGGTTATATTCGAAAATAGAGGAGAAGTTTTACCCAGACATCCTGCTCAGCTTTATGAATCATTTGGATATATATTTCTTTTTATTATACTTTATATTCTATACCAAAAAGTATCAATTAGGGAGAAGGAAGGAAAATTATTTGGCTATTTTTTAATTGGCTTATTTTCAATTAGATTTATTGTTGAATTTGTAAAAGAAAGTCAAGGAGGTATTGAAACCTTTCTTCCCGGTCTTTCAACAGGTCAATGGTTAAGTATACCATTCATTTTAATTGGAATTGTATTTTTATTTATAAATAGAAAAAAAGTTAGTTAATTAACTTTCTTCTTGTAAGAATCAAACATTATTGGGGTAGCTATAAAAACTGAGGAGTAGGTTCCAACCATTACTCCAATAATTAAAGCAAACATAAATCCTCTGATTGATTCTCCTCCAAAAATAAAAATAGCTATAAGAACAATCAGTGTTGTTAAAGATGTATTAAGTGTTCGACTTAGTGTACTATTCAATGCTGTATTTACAGTAGTTTCGTTATCACAAGATTTATGTATCCTAAAAAACTCTCTTATTCTATCAAATACTACAACTGTATCATTAAGTGAGTATCCAATAACTGTTAAGAGAGCGGCAATAAATGCTTGGTTTATTTCCATATTAAAAGGCATTATCTTGTATGTAAGTGAGAAAATTCCTAATACGATTAATACATCATGAAAAACAGCAGACACAGCACCTAAAGAAAATTGCCATTTTTGAAATCTAAGAAGTATATAAAAGAAAACAATAACAAGTGAACCAAAAATAGCCCAAACAGAATTTTGTTTAATATCATCAGCAATTGTTGGACCAACTTTGATACTTGACATTATACCAACATCCTCACCGGCTGTAAATTCATTGTATGAAATTTGATTATCAAAAAGTTCACCAAGATTGTTAAAGAGAATACTTTTTATTTCATTATCAACATCAAGTCCTTCTTGATCTACCTTATATTTGGTTGTAATTTTCAACTGATTGGATGCCCCAAAAGTTTTGACTTCGGCACTTCCAAATGCATTATTTAGAGTTGACTCAATATCAGAAGACTTTACTTCTTTATCAAACCTTACAATGTATGATCTACCACCCAAAAAATCAACACCTTGATTTAATCCTTGGAATAAAAGAGAGCTAATACTAATTAATAAAAGTGTTGCCGAAATTACATATGTGGCTTTTCTTTTTCCTAAAAACTTAATTTTTAAATTACTAAATAAGTCCTTTGTTGATTTTGTTGAAAAAGATAATTTTCCTGACCTAAACACCTTATTATCAATTAATAATCTCGTTATAAAAATTGCTGTAAATAAAGATGTTGCAATACCAATTAGTAATGTTGTTGCGAAACCTTTAATAGGGCCTGTACCAAAGATATATAGAACAAGTGCTGTAAGTCCTGTTGTAATATTTGCATCTAAAATTGAAGATAATGCATTATTAAATCCATCATTAATAGATTGTTTTAAGCCCTTTTCTTTTCTCAATTCTTCTCGAACCCGCTCAAAAATCAGAACATTAGCATCAACTGATATACCTATAGTTAAAACGATTCCTGCAATTCCTGGAAGTGTAAGTACTGCACCCAATCCAGCAAGAATACCAAATATTAAAACAATATTAAGTATTAATGCAGTATCTGCAAATATACCTGAAGGTCCATAATAAAATATCATCCAAATTAAAACAAAAGTTAATGCTATTAGGAAAGAGTATATACCACTATCGATTGCTTCTTGACCAAGAGAGGGACCAACAACCTCAGATTGAATAATAGTAGCGGAAGCAGGTAACTTACCTGCTCTCAAGACATTTGCAAGATCAATTGCCTCATTTAGATCAAAGTCACCCGTAATCTCAGATCTTCCTCCACTAATTGCACCTCTAGTTACTCCAGGAGCAGAGTAAATAATATCATCTAATACAATTGCAATATTTGAATTTT
>CABYCA010000021.1 GCA_902517365.1 uncultured Bacteroidota bacterium | reverse complement strand
AAACCTACTCAAAGCTTAAGAAGTAAAACAAAAGTCGTTTCTGACTTTGATGGTAAACTTTCAAGTTGTCCTATGTGGTCTTTTGATGGGTCATCAACTCAGCAAGCGCCTGGGGGATCCTCAGACTGTTTATTAAAGCCAGTTGCAATTTATACGGATCCCGAAAGAAAAAACGGATACCTTGTTATGACTGAGGTTTTAAATGCTGATGGAACTCCTCATGAATCAAATGGTAGATCAACAATTGATGACAGTGATAATGATTTTTGGTTCGGTTTCGAACAAGAATACTTTCTTTGGGACACTGAAACTAACCTTCCTCTAGGTTTTCCAAAAGACCAAACACCTCAAGGGCAATTTTATTGTTCGGTTGGAGGAGCAAATACTTTTGGTAGAGAAATTATGGATCGTCATTTGGATGTCTGTCTTGAAGCTGGAATAAATGTAGAAGGTACAAACGCAGAGGTTGCTGCAGGGCAATGGGAATTTCAAACTTTTGCCAAAGGTGCACAGGAAGCTGGAGATGAAATGTGGGTAGCTAGATATCTATTAGAGAGAATAGCTGAAGATTATGCAATTAAAATTGAATACCACCCTAAGCCACTTGGTGCAACCGACTGGAATGGTTCTGGTATGCATGCTAATTTTTCAAATACAACTTTAAGAACATGCGGTTCTAAAGAAACATATGAAAAGATATGTGAAGCATTTAGGCCGGTTGTTGATGACTGTATTGCTGTTTATGGAGCATATAATGACCAAAGACTTACAGGTGAACATGAGACACAGTCAATAACTGAGTTTAGCTATGGTGTTTCAGATAGAGGTGCATCGATCCGAATTCCAATAATGACTGTTGAAAGTGGATGGAAAGGATGGTTAGAAGATAGGAGACCTTCTTCGAACGCTGATCCTTATAAAGTTGCAGCAATTATAGTAAAGACTGTAAAAAGCGCTTAATTCTATTCTATCTTAACAAAGGAATTATGAATATTAGATACAAAACTAATAACATAATTCCTTTTTTTCTTGTTAATACATTTCTTCTCTTTATATAAGCAAGTGGTAGAATAATAATAGCGAATAGCACCACCCAAAGCATATCATTATATATTAATCCATCATCAATTCCATTAATAGGAATTATTGTAGAAGTGATCCCTATTACTACAAGTAAATTAAATATGTTTGAGCCAATTAAATTACCAATGGATAAATCATTTTGCTTTTTTAGTGATGCAACAACTGATGCTGCTAATTCAGGAATACTTGTTCCAATTGCAACCATAGTTATACTTATAATTCTTTCTGAAATTTCAAACTTATTTGCAAATGATATTGCAGACTTTATTAGAGTTTCTGACCCTAACCACAACAATGAACCACTAAAAAAAATATAAAAAAATGATTTATAAATAGATATATTATTTTTATTTAATTCATCAGAAAATTCATCAGCATTATTCCTTTGATAGAAAAATAAATATGATAATATTAATGTTATGACTATCACTAGCACAAAACCTTCATTTCTTGAAATTTGGTTACCGGTATAAATAAAATAGTAAAACAGAACAGTTGAAATTAATAATAGAGGAAAGTCAGTGCTGTAGAATCTTTGCTTTAGTGTAATTGGATAAATTATAGTAATTATACCCAGAACTAAACCAATATTTGCAATATTAGATCCTAAAACATTTCCAATTGCAAAGTTTGGTAAACCATCTAGTGTTGCATTGAGGCTTACTATTAGTTCTGGTGCTGATGTTGCAAAGGAAACAACAGTCATACCAATAATAATTTTAGGTATAGACAATTTTAACGAAATATCAACAGAGGATTTAGTTAACAAATCCCCACCTTGAGAAAGTAAAATTATTCCAAATAAAATTCCTAAAAAATCCATTAAATAAATTTGAGGGCAATGGAGGACTCAAACCCCCATCTGAAGAGCCGTAATCTTCTGTTCTATTCAGTTGAACTAATTGCCCGAGTTAGTGCAAAAATATATATATAATTTATAATTTTGACATTAATGAAAATATTTCTGATTTGTTTTATTAATGGTCTTTTTAAAGAATATAGATGGCTGCATAATGAGTACAATAAAAGCTGGAATAATCCTCTAAAATATTCAGAACTTACTCCCAAGGAAATTAAATTTATAATTAATAAGTATGAATCTGATTTACATAATGATAATACCAGGAAGATAGAGTTTCAAAAAGTTATAAGAATTCAAAACATATTAGATAAAAGACTTAAAAAATATCAATCTAACACATACAGTGAATTTAATAGATATGGAAATTTAAATGAATATAGGTTCTATCAATTTGTTGTTGCATATAAAAAAGGTCTTGAAAAATATTATAAACAAATTATTGTCAATTAATTTACCTAAATTGAATAAAAATTATGGATTGTAATTGTACAGAATGTAGTTGTAAAAAATCATGTGATTGTATTTGCTGTGAGTGCTAAATAATTGTATTACAGTTACTTACTAAAAGTTATTAACAATTTGTATTTTATATTTGTTTTTTCTAAATAGATTAATACATTTACAAAAGATAAGAGGAAATCATGGAAAAATCCGCCATGATAATCAAAGTGAAAACCAAGATATATCTTATCAAGCTTTAAACATAAAAAAACAGTAAGATTAACTGTAATTTGGAAATTCCAATCGTGTTTAAAGTAAAAAAGATCAAGCGGAAGTGTTGAAAAAATTACTCAGCACATCAAAGCGCAAGCGGAGATATAACTTGTGAAATTTTAAGTGCGGATTAGAAAAATTATCTATGACTTAAAGAAATTTAAGAAACACTTGAAGAGAATTAGAGAGCCCGGTTCATTCGTGAGTCGGGCTTTCGAATTTTATATACCCTATGATCCTAAATGTTGTTGCTCTAATCTATAGAAATTAATTGATTTTATGAATCTGTGCGTATGTTTTATAGGGTGGAGTTATAGGAGAAATAACTTCAAAAAAAATACAATTATTTGAAGTTAAAAGTCTTAAATCTTTCTCATTATCAATTATTACAAAGTCTCCTTTTTTAATTTCATGATTATCAATTATCAGATTACCTGACATTACAAACAAAGAATGGTAAGAGTTTTGCTCAATTTTGTGTGTATAAGATCCATTATAATAGCAATATTCAAATATTTGAATACCATAAGATTGTAAACCAATTTGGTTTTCTTTATTTGATATAATTTTTATATCTACTCCATCTTTATTTTCTATAGAAAAAAGCTCAGATTTAAAGTCATTATAGATAGGCTCAACATAAAGAGACTCAATAATGTTTGGATCAAACCAAATTTGAAAAATCTCAGAACCTTCCTTTAATTTCTCAGAGTGAGATAGCCCTTTACCAGCTTTAATAATTTGCACATCACCTTTTGTTAAGGTTATCCACTTATTCAGTAAAGTATCATAATGCTCAATTTCACCTTTCAGTACGAAGCTACAAATCTCAAACCCCCTATGAGGATGAAGTCCTATAACACTATCTTTTATGGGAGCCCATGCATGAGCCCAATAGAATAAGTTTGAGTATGGTTTTAGCTGGCCACCGTCTTGTGGAAATCCAATTGGCTTTTTTTCAAGTATTTCACCATTATTAAAATTACCATTTGCTTGAATATCTTTCTTAAAGATCTGGATTGACATTTATTTTTTTTAAAATTATTTTTAATAGTATTTTAAAAATATGATATAAAATATTAGATAATTTAATGATCGTCTTTTATTTTAATATAGCTAGATACTTTTTGTTTAAATCTATTAAATCTAGGAATAGAAACATTTTGTATGTATGGATTATAAGGATTTTTCTTTTCATAATCTTGATGATATTCCTCAGCATAAAAGAATTTATCAATTTTTTTTACCTCTGTTATAATGTTTTTACCAAAGATTGAACTCGTTGAAAGAAAGTTTATGTAATTATTAATTTTTTCTTTTTCATCTTGATTATTAAAAAAAGCAATTGAACGGTACTGAGTTCCATAATCGGGTCCTTGTCTATTTGGTGTTGTAGGGTTGTGTGAATCAAAGAATACTTTTAGAAGCATATCAAATGAAACTTTATTGCTATCATATATAATTTCAATAGCTTCGGCATGCCCTGTTTTACCTGACATAACTTGATAGTAGTTTGGATTAATAGTAATGCCTCCTGCATAACCAGAATAAACCTCCTTAACACCCTCTAGACTCTCATAAATAGTTTCTACACACCAGAAACAACCTGAAGCAAAGTATGCCCTACTCATATTGTCAAAATTTTGATCATCAACTTTATTAACTGGGTTGATATTATTAATAGGTTTAGAGGAGCTTATGTCACATGATGAGCAAAATACTAATAATGATAGGAGGACTTTTTTCATAAAAACAAATATAAGGTTAACCAATTTGTTGGCTAAGACAAAAAAGTTAATATTAATTTAAATATTGACAGATTTTATCTATGTCTTCCTTAAACGTAAGATCAGGCACATGCTCACATAGTTTATAAACAAAAATTGAATTTTTATTATTCCCTATCATGTTCTGTAAAGCTGTTGCAATTTCTTTTTCTCCTCTTTTAATATTTATAGGACAATCTTTGAAGTATTTATATACCTGATCTCCTTTAAAAGAGAATATATTCATACTAACGTATCTCTTTGAATAGATTTTTATAGTATCCATATCTGGTTTCTCAATAATCATTTCTAAAAAATCTTCTTTAATTTTTAAAATAGAGAAAGATGACAACCTTTCCTCAGTGAACTTTAAACAATTATAATTATAGGCAATCATGGAGTTATAATTAGTCTCATCTAACAATAATTTGATTGCTCTTGAAGAGTATAAATTATCAGAGTTACAGACTATAAATCTTTTTTTCTTTAGTTCATCGTGCTGATTCATTAATTGAAATAAAGCGTCAGCTGTACCCATTGGCTTTGATTTCCCATAAAAGTCCTGAAATCCAAACTTTATTTGAATTGATAATTTTATTTCTAATTCTTTTAGGTAGTCCTGAAATTCGTCTGAATTATTAGATAAAATAATATAGAAATCTCTTATACCTACTTTGATTGAATTATTAATAATATAAAAAATGATTGGTTCATTTCCATCTCCCGCTTGAATGAATCCTTTTACTCTGTAATTAGATTGATTAATTAATTTTTGTGATATGTTATTAGGTGTAGGAGAACTCCTCATTCTTGATGAGACTCCTGCAGCCATAATTACTATCGGTATTTTATTCATAATTAATTGTGGGACCTTTTCCTTTTTTAGCAATAAATGCATCTTTAACTCCTATTCTTTTTAATTCTGATACAATTTTGTTTGATGTATTTGAGTTAGTTGATAAAGAGACAATTGAACCTCCTCCTCCTGACCCAACAATCTTTGAACCAATTGCCCCATTTTCTTTTGATATTTCTATCATCTTATCTATTTCAGGAGTTGTAATTTTTAATTCATTCTTTAAGTAATTATGGTGAGTGTTCATCAGGCTAGAGACCTTATTTATGTCTAATTTTAATTTTGAAAATTCTTTTTTTGCATCTTCAGTAACTCTAAAGTTTCCAACTGCCGCTTTAAAATAAGGCTTTAAATCATCATCTAAAATATCCAAGTATGAAGTTTTATCAATATTTTCTTTATCATATAAATTGAAACTAGGTACTTTATTCTTAACAATATCAATTGATTTTTGAGCATTGTCTTTTAATTTCCTTAATAAACCTTGAGTATCTTTTGGTTTGTTTGAAACTCCTATTATCATATCACAGAGATTGTGATCATATGTGTCAATTTCATTTCTTATTGTATCTAAAAAAATTGTTCTTCCGTAGGCGATTGTGTATTGATCCATATTACCTCCCGATCCATTCATCTCTAAAACCTCTATTTCATATGATAATTCAGCAAGGAGTCCAGAAGATATTGGTTTATCTGAAAATGAAGTTAAAAGAAAGTTTACCCAAGCTATAGTTAAAGCAGATGAGCTAGATAAACCTGAATTTACTGGTATTTCACTCTTTATTTCTATATCATATCCTTGGTTTGGTATACAATTATATTTTTTCAAAACTCTTAGTGCTATTCTCAAAAAATCCTTTTCATCCGATCTTATAACTTTTTTTAGATCAATTGTGTCATATAGATTTAAGTCTTTTTTAAAGATTTTGAATTCTTCTGTATTGTTTTTTACTGCTTCAATGGTAATCTCCTTATTTATTGTAGTAGCAATTATAGGGAGTCCAAGGTAATCTTGATGATCTCCGAATAAACACACCCTTCCAGGTGCCTTTGAAATTATTTTATTTGGCATTAAGGGATGATATCAAAAGTGTTAGTATTAACCCAGTTTCCTCTAGTAAAATCTGGAAAATTCTGCGGTTGTCCATTATTATTTACAGAGTTGGAAGTTAACTCTATCAAAGAGCTCCAAGCACATCCCTCATAAACATTTTGATCAAGAGGCTTGCCATTTCTTAAACATTCCAGTATTCTGTATACCATTATTCCATCCATACCTCCATGCCCTAAATCTTCAGTAATTTTATTAAGTCTTTTATAGATAGGATGATCAAATTTTTCATAAAGAGCATCAATACCTTCACCAATAATCCATTCTTCTGAATCTTTAGTATATCCTTCAAGTCCATTGTCAAAAGCAGCTCTAGTTGGACCTCCAGCTAAGATTCCCTTTGTTCCCTGTATTAAGTTTAATCTATTGTAAGGCCTTGGACTTGTCTCATCCCACTGAACCATAATCGTTCTTCCTAAATAAGTTTTGATTACAGTTGTATTGATATCACCATTTTGATAATTTAATTTATTCCATTTATGATTTTCTTTAAAATTTTCTATTGCAAATTTTTCTCTACCTAAGGCTGGTGATGAGAATGATACCAATGTTTTAAAAGTATCCTCAGATCTAAGAAGATTCATGTATTGAGAAACAGGGCCTAATCCGTGGGTTGGATATAGATTTCCTTTTTTCTTTTCATATTGAAATGTTCTCCATGAACCTGTTCCTATTTCTTCTTCATACATCTGCCATCTTAAATCATGTATATAGGCTGCTTCACCATGGTATAATTCGCCTAATAACCCCTTCCTACATATATTTAAAAACATCAATTCTTCCCTACCATAATTGACATTTTCCATCATCATACAATGTTTTTGAAATTTTTCAGATGTGTTTACAATTTCCCAAAGATCTTTAATTGTAGTTGCTAGTGGAACCTCAACAAATGCATGCATATTATTCTTCATAGTTTCAATTGCCATAATTCCATGTGAATCCCAATCAGTTGAAATTATAACTATATCTGCATCTGTTTCTTTCAGCATTAATCTCCATTTATTTTCATTACCTGAGTAAGTTTTAGGATTAATATGTGACTTTGATGTTTTCAGATTATGTATTATAGATAAACTCTTTGATATATTATTTTCATATAAATCACTTATCGCTACTATTTGAGTATTAGGAAAGGATCCAAATCTCTTTATATGTCCTTGGCCTCTATGACCAACACCAATTAATGCTATTTTAATTTTGTCAAGCTTTGGTGCTGCAAAACCTCCCATATATTTTTGGTCAGATGGTCTGGGCTTATTAGAGAATAAATTCGGTGAAGATACAAATGCAGCAGAAATTGAGGTTGTCTTAATAAACTTCCTTCTATCAAAGTTTTTCATGGACGATAATTATACTATTAATTTACATGATTTTTTTATCTTTAGTACAACAACCTATTTATCTTAGAATTATGATCACTGATAATAATCATAAAGAGATTCCTGGGAACCCATCTACAGCTAAAAGTAGTATACAGGAATTAAGAAGTTCTGCATCTGCTGATACTTTAAGAGTTTTGACAATAGATCAATGGAATTTTTGGATAGATAATGGTTATATAGTTATAAAAAATGCAGTTTCAAAAGAACAAGCAATGAAAACTGCAGAATTTATTTGGGAATTTGATGATAAAGATCCTAATGACCCTTCAACATGGTATGCTGAAGCAAGAGCTGAAATAGAGATGAAAGAATTAGCAGGAACTGGAATGGTGGAGGTGTATAATAATCAATTCTTATGGAATAACAGACAAACTCAAAGGGTCTATGACTCTTTTGTAGATATATGGGGAACTGAAAAGCTTTGGACCACAATTGATAGAGCTAATTTAAATTTTCCTATTAGACCTGGTTTTGAGTACGAGGGATTTATTCATTGGGACTATGATCCTGATACAAAACCTCAAAATGTACAAGGAGTTTTAGCTTTGGCTGATCAGACTGATCATGAAATGGGAGGGTTCCAATGTGTTCCGTGGCTCTATAAAAATTATGATACTTGGAGATTATCTCAACCTGAAGAGAGAAATAAATTCCAACCTAATATTTCTGATCTAGAAGATAAAATAGTTAAGGTTTCACTTGAAGCTGGAGATCTTCTAATTTTTAACAGTACTCAACCGCATGGTATTAGACCCAATAATTCAAAAGATAAAGTAAGGATTGCTCAATATATATCAATGATGCCAGCACAGGAAGATGATACTGATTTAGTTAATTGGAGAATTAATTCATGGAAAAATAGGATAGCCCCTGAAGGTTTCGCTTTTCCTGGGGATCCTAGAAATTGGGAACAAGAAAAGTATGAAACAGCAAAGCTTTCGAAACTTGGTGAGAAAATTTTAGGTCTAGAAAAGTGGTAAACACAACAAATATTTCATTATGAATTTACATTTAAAAGGTAAAAAAGTTTTTATATCTGGATCTACTAAAGGAATTGGTTTTGAGACAGCAAAACTCTTTTTAGAAGAAGGAGCCATAGTTATAATAAATGGGAGAACCAAGAAAAGTGTTGAATCTGCGCTAAGTTTGTTAAATACTGATAGTGCATCTGGACTAGTAGCAGACTTTATAGATGACTCTCAAGTAAAAACTTTAATTAAGCATATTCCTAACGATATTGATATCCTAGTCAACAATGTAGGCATATTTAAAGGTAAAGATTTTAAAGATGAGACTATCGAAGATTGGAACGATCATTTCAAAGTAAACCTAATGAGTGGTGTTCAACTCTCTAAACATTTTTTACCAGGAATGATAAAAAGGGATTGGGGCAGAATAATTTTTATTTCCTCAGAATGTGCTACTCTTGTTCCAAGTGATCTGCTGAGCTATAGTGTTTCTAAAGCATCAATAAATGTTTTTTCAAGTGGACTAGCTAAACTTACAAAAGGAACAAATGTTACAGTAAATACGATAATTCCGGGTTCGACTCTATCTGAGGGTTCAAAAAAATTTCTCGAGGAAACAGCATTAAGAGAAAATAAAACTAAAAATGAGGTTGAAAAAAGTTTTTTTAATGATATAAGAGATTCTTCCTTAATTTCAAGATTTCTATCTGTTACTGAAGTTGCTAATACAATTTTATACTTTTCAAGTCCACTATCATCTGGAACAAATGGTACATCTGTTAGGGTAGACGGTGGTAGCATGGGATCAATTATATAAAAAAACCCACCTTATTTAATTTCTGGTGGGTTTTTTAAATTAGTATTTATAAGTTATTCATTTGGAGGTCTACTATATTGAACAACTCTAGCAATTTGATCTTGTTCATCTATGTATAACCTTTCATAAAATATAATTGTTTCAGTTGAACCATCCTTAATATATCGAGTTTCTGTAAAAGCAGTAGTTACAAGTCTACCATCTGAATCTTCCATATTAAGTGGCATTATAAAGATATAATCTCTTGATATTGAATCCCAATTAGATTGTCTTTCAACAATAAAATCAGTATTAGTCATATCTACATCAAATACTCCGCCTATATCAGCAGGATGGAATTTAACAGTATCAGCAGATAAATCCACCATTAACTGTGCATCCATATTCTCATATGCATCCATAAACTCTTTAGCAATATTAGAATCTTTTTTATCTCCGATCATATACCCTTTTCCTAGTCGGGAACCTTCACGTAACCACTCTCCGGCAATCTTTTCAGATTCAGAAGAAATATTACAGGAGGTCAAAATGATTAAAGCTATAAATATTGAAAATATTTTACTCATTTGTTACTCTAGTTGGATGCGGCTTCTGCTGCAGCAATTTCATCTCTGAAGAACCCAGCATCAAACTGAGCATTAAAGTTCACAACTTTACCTTCATCATCCCAGCCCCAATTTAAGTGAATAAACTGTGTTACTTCATTTCCAGTAAATTTACCAGTTCCAGACCATTGCCCCCAATAATGTGACCACGTGCCTAATTCATCATAATATACTGTCTGAAGTCCACCAATTATATCACTGCCTGGCAATCCCATTTGGATATCATCAAATAAAGAATTATGTATTTCAGCAGTTGATATAAAATCCTCTGCAGTTATAGTTTGAACAGCAAAATTACCTTGAAAAGAATCTGAAATTAGACCTGAAGCACTTTCAGTATCATATTCTTCAGTTCCATATGCAAGATAGTTTTCTAAATCACTCAAGATTCTTTGAGTTTTTTCATCGGAAGTTTTCACAACACCAATTACATCAGTATCTACAGGTTGCTGACAGCCCATAAAAATTATTGTACTAAATATTAAAATTATTTTTTTCATAATGTATAAATTGATTTATTTTTGAAATATAAAAAAACCTTTTCAAAATCCAATGAAAAGGTTTTTAGAATTTGATAATTAAAATTTTATTATTCATCAGATGAAACAGCCATAACCATTCCAGTGGCATCAAAGTAATCCCCAGTTCCAATAATTTGACCATCTTCAAATTCAAACCAATGATAACCAGTAACAGAGAAATCTTTACCAGTTTCATTACTAATACCACTCCAAGTTCCATAGATTCTAACTCCACCATTTGGAATTAAAGTTTCATTATCAACTCCAGGAAGAAATACAGCATCACTAAATTGAACATTATTAAATCCATCAGTATAATATTTATTAGTTTCCATATATGTGTTATAGTCTACTTGACCTTGACCATAAAATGGTGAAGTAGCAACCACATCGGTTGATATAATTTCGGTTAATAAATCATAATTACCTGTTTCAAAAACTTCGATCCATTGCTTTGTAATCTCTACGTTTGCGGCATAATCTGGATGTTGAACATTTGAACAAGACAGCATTATTGAAAATAATGCTAATAAAATAAAATTTTTCATAGTTAATTTTTAAAATTGTTTAATCCTACAATATAGAAAAATCAAATTTTAAATTATTATTAATCAACGGAAGATTTAAATTTTAATTTTCAAATCTATTATGGTCTATAGCCCATCTTTTTACTTTTTGAACTAAACCGGGTGATGCTCCAACCAGCTTAGCTGCTCTCCTGATACTTTCACCTCTTTTTAAATGCCTAAGAATATTGATGTTTTTAGGTTTTTCAAAAAACTCTTCAATGGATTCTAACTGCTTTCCACCTCCCCCCTTATACCTTCCAAGATCTTTTGCTTGCTGAATACCATACCTATGAGATTCCTTTCTATTTTTATACTCCATATTTGCTAAGGATCTGAATATATTTAAGAACAAAATAGTATCCTGTTTTACTCTGCCATAATCATCCATTGTCTCTAATCTTTCTAGTTGTGAAACAAGACAAACATCATTATTAATTAGATGATCAATTGTATTTAAAACATTAATTTGATTTCTGCCTAGCATAGAAATATTCTGAACAATTAATTTAGATACTTTTCTTTGGCTTATTAAGGCGAGTATTAAAGAACCTTTATCTCTTTTAGCAAATGGAATTACACTAGAGCACAAGTCAACATAG
>CABYCA010000020.1 GCA_902517365.1 uncultured Bacteroidota bacterium | reverse complement strand
CTCTATTGTGGGATGTATTTGCAATTTCAACTTATCTAACCGTATCTCTTGTATTCTGGTGGACAGGTTTACTTCCAGATTTTGCAATGATTAGGGATAGAGCTGTTAAACCTTTTAGAAAGAAAATGTATAGTTTACTTAGTTTTGGATGGTCAGGTAGAGCAAAAGATTGGCAAAGATTTGAAGAAGTTTCTCTAGTTCTAGCAGGTTTAGCAACTCCTCTTGTACTATCTGTTCACACTATAGTATCATTTGATTTTGCAACTTCTGTAATTCCAGGATGGCATACTACAATATTTCCGCCTTACTTTGTTGCTGGTGCAATTTTTTCAGGATTTGCAATGGTTCAAACATTATTGATCATTATGAGAAAGGTGTCAAGGCTTGAAAGTTATATAACACTTCAGCACATAGAGATGATGAATATCGTTATAATGATTACAGGTTCAATTGTAGGTTGTGCATATATTACTGAGTTATTTATAGCATGGTATTCAGGAGTAGAATATGAGCAATACGCATTTTTAAATAGAGCAACTGGACCATATTGGTGGGCATACTTTTTAATGATGTCTTGTAATGTTGTTTCACCTCAGGTGATGTGGATAAAAAAAATAAGAACAAATATCATTTGGTCGTTTATAATTTCAATTGTTGTTAATATTGGGATGTGGTTTGAAAGATTTGTAATAATTGTTACATCTCTACATAGAGACTATCTTCCATCTTCATGGACAATGTTTTCTCCTACTTTTGTTGATATAGGTATATTCATTGGGACAATTGGGTTCTTCTTCGTATTATTTTTATTATATGCTAGAAGTTTTCCTGTAGTAGCTCAAGCAGAGATCAAGACTATTCTAAAATCATCTGGTGAAACATATAAGAAAAATAGAGATAAGTAATGAGTGCTAAAAGACTACACGTAATGTTTGATGATGATGACATCCTATTAGATGCAGTAAAAGAGATTGTGAAAAATAAGATGTATATATATGAAGTTTATACTCCGTTTCCCGTTCATGGATTAGATAAAGCAATGAAACTTAAACCAACAAATATCTCTATAGCAACATTCATTTATGGATGTATTGGATTCACCGTTGCCGTTTTAATGATGTATTATATAATGATTTTAGATTGGCCTCAGGATATAGGAGGTAAACCGAGCTTTACATTAATTGAAAACATACCTTCTTTTGTGCCAATAATTTTTGAGATGACAGTTTTTTTTGCAGCACATTTAATGGTAATTACTTTTTACATGAGAAGCAAATTATGGCCCTTTAAAGAAGCAGAAAATCCAAATCCATCAACAACTGACGATAAGTTTTTAATAGATATGGAATCTGGATCAAATTTATCAAAGACAAAGACCATGCTAAAAAAAATGGGGGCAATATCAATAAAAGAAGTAAAAGAAGAAAGTGAGAAATAGTCTATTCATAATATTATCTATAAGCTTAATGCTTACCTCATGTTTTGATCCGTCAAAACCTAACTTCCAGTATTTCCCAGATATGTATGAATCTCTAGCTTATGAGACCTATGCTGAATCTGATGGATTTTCCAATGGAATAGAAGCACAAATACCAGTTGAAGGAACAATTCCTAGGGGGTGGGATCCCTATGATTACCCTGATTCAAATGAAGGATATGAAATGGCTAAGGCAAATCTTCTATCACCAATTGAAATAAGTGATTATAATGTAAGTGAGGGTAAAGAATTATATGAAATATATTGTTCAGTATGTCATGGAGATAAAGGAGATGGTATGGGAATTTTAGCACAAAGAGAAAAATTTCTTGGTATACCAGCATATATAGATCGAGAAATTACACCAGGTAGTATTTATCATATTTTAATGTATGGAATAAATGCTATGGGTTCACATGCCGGACAAGTTAATGAAGAAGAAAGATGGCAAATTGCTCAGTACGTAATGAAATTAAGAGAAGAATCTAAAAAGTAATAAATGACAGATTATAAGTTTTCAAAACAAATCAAAAGGTTCTCTATAATATTAATTATTTTAGGTGCTATTGGTATTGCATTTGGATTTTATTCTGCTCCATCAAATGTCGAAGAAGCTAAAGAAATTGTTGCCAATATGAGCCATGATGATTACGGAGATGGACATAGTGAAGATGGATACGCAGGTGGGTACAGTGAAGATGGACATGATGCTTCTGGTCATGAGTATGATCATGACAAACACGTTTTCCACCAGCTACAGAATAAGCCATGGGCTGCAATCTATGTGCCAGCTTTATTCTTTATGATGATTTCACTTGGTGTACTAGCATTTTATGCTATTCAAAGAGCTTCACAAGCAGGATGGTCAATAGTATTATATAGATTAATGGAAGGTGTCACAGGTTATCTTCTTCCAGGTTCAATATTTGTAATGATTATACTTGCATTTTCTGCATTAAAATTTAACCATCTTTTTATCTGGATGGATCCTGAGGTGGTTGCTCATGACGAAATAATTAGGAATAAAGTAGGATATCTAAATATACCTTTCTTCTTTGCAAGAGCTATAATCTATATAACAGGTTGGGTGTTATATAGAAATATTTCTAGAAGACTTTCTCTAGAACAGGACATAAATAATGACATAAGTATTCATAAGAAATTATTTAAGTTCTCTGCTGGATTTTTAGTATTCTTCCTAGTCTCCGAATCAATGATGTCTTGGGACTGGATTATGTCAATTGATCCTCACTGGTTTAGTACTTTGTTTGGATGGTATGTATTTGCTGGAATGTTTGTATCTGGTATAACTACTTTAGCTTTAATTACAATTTATCTTAAATCTCAAAATTATCTAAGCTTTATAAATAATAGTCACATTCATGACCTGGCTAAGTTTATGTTTGGTGTAAGTATATTCTGGGCTTATTTATGGTTTTCTCAATTTATGCTTATATGGTATTCAAATATACCAGAGGAGGTGACCTATTTCATTACCAGAATAGAAGATTATAATTTATTATTTTTTGGGATGGTAGTGTTAAATCTTATATTCCCATTAATTGTTCTGATGAATAGTGATTTCAAGAAGACTAACTTTATTGTAATTTTAACAGGAATTGTAATTATTATAGGCCATTATCTTGATGTTTACAACATGATAATGCCTTCTGCTGTTGGAGATATGTGGTCTTTTGGAGCTTCTGAAATTGGTGGATTTTTGTTCTTCTTGGGAATATTTATTTTTATAGTATTCAAAGAAATTTCTAAAGCACCAATTCTTGCAAAAGGGGACCCATTTATCGAGGAAAGTAAAACGTTTCAATATTATAATTTAGACTAAAATGACATTATTACTTATTTTAACATCTTTAATTTTAATCTCAATTGCAGTATGGCAGTTGACTAAAATTCTTGAACTTTCAAAGCCAGCAGATTATAAAAGTAATGAAATAGCAACTGACAAAGACAATGATATACAAGGAAAACTTATGTTCCTTTTCCTGATTTTTATCTACGGTCTTACAATATTCTCTTTCTTTAAATATGGTGATGTTATTCTTCCAGAGTCTGCCTCTGTACATGGAGAAAATTATGATAGTCTTCTTTGGTTTTCTTTTGCAGTGATATTTTTTGTTCAAACAGTAACACAAGCTTTACTGCATTATTTTGCATTTAAATATAGAGGCAATAAAAAGAGAAAAGCCTTATTCTTTGCTGATAGTAACTTTTTGGAAGGTGTCTGGACTATAATACCTACAATTTCTCTAGCAGGTCTGATTCTTTATGGATTATTTACTTGGGTTGATATTATGACTATCGAGGAAAATGATGAGGCTTTAGTTGTAGAATTATATGCTCAACAATTTAATTGGAAAGCAAGATATGCTGGAGAAGATGGAGTCCTTGGTGATGCAAATGTTAGATTCTTACAGGATTTCGGTGGAAAAAACTTAGTTGGAATTGATCCAACAGACAGAAACGGAGACGATGATATTGTTGTTCAAGAGTTACACTTACCTGTCAATCGAGAAGTTGTTTTTAGAATTAGATCACAAGATGTCCTTCATTCTGCATTTATGCCTCATTTTAGAGCACAAATGAATGCAGTGCCTGGGATGATTAACCAGTTTGCTTTTATTCCAAATGTCACAACAGAAGAGATTAGATTGAGACCCGAAATTGTCGAAAAGGTTAGAAAAATTAATAAAATTAGATTTGATAAAAGTGAAAAACTTATAGCTGAGGGTGAATTTCCACTTGACCCATATGAATTTGATTTTCTACTTTTATGTAATAAAATTTGTGGAGCTTCTCATTACAATATGCAGATGAAAATAATTGTAGAGACAGAAGAAGAATTTAATAAATGGATTGATAATCAATTAACGTTTAAGGAATTTGTTCAATAAATTAATACCTGATTATGGCACAAAAACAAAATAGAAGAGCGAAAATAGTTGGAACGGATATCGAACTAGATATATCTGAGAAAAAAGATGTTGTAATAGAATCTCATGATGACGACAACGGTCATAATCATCACCATAAAGAAACTTTTATAACAAAATATATTTTCAGTATAGATCATAAAATGATTTCTAAACAATACCTAATAACCGGATTAATTATGGGTATTGTAGGGATTGCAATGTCTCTATTATTTAGACTTCAGTTAGCTTGGCCAGAAGAATCTTTTGGTATTTTTGATGTTCTATTAGGAAAATGGGCTACAGATGGAGTTATGGATCCTAATGTTTATTTAGCACTGGTTACAATTCATGGAACAATTATGGTTTTCTTTGTTCTTACTGCTGGGTTAAGTGGAACTTTTAGTAATCTATTGATACCATTACAAATTGGTGCTAGAGATATGGCTTCAGGTTTTCTTAATATGATTTCCTACTGGCTATTCTTTATTTCATCTGCGCTAATGATTGCCTCTTTATTTGTTGAAGCTGGGCCTGCAGCAGCTGGTTGGACAATTTATCCTCCTTTAAGTGCTCTTCCTCAGGCTCAACCCGGTTCTGCAGCTGGAATGACTTTATGGTTAGTTTCTATGGCATTCTTTATAGCATCTTCTCTTCTAGCAGCCTTAAACTACATAGTTACAGTTCTTAATTTAAGAACAGAGGGTATGACAATGACTAGGCTTCCTCTGACAGTTTGGGCTTTTTTGGTTACTGCAATAATTGGTGTTGTATCATTTCCGGTTTTATTATCAGCAGCACTGCTCTTAATAATGGATAGAAGCTTTGGCACATCCTTCTTCCTTTCAGATATTTTTATTCAAGGTGAAGTCTTGCATTATCAAGGTGGTTCACCAGTGCTTTTTGAGCATTTATTTTGGTTTTTAGGACACCCTGAAGTTTATATTGTTCTTTTGCCTGCATTAGGAATTGCATCTGAAGTTATAGCAACAAATGCTCGTAAACCTATATTTGGTTATAGAGCAATGGTTGGGTCAATTCTTGCTATTGCGTTTCTATCTACTATTGTATGGGGTCACCACATGTTTGTCACAGGAATGAATCCTTTCTTAGGGTCAGTATTTACATTTACAACATTATTAATTGCAATTCCATCTGCTGTCAAGGCATTCAATTATATAACTACAATTTGGAAAGGTAACATTCAGTTTAATCCTGGAATGTTGTTTGCAATCGGACTAGTTTCAACATTTATTACTGGAGGACTTACGGGGATAATATTAGGTGATAGTGCATTAGATATTAACTTACACGACACCTATTTTGTTGTTGCCCATTTTCATTTAGTAATGGGTATTTCTGCACTATATGGACTGTTTGCTGGAGTATATCACTGGTATCCTAGAATGTTTGGAAGAATGATGAATAAGAACTTAGGTTATATTCACTTCTGGATTACTGCTATAAGTGCATATGGTGTTTTCTTCCCAATGCATTTTATTGGAATGGCAGGTCTACCTAGAAGGTATTATACAAATACTAACTTTCCTTATTTTGATGATGTTGCTAATATAAATGTTGTGATTACTTTATTTGCCCTTTTAGCAGGTGCGGCACAAATAATTTTCTTATACAATTTCATCAGTAGTATGTTTTATGGTAAAAAAGCTGAGAAAAATCCTTGGAAGTCAAACACACTGGAATGGACTGCTCCAATTAAACATATACATGGAAACTGGCCTGGAAAAATTCCACATGTTTTCAGATGGCCATATGATTATTCAAAACCAGGTTCTAAAGAAGACTTTGTACCTCAAAATACACCCTTGAAAAAAGGAGAGAGAGAACTTCAACATTAGCAGGTAATTCATCCAAAATTTCTCAATTAATGTATATTTGAATAATGGACATTAATCAAGAAAAAGATAATGAATTTGACAAAGCTTTAAGACCACTTCGTTTTACTGATTTTATTGGCCAAGAATCTATAATTAGCAATCTTAAAATCTTTGTAGAGGCATCTAATCAAAGAGATGACGCTTTAGATCACACATTATTTCATGGCCCACCAGGACTTGGAAAGACTACATTGGCTCACATTTTAGCAAATGAATTAAATGTAGGATTAAAAGTAACTTCTGGTCCTGTAATAGATAAGCCTGGAGATCTTGCAGGATTATTAACAAACTTGGAAGAGCGAGATATACTTTTTATAGATGAAATTCATAGATTAAGTCCAGTAATTGAGGAATACCTCTACTCTGCAATGGAAGACTATAAAATTGATATTATGATTGAGTCTGGTCCTAATGCGAGAACAGTACAATTAAACTTAAACCCATTTACATTAGTTGGTGCTACTACTAGATCAGGATTTCTAACAAACCCTATGAGAGAAAGATTTGCAATATCCAATAGACTTGAACATTATGATGATGATTTGCTTTCTAAAATTGTTGAAAGGAGTTCAGATATTTTAAAATTGAAAATTGATAAAAAATCATGTTATGAAATTGCCAGAAGAAGTAGGGGAACACCAAGAATCTCAAATTCATTATTAAGAAGAGTAAGAGATTTTGCTCAAATCAAAAGTGATGGTAAAATTGATTTAGAAATTACAAAGTTTGCACTAAGCTCACTTAACGTTGATAAGAATGGTTTGGATGAAATGGATAATAAAATTCTTGAGACAATAGTTGACAAATATAACGGTGGACCTGTTGGTATATCTACTATAGCGACCTCTTTATCTGAAAATACTGAAACAATTGAGGAGGTGTATGAACCATTTCTTATTCAACAAGGTTTTATAATAAGAACACCTAGGGGTAGACAGGTTACAGAAAAAGGATATCATCATCTAGGAAGAAATAAAAACAATCAGAATAATTTATTTAATTAATAATATATATTTGAATATATATACATCTTTATGGCAAAGAGTAAGGAAAGAAGAGAGTCATTAGTATATCATGCTAAGCCTAAACCTGGTAAAATTGAGGTTGTACCAACAAAAAAATATAACTCTCAAAGAGATCTAGCAATTGCTTATTCTCCTGGTGTTGCTATACCTTGTCAAGAAATCGATAAGGATCCATCTAATGTTTATAAGTATACAAATAAATCAAATCTAGTTGCAGTTATTTCTAACGGAACTGCTGTTTTGGGTTTAGGAGATATTGGTCCAGATGCATCAAAACCAGTAATGGAAGGTAAAGCCCTTTTATTTAAAATTTTTGCAGATATAGATGTTTTTGACATTGAAATAAATGAAAAAGATCCAGATAAATTTGTTAACGTAGTAAAATCAATATCAACAACTTTTGGGGGTATAAATCTTGAAGATATAAAAGCACCAGAAGCTTTTAAAATTGAAAAAGATTTAATAGAACAGTTAGATATTCCTGTAATGCACGATGATCAACACGGTACTGCTATAATTTCTGCAGCTGCTCTTTTGAATGCTTTAGAGCTTGTTGATAAAAAAATTGAAGATGTGAAAATAGTTGTCTCGGGTGCTGGAGCTGCTGCTATTGCTTGTACAAACTTATATATTTCTTTTGGTGCAAAACAGCAAAATATTGTAATGATAGACAGTAAGGGTGTAATAAATAAAAGCAGAGATAATTTAACAGACGAAAAAAAATACTTTGCTACTGACAGGAAAATTAGTTCTCTAGAAGAGGCAATGGTGAGCTCAGATGTTTTCATTGGACTATCAATGGCTAATATTGTTACGGAGGAAATGCTTAGTTCAATGTCAAAAAATCCCATTGTATTTGCAATGGCCAATCCAGATCCCGAAATAGACTATGATAAAGCAATGTCTGTAAGAGATGATATAATATTTGCTACAGGAAGATCTGATCTGCCAAATCAAGTTAATAATGTACTAGGGTTTCCTTTTATTTTTAGGGGAGCACTTGATGTAAGAGCAACCAAGATAAACGAGGAAATGAAGAAAGCTGCTGTTCTTGCTTTAGCTGAACTAGCAAAAAAGCCTGTTCCAGAACAAGTAAACATTGCATATGACGAAACAAAATTAATTTTTGGAAAAGACTACATAATTCCAAAAC
Organism: uncultured Bacteroidota bacterium; assembly: GCA_902517365.1. Next base: position 3,966 of record CABYCA010000020.1, on the reverse strand, counting down.
CTTTTGATCCTAGATTAATATTGGAGATTCCCCCTGCAGTTGCTAGAGCAGCAATCAAATCAGGTGTTGCACAAGAACCTATTACTGACTGGGATAAATACACTCAAATTTTAGAAGAAAGATTAGGTAGTAATCAGAAACTAATTAGAATAATACATAGAAGAGCAAAAAAGGTAAAAGATAAGAAACTAGTATTTACAGAGGCTGATCATCTTGATGTTTTAAAGGCTGCTCAAATTTGTTTTGAAGAGGGTCTTGCTTTGCCTATTTTGCTTGGTGGAAAAAAAATTATTCAAGAGTTGATGGAGTCACTAGAATTTAATGAAGATATAGAAATTATAGATCCTAAAGATAAGGTTAATAAAAAAAGGATAGATAAATACTCTCAGATTCTTTTCAAAAAATTAAAGAGAAAAGGTAAAACACTTGATGATGTAAAAAGACTTTTAAGAGGTAGAGATTATTTTGGCTCAATGATGGTTGAAAATGGGGATGCTGATTGTATGCTTTCAGGCTATTCTAAAAGCTACCCATCTGTTTTTGTCCCTTTGATAAGATCTATTGGAAAAGCTAAACATGTTGAAAAAGTGGCTGCAACAAACTTGATGATCACAAAAAAAGGTCCTCTATTTTGTTCAGATACATCATTAAATATTGATCCTACAGACAAAGAGATTGCAAGGATTACAGTTGATACGGCAAGAGTTGTAAAAAATCTTGGAATTGAACCAGTAATAGCTATTCTTTCATACTCAAACTTCGGTTCCTCAAATTTTGACGAAGCTAAAAAAGTTTCTAAAGCTGTAGAAATTTTACATAAAAATTATCCTGATTTAATTGTTGATGGTCCTATCCAATCAGATTTTGCTTTGAATAGAGATATGTTAAAAAACAGATTCCCTTTTTCAATTTTAAATGGAAGAAAGGTCAATACTTTAATATTTCCAAATCTTGATGCTGCTAATATAGTGTATAAAATTATAAAAGAATTAGATAATGCAGTCTCTGTTGGACCAATTTTAATAGGCCTTAATAAACCTATACATATCCTCCAATTAGGCGCTTCAGTAGATGAAATTGTAAATATGTCCGCAATTGCAGTCATAGATGCTAACCAAAGAAAAATAATGAAAAAATGATAACTTATATTAGAGGAAGATTAATAGAGAAAACACCTACTAAAATAGTTGTTGAATCAAATGGAATAGGTTATGAGATTAATATTTCTTTAAATACTTATGAAAATATTCCTGATGAGGAAAATATTAAAATATTTACTTATCTGCAAAGGAAGGAAGACTCCGACATTCTATTTGGATTTAGTTCGCAAACTGAGAGATCTATATTCCAACAACTTATTTCAGTTTCAGGAATCGGACCAAGTACTGCAAGGACTATTTTATCATCTATATCACCTGTAGAGATTCAAGATGCAGTTTGGTCAGAAGATGTTGATAGAATAAAATCTATCAAAGGGATTGGACTTAAAACAGCACAAAGATTAATAATAGAATTGAAAGACAAAGTTGAGTTATTTGATAAAAAAGATTTAGATTTATCTGCTGAAAATATTGATATTAAAAAGGAGGCTTTGCTTGCTTTATCAGTACTTGGTTTTAGTAAATCTAAAGCAGAAAATATTGTGAGTAAAGTATATTTTGAAAATAAAGATATTGAGCTACAAGAATTAATTAAGAAATCATTAAATAAATTATAATCATGAATATACCAGAAGAATTAAAATATACTGAAGAGCATGAGTGGGTAAGAATTGAAAATAATATTGCTATAGTTGGTATTACTGACTTTGCTCAAGGTGAATTAGGTGATATTGTATATTTAGAAATAGATACATTAGATAGTCAAATTGATTCAAATGAAGTGTTTGGATCGATTGAGGCTGTTAAAACAGTTTCAGACTTATTCATGCCAATCGCTGGTAAAGTTATTGAAGTAAATTCTAGTTTAGAGGATAAACCTGAACTGGTTAATGAAGATCCATATGGTGAAGGTTGGATTATTAAAATTGACATTTTAGAACAATCACAAATTGATAGTCTTTTAAGTCCAAGTGACTATGAAAATCTTATTGATAGTTAAAAAAATATAAAGAATTTGCTAACTATATGAAATAACTATTATTTTTTATAGATTAGCATATTAAATTTTGATTCATGCAACCGAAGAAAAATCCAAGAGCAGATTTAAATAAAAATAGAAATCTATATTTTGTTATAGGTTTAACAATTGTAACCTTTATAACATGGCAAGCAATAGAATCAAAAACTTATGAAAAAACTTTTGATTATGAGGCTTTAAATGTTGAGGATGATGATGATGAAGATATTCCAATTACTGAGCAGATAAAAACTCCTCCCCCTCCGCCTCCCCCACCACCTGCTCCTGAAGTGATAGAAGTTGTTGAAGATGAAGAAGAAGTTGAAGAGACCGTAATTGAGTCTACTGAAACAGATCAAGACGAAATTATAATTGAGGACATTGAAGTCGAAGATGAATTTGAAGATATAGATGTTCCTTTTGCTGTAATTGAGGATGTCCCAATTTTCCCTGGCTGCGAATCAGTTTCTAAATCTCAGAGAAGAGCCTGTTTTCAGGAACAGATGAATAAACATATTAGAAGAAATTTCAGATATCCAGAGATTGCTCAGGAAATGGGTATCCAAGGTAGAGTTTTTGTAAATTTTATTATTTCTAAAGATGGTTCAATTACAAATATTAGGATGAGAGGTCCTGACAAGAACCTTGAAAATGAAGCTGCTAGAATTATTGGTAGACTCCCAAAAATGACACCAGGAAAACAAAGAGGAAGAGCTGTAAGAGTTCCATTCAGTATACCTATTACTTTCAGACTTCAATAAGGATATCTCCTAACATAAATAATTAATGTCTGAAACTTTAAATATAAAGCATAAGTCTTTATTTTCTGAAATTCTTGTTCTGATAAAATATAGGCTATCCTTTAGTGTAGTTCTATCCTCTGTTGCATCATATCTCCTTGCCTTTAAAATATTTTCACCTTCTACTTTTATTTTACTAATTTTTGGTGGATTTTTTGTAGTTGGATCATCAAATGGATTTAATCAAATTATTGAAAGAGAAAGGGACTCTCTTATGTCAAGAACATTAAATAGGCCATTACCCTCGGGTAATATGAGTATATATCAGGCAATTATAGTCTGTTCGATTTTAGGACTTGTTGGCTTATTTTTGCTCTATACTATAAACTTTAGAACGGCTTTTTTTGGATTTGTATCAATGATTATTTATTTGGCAGTTTACACTCCACTAAAACCAATAACACCTTTATCTGTTTTTTTCGGAGCTATACCTGGGGCTATCCCTTTTATGTTGGGTTGGGTAGCTGTTACAAATAAATTTTCAATAGAAACTGGAATATTATTTATGATACAATTCTTTTGGCAATTTCCACATTTCTGGGCAATTGGTTGGGTTTCACATGATGATTACACAAGGGCTGGATTCAAGATGCTTCCCTCAGGTAAACCTGATAATGCTACAGCATTCCAAATTGTTTTTTATACTATTTGGATGATTTTGGTATCAACTTTACCATACTTTAGTTTCACTGGAACATTTACTGTAGGGCTTCATTCAATAATTTTAATATTAGTTGCAGGAATTTTTATGTTGATTCAAGCTATAAGATTAATGAAGTATAAGGATAATCAAAATGCCATAAGACTAATGTATACTAGTATTTTTTATTTAAGCTTTATTCAAATTATATTTGTGATGGATAAACTATTGTGATAATGACTGTGATAGATTCGATAGAACTTAAAATTTCAAAAGCAAAAAAAATGATGCTTTGGTTTGGTATGATCAGTATAACTATGACATTTGCTGGTTTAACTAGCGCCTTTATTGTTAGTAGTTCAAGACCAGATTGGTTAGATTCATTTATACTTCCTAATTGGTTTACAA
>CABYCA010000019.1 GCA_902517365.1 uncultured Bacteroidota bacterium | reverse complement strand
TGATAACAGAAAAATTATTATAACCAGAGACAATATCACAACATCCAACAAGTGGATCATTTAGATTCATAATACCATATGAACATGTAATTGCTAATTCATTAATTTTTTGAGAATATACAGAGTCTCCAAAATCAATTATAGAGGATATCTTCGGATTCATTCTATCATTAGATACAAGAATATTATTGTCATTTATGTCATTATGTATAATCGATTTTTTTAAATCTTTATAAATTGGAAGGTTAATTTTAAAGTCATCAACAAAATTTTTAAGAATTTTTCTTTTTTTAATATCAAACCTATCTATATAATCCTCAATCCATAAAGAGTTTGATATGTCCCAATCAATCTTTCTTTTTGAAAATGGATGTTTAAATTTTTCTAATGATTTTGAAAGGAGAGAAGTTTTAGCACCAAGATCAAATCTTAATGACTCTTCAACTGGATTTAAAGAACTCCAGAGTCTTCCGTCAACCCATGATAGTAATCTAATACACCGTCTATTTCCATCCTTATCCATTTCTAAACAAAATTTTTTCCCATCTATAGTACTTATATTAGATGTTAAATCAATATTACAATCTTCATTTAAATGATCTAAAAGTTTAACTTGATAATCAATATAATCTGGATTAAAATTTGATCCTGAAATTTTTAGTAGATATTTATTTGCATCGGATGATATAAACCTATAATTATAATCAATTTCTCCATCAAGCCTTTCAAAAGATCCACTCAAATTATAGTTGTCTTTTAGGATTCTATTAATTTCTTTAGTTGATATTCTAGACTTTTTTTGGCTCATATTATAATTTCGTCCTTTGTTTGACTAATTTATGGAGCTGGATTAGGAATCTTCTCATTTACTAAATTTATTTCAGCAATAATGTCTGTAGATAACTTTATATTAATACTATTAATATTTTCCTTGAGTTGATCCATAGAGGTGGCACCAATGATATTACTTGTCACAAAAGGTCTATCATTTACAAATGCTAATGACATTTCAGTAAGACTTAGATTATATTTATTAGCTATTTGATAATATAGCTCTGTAGCCTTAAAACATTTATCATTACTAAACCGAGCAAGATTTGAAAATAGTTTTAGCCTACTGTTTTCAGGCATATTACCATTTCTATATTTACCTGAAAGAACACCAAACCCTAGAGGAGAATATGCTAATAAACCAACATTTTCTCTCTTACATATTTCTGCACTTCCAACTTCAAACAATCTATTTAATAAAGAATAAGGATTTTGAATTGTAATCATTTTAGGTAGTCCCTCTTTAGAATATTCAAGATATTTCATAATTCCCCAAGGATTTTCATTGGATAAACCCACATACCTGACTTTTCCCGAATCAACAATTTTTTTTAGAGTCTCTAGAATTTCTCTAAAGTTATCATCCCAACCATCATTAATATAATCAAAACCTCTTTTTCCAAAATAATTTGTGGCCCTTTCTGGCCAATGAAGTTGATATAAATCAAGATAATCGGTTTTTAATCTTTTAAGACTTCCGTTAATTGCATTCTCTATGGATTTACCTTTAAACCCAGTTTTTCTGATGTGTGCAGTGTAATCACCTGGACCTGCAATTTTTGAAGCAAGAATAATTTTATTTCTTGATTTTCTTGTATCTAGCCAGTTTCCAATTATCCTTTCAGTATCTGCATACCTATCAGGTGTAGCAGGTACAGGATATAATTCGGCCGTATCAAAAAAATTTACACCATTATTCAAACTATAATCCATTTGTTCAAAAGCTTCAGCTTCTGAATTTTGTCTTCCCCAAGTCATTGTTCCAAGACATATTTTACTTACTTCAATATCTGTCCCCGGCAGTTTATTATATTCCATCTTCAGTTTTAATTTATTTCTTTGATGAGAAACTGCAAAATATAAAATTTTGAGACGTTTCAAAAGGTGTAATATGATTTATGTTTTCAACTCTCTTTATGAAGACACTTTGGTCAACAAATAATTTTTTTAATGATAATTTATCATATTGTGTTATATTAAGTCCACTGCATTTTTTTGGACCTAAAGTTGAAAAAGTTCCAATTATAAAATTCTTAGAATATGTTCGTACTTTATTAGCATAGTTGTTAATCTCAACTTTAGAATTTAAAAAATGAAATGTAGCCCTATCATGCCATAAAACATAATTCTCTTTGGGTTCGAAATCATTTATATCACAGACTATCCAGTTTACAAATTCAGATTTTTCACCAATTCTTTTTTTAGCTTTATTAATAGCAATCTCTGAAATATCCAGTACAGATAAATTCTTGAATCCACTTTCAATTAAATAGTCAACAAATTTACTTTCACCTCCACCAATATCAATTATTGAATCATTTTTTTGTATTCTAAAATCATTAAAAAAATCGATAGATGTAAATGGAATTTCTTGGGTCCAGGATACTTCTTCGGGGCTTTTTTCTTTGTATATTTTTTCCCAGTGAGATTTGTTGGACATATTTAAATGTACAAAAAGTAGTTCTAACTATTTAATCTTATTAAATGTTAATCCAGCTTTTAGAATAAGTCTATTAAGAATATTATCTCCCATGGCATATGAAGGGGTTAAAAAGCCGTATTTATTATCCAATTTATCTTTAGCAAGACAAACTGCACTTTCAGCTATCATCTTAGAGGTTGAACCATAACCAGGATCTTTATCACCAGTAACTTTGAATATTGATTCCTCACCTTCTTGATCAAAAACAAAAAATCTAAAACTGAAATATCCATTTTCTCTTTCTTTTTTATTTGGCCCCTGTCCTGGCTTTGGTGAAATAATATTAAAAATTTTATTAATAAAAGATCCAGGTTTTGCAGCAAGAAATAATAAAGGAATTGATAAAATAATTCCATTTAATCTTCCTTTTACTCCCTTACCAGTCATAACAGCTTCATCATATTGAAACTTTTTTCCATATCTAAAATTACTTTGTGCATTACTTCTTCTTACAATTCGAGTATTTATTCCAGCCATCAAAAAAGGAGATATCCAGCTTTTAATTTTTTTATCATACTTAACAGATCTTAGATCCCTTTTATCAAGACCATCCTGTTGATCTTTAGGATTAAGCCCATACGGATTGATTAAGCTCTTTCTAACTTTTCTATCTTTAGATGCATCCTTAATAATATTCTGCATACTTGCATATGTTCCACCACTGTAGGTCCCTTTTGCACCTGTTACTCTCATTTTTATCGAGAGATTTTTTTTTGATATTTTTTTATGAATGTAATAAACTCCTAAATCTGATGGTATAGAATCAAAACCACAGGAATTAACAATTCTTATTTGTTTGTCTATTGCGGCTTCGTGATAAATATCAATCATTTTTCTTATCCACTGGGCCTCACCTGCTAAATCGCAATAATGTGTTTTTGATTTTACACATGACTTTACCAGTAGAGAACCATATATAGCATACGGACCAACTGTAGTACAAATTACTTTTGTTCTTTCAGTCATTTTGACTAAACTAACCTCATCAAAACTATCTGCAATAATTATACTAATATTTTGATCTAGATATTGATCTCTTATATTATTAAGTTTTTTAATATCTCTCCCTGCGATAGCCCAATTTAATTCATCATTATTATAATTATGAAATAAATACTCAGCAACAAGTCTTCCAGTAAATCCAGATGCACCCCATATTATAATATCAAATTCTCTTTTATCTAATGACATATTTAAAATTAATTGGGGATTAAACGAAACTTGATTAAAATTAAAAGAATATTTACCTTCTTAAAAAAAATCCATGAAAAAAATTTATAAATTTTTCCTAATTGTACTATTCTTTTCAAACTCTTTGATTTCTCAAGAAGTTTTAGAGCAAGATAAAAATCTTGAACCAAGGACGATATTATTTATTGGTAATAGTTATCTGTACTATGGAGATAGTCTCCACAATCATTTTAAACGCATGGCCGAAGAATATCTAGAAGACTATGACGGTTCGGCATCAGTAAAATCTGCAACAATTGGTGGCTCTAGATTAAAACATCATGATGTTGAAAGACTAATTATGCCAAAAGCAATAAGCTCAATTGAAAAGTTTGACTTAGTAATTCTTCAAGGAGGAAGTTCTGAACCATTGACTCAAGAAAATCGCAAAGAGTTTTCATATTACGCTAAAAAACATATAGAGTCAATCAAAGCGAATAACTCAAAAGCAGCTCTTTATATGACTCATGCATTTGTAGAACCACATAAAGATTTTGAAGAAAATCAAATACGAGTTATACAGGATGTTTATACAAAAGCCGGTAAAGAAAATAATGTTCTTGTTATCCCAGTTGGCTTAGCTTTTGATATTGCCTATAAGGAACTCCCTGGTATAAAACTTCATCATGTTGATGGGACACATCCTAATTTAAAAGGAACATATCTAGCAGCTTGTACTGTTTTTGCATGTATATATGGAGAATCCCCGATAGGTTTAAAATATGATTATTATGGGGCTATCAATAAAGATGATAAGAAACTGCTTCAAGAAATTGCACATAAAGCTACTTTGACGTATCTAAAAAGAACAATTAACTAGGAATCCATTCATAAAAATTACATAACTCATTCTTCTTAAAACCTGATGATGGATATAACCTATTGCCAATTTTATTTGACTTTTCAGTCTCTAACATCATACCACATGCTTTAGATTCTAAAACAAGTTCTTTAGACTTTTCAATTAATAACTTTGAGTATCCTTTTCCTCTTTTTTTAAAATCAACATATAAATCATTTAATAACCAATATTTGCTAACTCTAGTTGATGAAAATATTGGATATAATTGTACAAAGCCTGATAATTTATTATTAAAATCACAAACAAATATTTTAGAGTCTTTTTTTTCAATTCGGGATCTTAAGAATTCTTCTGCAACTTTCAAATCAGATTTTTTTCCATAAAACATTCTGTATGAATTAAATAAAACTGACAGATTGTTTAGATCGGTCAATTTTGCTTCTCTTACTTTCATAAAATTACTCTCAAAGTTCTTTTACTCTTATGTTTTTAAATTCAATGGGATGGCCTTCAGATTGAAGTGAAATGTAGCCCTCCTTAAGTGGCTCACCAATTCGATCCTTAAAGTTGTCTGATAAATATTCTCCTCCAATTTTAATTTTTGAGTAAGTCATAACTGTATCTCTATCTATTACATGGTTAACAATGGAATCTGAATAAACAATAAATTCAACACTAATCCATTCTTCATTATGATATGTTTTTGAATTAGAAAAAATACAATGTTTCAGGGCTTGAGACCCATTAATATCAACCTCAGTTCCAGGTGAACACATATTTAGAGTTGGTCTATCTTTTTCTCCTGATCCACCAAGAAATTGTGCTTCAATACTCACAGGAAACTCTTGATCTGTAAACATATTTGATGGGTCTTCAGAATGAAGCATAACACCACTGTTCTTATAGTTCCATGCTTCATCTTCGTTTTTAAATGAATTTACATGTTCACCATAGAACCTGTAGTCCATCTTTAAGTGATAATTTTTAAATTTCTTTTTTGTAAAGAAAATATGACCAAATTTATCATCAAATGATTCATAATCTTTATAAGAAACTCTAATTGCACCATCTTTAACGCTGAATGTATTTCGATAATTATTATTTAATTCATATCCAGCAATTTTCATTTCCCAACCATCCAGACTCTCTCCATCAAAGAGGTATGTCCATCCTCCATTATCTTCACCACAGTTGATTGAAAGTATACAGATTACACTAACAAGTATAACATGTCTCATTTATCTAAGGTATAATTTTTAAACCTTTTTTCATAAATTGAAATTAATTAAAATGGGCATTGTAGGAATAACAATGGAGCTAATTTCTTAGACGTGCTTTGATATACTAGCTAAGAACTTGCTAGTTGAACCATTATGTAGACTTTGCTAAACATAACAAATAAGAAGACCACAAAAAGTATTTCTGGGTAATATTCTTTTGGAATTTTGTTAATTAATTTAAACACTTTACAAATGTATATTATTGTTAAATATGTAAATCCAAAATTTTTGTTAATTATAAATCAATTAAATTAATTTAGCTTTATATAAATAATTTTGTTTTATGAACAGATATGGTCAAATTAGAGATTTGTTGTTAGGAGATTTAACATTATCTATATTTATTTTTGGTGTAATTGTTACTGTTTTGGTTTTAATCTCATTTATTTTATCAAACAAAGAAAAAATGGACTATGATAAAGATTATTATGATCGTCATGGTTCGTTACCTAAATAACACAATATGAGAAATTTTTTTATTGTAATTATTTTATTGATTTCACTTAGTTTACATTCTCAAGCGCACATTGGTGTAACGGGTGGATTTGATCTTGAAAATGAATACTCCAAGTTAGGAGTAGGTCTAAACTACATGCCACTCCCTAAGGTTATGATTGGCGGAGGGGTTATGATAACTCCTTTTGATGTGGATGATGATTATGAAATTATGTTAAATGTAAAATATAACTTTGGAAGATTTAATGTTGCCGCTGGATATATGTTTCACGAAATGCCAGATGATCACATGGGAATGCATATGGGAATGGGCTCTATGCATAGCACAGATGGAAATCATAATGAACCATACATTGGAATTGACTACAAGGTCTTTAAAAATAAAAAACTTAGGATATTTTTTAACACTTCAGAGTCGATGAAAACATTAGGATTAATGGTGCCAATTTTCAACATTGGGAAAAAAATGCACATGAACCACGACATGGATCATTCCAATCATAATTAGTTTTTAGGAAAACCATTTGTGTTTACCGAAATGATTTCTTGGTACAGACTGTTTATTTTCTAGATACCACTTGTAACCTTTTAAAACAGAATTTAAATATTTTTTTAAGCCTGGATTAATAACTAAAGCATGAATCAAAAAATAGCTGATTTTATTTCTATCACTAAAGACATGTGGATAAACAGTAATATTTAGATTCGTTTTTTTATCACCTGTAATTTTCCAAATAACTTTAGATTTACTTCCATTTTTTCTTCCAATGTTTAACTCATACCCGTTGCCTTCATCCCATTTATTGAAATTTCTATGAAGAACAACCCCATTTAAATACTCTAATATGTCTTCATGACTATCTTTATCCCAATTGACAACTGTATTTGATTTACAGAATGGATGAGTTTTGTTTAGGTTTCCTGGCTCTGAGATAATTTGCCAAACTTGTTTATTGTCAAAATTTAAGTCAATTGAACAGCTTACAGGTAAGATCATTTTTATTATTTAAAATAATTATTATTTAGGAATTAACCATAATTTATTTTCTGAATCAATTTTCCCATTTAGTTCTCCTAGAACAACCCTATCAACTATCTTAATTCCATTTTTTGCCATATTTTCAAATGTATCTATCCCATCTTTGGGGAAATTTTTTCTTGTTCTATGAATATTAAACTTGTTGGATAGTTTCATGTTAAATTCTTTTTCAATCATTTCCCTGCCTATTATAAATCCAATTAATCCACCCCAGGTAGATGTGGGATTATCAGAGTCCCAACCTGCAAGTGTTCCAATTTTTATTGTTTCCTTTAAGTTGCCTTCACCATAAAATAGACTTACAAGACTTGAGGCAAAATTAATTCCAGCCGCATAACAACCATTACAATATAAATTTTTAGAGGTTATATTATATTCATCTTTTTGATTGACTTGGTATCTGTAATAAACGGAATCTCTTGTTTGCTCCCATTTAATTCCAGAGTCATGTAAACCTTTGATATAATCGTACATTTTTGAAGGGTATAAATTATTATTAAGCTTAGATCTGGACTTATTAGCAAGCCAAAAAATTTTTTCTTTAATTGATTTTAAATTTTTCGTGTTTGACGCATTTGAATACATTCTAACATAAAACTCAGCAATCTCTTGCGCTTCCTTTCTTGCTGTTGTTTGGATTGGAAGTCTTGACATTTCAATTGCAAATTCTGGTTTTGTAGGTGAGAATAAACCAAAAATTTCAGTAGTTAATTGAGCATCAATCATATCATAGAATTCATTTCTTTCAGGGTTACTAGTCTCTGGTGGTTCAAAACCTTCTAACATTAAATCTAATGCTCTTTGGTTTGAAACCCATAAATAATTCTCTTCCTCAATGTAAATATGTCTTAACCATCCTTCTCTTATTTGAAATGGAGTTAAAATATTTGTTTCATAAAAATTTTTTAAATACTGATACATATACTCAATATCTGTATCATCATCTGATCCCCAAATTTCATCTTCTGATTTTAAAACATAATCAATTTTAATGTTTGATTTATCAACTGAATCATCCTCCCAAATACTTCTATGATCAGTTTTACCCCAGTCTTCTCTAGTATAGAAATCACCTGTCTTAATTTCCCCAATATTTCCAATTTTATCATTTTCTGTTATTAATCCAGTCCAATTTGCAATTAGTTGGCCTAACCAAAAACCTTCAAGTTGATCTTGATAATTTTCTTTTGATATTTCAATAAATGCTTGTTCCTCTTTATTTAATGAACTACATGAAGTAAATACAGATATAATTAGAAATAAACTTATATTTTTCATAAAACTCATATTACTTATTTAATATTTGCATACTTTTATTTAATATTGCTAATCTTCAATAGACCAATAATCCCATTTACCACTTTCAGCATATAACTCGACTATACTTTTAAGTTTATTTTTTTTAAAAGTTATTTCATTTTTATCATCATGCTTAATTAATTTATCTTGAACCGTAGATATAATTTTTTTTAGCTCTTTTTTTAAAAAATCTTGGGAATCTTTAAATTCTTCTTTTGAATAAAAGGGTGCAAGAGCTTTAATTATACTTTTGTGATTTCCAAGATATAAAGATTTTTGAGATTCACTATTTTTAAAGATACAGATATATGAGTTCCATCTTTTGTCACATACGACAGTAGAAGTTGTAAATAGACTTTTATTGATTGACTTAATTTTTTTTAGAATTTCCTTTTTCTCTATTTGAACCTTATTCAATTTATCTTTTACTTTTTTTATCTTTTTTCTAGATTTATTTAAAGACTTTGATAATTTATTTTCCTTTTCATAAGTTTTATAATAAGTTAGTAATAAATCTTTTTCATCTTTTTTAAGTGAATCAAATTTTTCTTGAGAAATTCTTTTTAATTTTTCCATATTATATACTATACTAAATATACAATTTATTTTATATATATAGTGATAGTCTGTGCCCTTATATTAATTCTGTGCCCCTAAGAGTATTTTTTTGATTTTTAATTAATTATTTTCATTTAATATCTTTGTAATTGTAAAAGTTTACAAATCATGAAAAAAATATTTTTTTTTATATCTCTTCTTTTTGTTGGCTGTGGAGGAGAAATTTATTACTTAGATAGTTTTAATTACAGTCAATCCGGAGAAGCTACATATGAAACTAAAGAACTTGAGTCTCAAGAACTTGAGGGAGCCTTCACTGAAGCCTATGAGATTATTGCTGATGAAATCATATCCGTTTACTCAGATGCTCTCAATAAAGATAATAGTCTTGGAGGTGTTGATAATGAAATTAAAGCTTTAGAGTTTCTTAATCAAGCTCTCTTTAATTATGAGATATTTACCGTTAATCGTGAAAAAATGAGAATTAATATTACTGACAAGGAATTTGAAAGAAAATCCATCTTGAAAGATAGTATTTTGAATAAATCAAGAATTAAAGAACAGGCAGAGAAATTATTTAAATAAACTACATGAACTTTACTCTTATTGATTATTCTGCTTTTGGTCTTTGGGTTTTAATCAGTATTGTTTCATCTTATCTTTTAGTAAGAAAATTTAAATTATTTAATGGTAATAGAAACGCTCAGTTAGCCTTAACAACTGGACTAATTTTGGGTCATCTTATTTACTTAATCTGGAAGTATATATTTTTAATTTTAATTGGAATGAATTGAAGTCAACACAATTTATTTGCATTCTCCCTCCGTGTATGAAATAACACCATTAAAGTTTAAAGCATAACATGAGTTTGGATATGTTATTCCATTGCAACCACAAACAGGCTCGTACAACTCAATACATACACTAAACTCATCAATTCTAGACTTATCAATACACAAATTTTGAGGATCATCATTAGCTGAACAAGAAAGAAAAATAATAAATATAATCAGTGATAATAGTTTATTTAAAGGCATAATCTCACTATTCTTTTATAAATTAACATTATATATTTTAAATTAAATAATTATGGGAAGTAAATTCTTTGGAAATAAAAATGATAATAAAGAGACAAACGGAAAGCGTCAAGTCAAAAACTCAAACAAAACTTCAAAAAAAAATTTTAGTAGTAAGCTCCAGTCAAAGGGTGTAGGTAAATCCAAAATGACTGGTATTAGAAAAGTTGGAAGAGGTAACTAAGCTTTTTAAATTTTTTAGTTAAGACTATGAACTATTATAACATTTTGAAAAAGTGCGCTTTTGTATTTTTGTTTTTTAATATAATTGGTTGTTCAAATCAAGTAACAATTTCAGAAGATTCATATGTTATAAAAAATATATCCATCATTGATCCAATTGACGGACTTCAATCTAATAAACATGTTGTCATAACTAATGATATCATAACTATGATATTAAATGATGATAATGAAATGATAGCTAAAGATGATAATATAATAGATGCCACTGGAAAGTTTTTAATTCCAGGTTTGTGGGATGCTCATATTCATTTTTCCTATGATACTAGCCTAGCACCATACATGCCTGGACTTTTTATAGCTCATGGAATAACAAGTGTTAGAGATACAGGTGGACCCATTGACTTTGTAGTCAAAATGAAAGACTTATCATTGAATGATTCGATTAAAAATCCAAATATTTATATCGCAGGACCTCTGATAGATGGAACCCCAAATGTATATAACAATTCAAGCCCCTCATTTCCGCTTCTTTCAATTGAAAACAGTGACATTATTGAAATTGAATCTAATGTATTAGGAATAGTTGATAAAGAAGTAGATTTTTTAAAGGCGTACGAAATGCTTACTGAAAATCAGTTTTTAGCTTTAATGAGAATTGCAAAAAAAAGAAACTTAAGTGTAACCGGTCATATTCCCCTTAGTATGACTTTAATTTCTGCTGTTAATTCAGGGCTAAATGGAATGGAACATATACGAAATCTTGAACTTTCAGTTGCAAGTAATTCAGAGGAGCTTTATAAAGAACGATTAGAGTTACTAAAAAATCCAAACAATTTACCAGGAAGTGTTTTGAGATCTTCTATTCATTCAAAGCAACGTTTAAGGGCTATTGATTCTTTTGATAATAATAAATTTCAAGAGGCTACAAAACTTTTGGTTTCACAGAATGTATGGCAAACACCAACACTTTTTTTATATAGAAATTTTTCTCAAAAAACTTACACAGATCCTTCTTTTATTCCCGAGTTAAATAAATTACCAAATCAGGTCAAACAAAAATGGATAAAAGAGATTACAGAGACTGATACTATTGTTGATAAAAATGGGTTAAGATATTCTAAATGGCTAGAATCTACGGTAGGTAAACTTCATAAAAAAAAAGTTCCTTTTATGGCTGGTACTGATACGCCAATTGGATATTTGATTCCAGGCAGAAGCTTACATATTGAATTAGAAGTCCTAGTTGAAATTGGGTTTTCAAATCTTGAAGCAATTAAAACTGCAACAATAAATCCAGCAACTTTTTTTGGAATACATGATAAGACAGGACGAATTAAAAATGGTCATAAAGCAGATTTAGTTATTCTGAATTCAAATCCTTTAGATAAAATTAGAAATACTCAAGATATATCCGCAGTTATAAAAAACGGTAATTTCTTATCTAGAAAATCATTGGACTCCTTGATGTATAAAAATTAATCTGTAAGTAAAATAAAACATATACATTTGTGAAAGTTTATGAAGGTAATTATTAAAAATTCTGATCAAATAGGCGCTATATCATCAGGGCTTTGTATGCTTCATTGTTTTGCAACACCATTCCTATTTTTAACTCAATCTTCTTTGATTTTTATTTCATTTGATTTTACATTGCCATGGTTCATAATTAACTATATTTTTCTTTGTATTTCATTTATTGCTATTTATTATTCTGTTAAAAATTCATCTAATAGATTTATTAGAATCTTGCTATATCTGTTCTGGGCTGTATTATCAGGTCTAATTATAAATGAGAGTCTAGGAATATTTTCTATTCCAGAAACTGCAACTTATCTATCTGCATCATCATTAATCTGTCTTCATATATATAATTTGAATTATTGTAGATGTGATAATGATGATTGTTGTTCATCATAAATTTTTTATGCTCTCTTCTAATCTTCAATTAAAAAAAAAGAAGTATCGTTTGGCTAACAAGCTTTTTGTAGCTGAAGGAAAAAAAGTTGTAAATGAATTAATAAATTCAGATTGGTCATTTAAAAATCTATTTTCTACTGAAAAAAATTTTCATCCAGGTTCTGAACTTTTGACTTCAGATGAGATGAAAAAGATTTCAAATTTCAAAACACCTAGCCAAGCCTTAGGGATATTCTTTTTACCTGATTCTCAAGAAATAATATCTGAACCTATTACTATTGGTGTTGATGGCATCAATGATCCAGGAAACCTTGGAACAATTATAAGATTATGTGACTGGTTTGGATTATCTGAATTGATTTGTAGTATGAACTCTGTTGATTGTTTCAATGC
>CABYCA010000018.1 GCA_902517365.1 uncultured Bacteroidota bacterium | reverse complement strand
GATTTCTCTAATGATTCCATCATTACAGTCTCAAGAAATTATTCCTGGATCTGAGAGACTAAGTATTTATATCAATAAATTAATTAATAAAAAAGTAGCAGTAATTGCAAATAACACGAGCATAGTAAGAAATGGAGAACTATCAGTCCACCTCATCGACACTCTTTTAAATAGAGATATTGAAATAGAAAAAATATTTAGTCCAGAACATGGTTTTTTGGGTGATAAAGATGATGGAGAAAAAATTGAAGATGGCTTGTATAAATCCATTGAAGTAATTTCTTTATATGGAAAAAAAAGAAAAATTAGTGATGATGATTTAGAAGGAATCGATATAATAATTTTTGATATTCAAGATGTTGGGGTTAGATTTTACACTTATCTATCAACTCTTCATTATGCAATGGAAGCTGCTTCTAGAACAAATAAAAAAATAATAATTTTAGATAGACCAAACCCAAATTCATTTTACATTGATGGACCTGTTTTAGAAACTGAAAACTCAAGTTTTATTGGATTACACCCAGTGCCCATTGTTTATGGAATGACAATAGGTGAATATGGAAAAATGATTAATGGGGAAGGATGGTTAGGGAAAAAAATGAAAGCTGACTTAGATGTAATTAAGATAGAAAATTACACTCATCATATGAGATATGTACCTACTGTAAGACCGTCTCCAAACTTACCTAACCTTCAGTCAATATACCTTTATCCAAGTTTAGCTTTTCTAGAAAAGACTGAAGTAAGTGTTGGCAGAGGAACTAAAATTCAATTTCAGATTTATGGTCATCCTGACTTTAAAAGTGTTTTTAGTTTTATTCCTATGCCAAACTTTGGAAGTCAAAATCCAAAATTAAAAGGAAAAACTAAACAAATTTATTAACAACTCAAGGATGTTAGATAAGTTATCTAATAATGAAATTATGATTTCAAAACTAACAGCAAATAAATTTGGTATTGAGGAAGGTGATGATATAACTCTTTATTTTCAAATAAATAATAGTCAAAGAACTCCCAATATAAGATCATATTCTATCAAATATATTTTTGATACTGATTTTCCAGATTTCGATAATAATTATATTATTGGACATGCCAGATCTATTCAGGGTGTTTTCAATTGGGAATCAAATGATTACTCAATAATTGAAATATCTACTAGAAATAATTCTAAAATTTCAGACATTGAAAGCTCAATTTCTAAATTAGAGTCAATAGAGCTTAATAACCTATCAGTTAAATCAATAAAATCTAAATACGAGAATATATTTAGTTGGATTTCAATTTTTGATTTTAATATTTTAGTAATAATTCTTCTAATGTTAGTAGTTGCTATTATTAGTGTAATTATATCAATTTTTACATTGATATTTGAGAGAGTTAAAATGATTGGAATAATGACTTCACTTGGAGCTGATGAGTCCTTTTTAAGTAAAATTTTTATTTATTATGGAGTTAATATTATGTTAAAAGGTATGATACCAGCTAACATAACCTTCTTAATAATAGCGATAATTCAAAATAAATTTAAGATAATTAAGTTAAATCCCAATGACTATTATATTGATTCAATTCCTTTCGTTATTGATCCCTCATATATATTCTCATTAAATTTTATATTTATTTTAGTAACTATAATTGTTTTATCATTTACATTTGTTCAAATAACAAAATTTTCACCTGTACTAAATATAAATTCTCAGTGAAATATTTCAAAAATATTCTAGAAACCATAGGTAATACTCCATTGATCAAATTAAATTCAATTACTAAATCTATTAAATCGGATGTTTTTGTTAAAGTTGAAAGTTTTAATCCTGGTAATTCAGTAAAGGATAGAATGGCATTAAAAATGATTGAAGATGCTGAAAAAGACGGAAAATTAAGACCAGGAGGTACGATTGTTGAAGGAACTTCAGGAAATACAGGGATGGGCCTTGCCCTCGCAGCAATAGTAAAAGGTTACAGATTAATATGTGTTTCAAATGATAAGCAATCCAAAGAAAAATTTGATGTGCTTAGAGCAATGGGTGCAAAAGTTGTTGTTTGTCCTACAGATGTAGAGGCAAGTGATCCAAGATCATATTATTCAGTTTCTAAAAGGATTTCTGATGAGACTAAAAATTCATGGTACGTTAATCAATATGATAACCCCTCAAATACAATAGCACATTATGAATCAACTGGTCCTGAAATTTGGGATCAAACAAATGGTAGAATTGATCATTTTGTTGTTGGTGTTGGAACTGGAGGAACAATATCTGGTGTTGGAAAATTCTTAAAAGAAAAAAACCCTAATGTAAAAATTTGGGGAATTGACACTTATGGATCAGTTTTCAAAAAATATCATGAAACAGGAGTGTTTGATGAAAACGAAATTTATCCATACTCAACTGAGGGTATAGGGGAAGATATTCTTCCTGCTAATGTTGACTTTAGTGTAATTGACCATTTTGAGAAAGTAACTGATAAAGATGCAGCTATTTATACTAGAAAATTAGCTAGAGAGGAAGGAATCTTTGCTGGTAATTCTTGTGGAGCTGCAATAGCTGGCTTATTACAGTTAAAAGAAAATTTTAAAAAAAATGATGTTATTGTTGCTCTACTACATGACTCTGGTAGTAGATATATAGGAAAAATCTATAATGATGACTGGATGAAAAACAAAGGATTTATTTAAATTGAGTAAACAAAAGTTTTATTATGAAAAAATTATTTTTTGTATTGGTTATAATTTCTTCATTTAATTTACATAGCCAAGATAGGATTACGGGTGAATTATTTTCAACAAGATCTGAAGTTATTTCTCAGAATGGGATGGTTGCTACTAGTCACCCTCTTGCAAGTCAAATAGGAGTAGATATTTTACAAAATGGTGGGAATGCTATAGATGCTGCTATTGCAGCAAATGCTGCATTAGGTCTAATGGAGCCTACAGGAAATGGTATAGGAGGTGATTTATTTGCAATCGTTTGGATAGAAAAAGAGAAAAAGCTCTATGGTTTAAATGCAAGTGGAAGATCTCCTGAAGCTCTTACTCTTGAATATTTTAAAGAAAATAATTTTAAAACTATACCAGAATATGGCCCACTACCAGTAAGTGTTCCTGGCTGTGTCGATGGATGGTTTGAGCTTCATGATAAATTTGGAAAAATTGAAATGAAAGAAATTTTAAGCCCAACTATTAAATATGCTGAGGATGGTTTTCCTGTCTCTGAGTTAGTGTCATACTACATGGAAGTTGCTTCAAATAATTTCCAAGAATATCCAAATTTTAAAGAAACCTATTACTTGAATGATTCAACCCCAAAAAAAGGTCAAATTTTTAAAAATCCTGATCTTGCAAATACACTTAGAGTAATTGCAAAAAATGGAAAAAAAGGTTTTTATGAAGGTAAAATTGCAAATACAATAGCAAATTTTATTCAAGATCAAGGAGGTTTCCTTTCCTCCAATGATCTTAAAAATCATAAATCTGAATGGGTTGATCCAGTATCAACTAATTATCGTGGATATGATATTTGGGAGTTACCTCCAAGCGGGCAAGGTATTGCAGCTCTTCAAATACTAAATCTATTGGAGGCATATGATATAAGATCTATGGGCTTTGGCTCTGCTGATTATATACATTACTTTGTTGAAGCAAAAAAAATTGCATTTGCTGATAGAGCAAAATATTATGCAGATATGGATTTTAATAAAATTCCAGTTAAATATCTTATTTCTAAAGAGTATGCTGATATAAGAAGAAAAGAAATAAGTCCCGATAATTCAGCAGAAATAGTACATCCTGGAAATATTGAGAATGGAGATACTATATATCTAACTACAGCTGATAGTGAAGGAAATATGGTTTCTTTAATTCAAAGTAATTACAGGGGGATGGGTTCTGGTATGGTCCCTACAGGTCTTGGATTTATGCTCCAAGATAGGGGAGAGCTTTTCTCATTAGATCAGAATCATTTTAATGTATATGCTCCTAAAAAAAGACCTTTTCATACAATCATACCCGCGTTTATTACTAAGGATGGAAATCCATTTATTAGTTTTGGTTTGATGGGTGGGGCAATGCAACCTCAAGGTCATGCACAAATAGTAATAAATATTATAGACTTTGATATGAATCTACAAGAAGCAGGTGATGCTCCTAGAATAAGGCATCAATCTGACCAACAGCCAACTGGTGGAGAGATGATTAATGGAGGCGAATTAGCTTTAGAAACAGGATTTGATTATAAACATATTCGTGAACTAATGAAAAAGGGTCATAAAATTATTTACGATCTAGGTTCGTTTGGAGGTTACCAAGCCATCATGATTGATTATATAAACAAGGTTTATTATGGAGCCTCTGAGTCACGTAAAGATGGAAATGCAATTGGATATTAGAATTTCTAAAAACAGTATTTGTTTTCTGAGATAATTTTATCTGCAATCTTTGTTTTCAGTTCAAATACATTAGGATTTTGTCTATACTTAAGCTTATTTGTGATAGAGCTGTATATCTCATCCTGCCTTTTTAGATCAACTATACTATTAGTAACATCGTTAGACTTTTTTAAAACTATTTGACATGCCTCATATACATACAATTTAGTCATGTTTATCTGATCATATTGATCTTCAATTGAAGTTCTATTAATATTTTTAATTGTTCTTTTTAGGGTTGATTCTGACAAATAGGCTTCAATAGCAAGATCAGATAGGCTTAATAGTACTTGTTGATTTTTATCAATCTCAGTACCATATTTTTCAAAAGCCTTTCCTAGAAGTAAAAGAAATATTTTCTTGAAATTTTCAACTAAAATAATCTCATCATGAAAATTATCACATTTTTCTTCAATCGATAAAGGCTCATTATTTAGAATGTTTTGATAAGGAGTCATAATATCAAGACTACCTTTCATGGCTTTTTTTAATAACATGCCTATAATGAGCATTCTATTTATTTCATTGGTTCCCTCATATATTCTACCAATTCTAGCATCTCTCCATGCACTTTCAATTGGTGCTTCTGCAGAGAATCCCATTCCACCGAAGATTTGTATGCCTTCATCAGCACATATTTGCATATCCTCTGAAATTGCAACTTTTAAAATTGAGCATTCAAGAGCAAATTCCTCAACTCCTTTTAATTCAGATTCTTGTTTGCTAAGACCAGTTGATTGATATTCGTCAATTTTAGATTGAACATCATTTGCAGCTCTATAACACGCTGATTCACCAGCATAACATGAAGTTGCCATTGAGGCTAATTTTTCTTTTATTGCTCCAAAATTTGAGATTGGTTGTTTAAATTGGACTCTATTATTAGCGTATTCAGTTGAAATAGAAATTGATCTTCTTTGTCCATCAAGATTACCTGCGCCAAGTTTTATCCTTCCAACATTAAGTGCATTCATAGCAATCTTAAATCCACCATTTCTTTCACCTAAAAGATTATCTACTGGAACTTTTGTCTCTGTAAAAAATACTTGTCTAGTGGATGAGGAGTGAATACCAAGTTTCTTTTCTTCTTCACCTAATTTAATTCCATTATTAGGTTCATTTTGTACAATAAATGCAGTAATATTTTTGTCATCTTCAATTCTAGCAAATACAATAAAAATATCAGCAAATCCAGCATTGGAAATCCACATTTTTTGACCTGAAATCTTGTAATGTGACCCATCATCACTTAATACAGCTTTTGTTTTTCCTGAGTTTGCATCAGATCCTGCTGTTGGTTCTGTTAAACAATATGAGCCAAACCACTCTCCCGAAGCAAGTTTAGGTAGGTATTTCTGCTTTTGATCTTCATTACCAAATAAATAAATAGGCAATATAGCAATACCAGTATGTGCTCCATATGCAGTGGCTACTGAACCTGACGTTCCAGATACATAGTCAACTGCTAGCATTGTTGAAGTAAAATCCATTCCCATACCACCATATTTCTCTTCGAGAGAAACTCCAAGCAGTCCTAATTCGCCAATTTTCTTCATTGCTTGTAAAGTGAGATCATAATTTTTTTCTTCAAATTTCATCTTATCAGGCCATATTTCTCTATCCATAAAATCAATTATGGTTTCTTTCATCATCAATTGCTCTTGAGAAAAATCTTCAGGTGTAAAAATTTCATTCGATAGAGATTCCTTAAGAAGAAACTCCCCACCATTGAGTTTTGTTTTATTCTTTGTTGACATATTTTTATTTAAAGCGTTAAATTTCGTTTTTTTAATAATTAGACTTTTTAATAACCTAAAATATTTACAAAACTCAAATTCAAATTAATTTTATAAATTATTGATTGACAATTATTTATAAAATAAATTCGACTAATTTCAGTAATATAAAATTTAACTTATTTATTCTTATTGAATAACCAACTATAGCTATTATTAAATACTTTTATCCATGGTGAATATTTATCATTTCTTTTATCAGGGTAAAAAGCCCAATTATGAGGATGAATTGATCTTTCAATGTGAGGCATCATGACAAGATGCCTTCCATTATCTGACACTAACATGGCTGTATTAAATTTGGATCCGTTTGGATTTGCAGGATATGAATCATATGAGTATTTAGCTGCTACAGAGTAACTATCTTCTGAATATGGTAAATCAAACTTACCTTCTCCGTGTGCAGACCAAACACCTAGTCTTGATCCTTCAAGACCACTCAACATTATTGATGGAGATGGGATTATATCTACAGTTGAAAAAATACATTCAAATTTATTTGAATCATTATGTTTCATTTTAGGTTTATCTGAATGATCTTTATTGATTAATCCAAGTTCTATAAATAGCTGACAACCATTACAAACTCCTAATGAAATTGTATCTTCTCTTTCAAAAAAGTTTGTAATTGCATTTTTTGCTTTAGGATTATGAATAAACGATCCTGCCCACCCCTTTGCTGAACCAAGTACATCTGAATTTGAAAAACCACCTACTGCAACAAGGAGTTGAACATCCGTGAGATCTTCTCTTCCATTTATAATATCTGTCATATGAATATCTTTGACATTAAATCCAGCTAAAGACATCATATACGCCATTTCTCTTTCCGAATTACTTCCTTTTTCTCTAATTACTGCTGCATTAATCTCATTCTTTTTAATATTAGAATTAACATTTACGTTAAAGTCTTTTGGAAATATAAAACTAAGGGGTTGATTTTTATAGTTTTTAAACCTTTCAACACCTTTGTTATTTTTTGTTTGAATTTTATCAAAATCTCTAGATGTACTGAACCAAATATCTCGATACTTATCAACATTAAAAGAAAAATTACTTTCGAAGTTTTTAATATTTAGTAACCCATCTTCATTTATTCTTCCAATCTTAAAGCAACTAACACCTACTTTAGAAAATTCAGTATTTAAATCTAATTCAGATTGTATTATAATTCCAGCGTTTTCAGAGAAAAATAATTTAATAGTGTCATTATATCCAATCTCAGTCAGATCAATGTCCATTCCAATTTTATTAGAAGAAAAGCATAATTCAAGTAAAGTTGTAATCATTCCTCCAGATGATATGTCATGACCAGACTTAATTTTATTAGCTTTTATTAAATCCTGAACTAAATTAAATGCATCTTTAAACTTTTTTGAATCATTTATTGTAGGGGCATTAGTTCCAATTTTATTTTGTGTTTGCGCAAAAGATGATCCTCCAAGCTTTAATTTATCAGAAGACAAATCTATGTAATATATATCACCAATATTTTTATTTAGAACTGGTTTAACAACTTTTCTTACATCTTCACAATGACCTGAGGCAGATATTATAACAGTACCTGGAGATTTAACATTCATACTATCATATTTCTGGACCATTGATAATGAGTCTTTTCCAGTTGGAATATTAATGCCTAGCTCAATTGCAAATCTTGAACATGCATTTACAGCATTATATAACCTAGAATCTTCTCCAAGGTTTCCACATGGCCACATCCAATTTGCTGATAATGATATAGACTTAATTCCACATGCAAGTGGTGCCCAAATAATATTAGTTAAGGATTCTCCTATTGAATTAATACTTCCAATTGATGGGTTTATGAGTCCTGTGATGGGGGAGTGACCAATAGATGTTGCAACTCCATTATAATTGTCATAATCCAAAGATACCACACCACAATTTGATAAAGGTAATTGAATTTCACCAACAGTTTGTTGTTGAGCTATTCTTCCGGTTACACATCTGTCAACTTTATTTGTTAACCAGTCCTTACATGCCACAGATTCGAGAGACAAAACATCTTCAACATAATCATAAATATTTTCAGCGTAATAACTTATTTCGGAATATTCAATAGTTTTTGTTGTGTCAGAAATAATTTTTTTTGGTGCATCTCCAAATAAACTATCAATTTTGAGATCGATTGTTTCAATACTATTTTTTCTATCAAACACCCTAAATTTATTATCACCAGTAACCTTCCCAACTTTGTAGATTGGCGCTCTTTCTCTTTCTGCAACATTCTTAACTATTTCGTAATCTTCTTCTCTGATAATAAGTCCTATTCTTTCTTGAGATTCATTTCCTATTAATTCTTTATAAGATAAAGAAGGATCACCGATAGGTAACGAATCTAAGTATATTTCACCACCAGTATTCTCAACTAATTCTGAAAAACAATTTAAGTGACCACCTGCTCCATGATCGTGAATAGATACAATTGGATTGTTGTCCATCTCAAATAATGATCTAATAGTATTTGTAACTCTTTTCTGCATTTCTGGGTTTGACCTTTGCACAGCATTCAGCTCTATTGAATTATCATAACTTCCAGTATCAGTAGATGAAACTGATGCTCCACCCATACCAATTCTATAGTTATCACCTCCAAGAAGTACAATTATGTCACCTTTTTTAGGTTTTCCTTTCATTGATTGACTAAGCTCACCATATCCAACTCCACCAGCAAGCATTATCACTTTATCATATGAATGGATCTCATCCCTTTCTTCGTGTTCAAACGTAAATAATGATCCAACAATTAGAGGTTGCCCAAAGCAGTTTCCAAAATCAGAAGCACCATTGGATGCCTTAATTAAAATATCTGAAGGTGTTTGATATTTCCAATTTCTTTTTTTAATGTTTTTTTCCCAAATCTTTTTATCATTTAATCTTGAATAAGGAGTCATATAAACAGCAGACCCAATCAATGGTAATGAGCCAATACCTCCTGCAGCTCTGTCTCTTATTTCGCCCCCAGAACCAGTAGCTGCTCCATTGTATGGCTCAACAGTAGTTGGAAAATTGTGAGTCTCAGCTTTTAAGGAGATTATACTTTCGATTTCTTTCTTTATAAAATAGCTTGACTTATCCGCTATTCTAGGCTGAAATTGAGTTATCATTGGTCCATTTACAAATGCAACATTATCAGAATATGCTGAAACAATAAAATTCTTATTTTTTTTGGAGGTTAATTTGATTAAGTCAAATAAACTCTCATCTTTTTCCTCACCATCAATAATAAATTTCCCATTAAATATTTTATGTCTACAGTGTTCGGAATTGACTTGAGAAAATCCATAGACTTCTGAGTCTGATAACTTTCTCCCAAGTTTGTTTGATAAATTTTCTAAATATTTAATTTCAAAATCATCTAGAGCTAGTCCCTGTTCATTATTATATTCAGAAATATTTTGAATAAAATGTATTTTATCAGGAACTGTATTATTATCAAATATATGTTGATTAAGAGTCTGATACTCTTCATTTATCATTTTATCAAATTTCTCAGATATTTTATGGTTAATAAACATCTCAATACGATTAATATCTTTAATACCCATATTTCTTGTGATCTCAACAGCATTAGTACTCCATGGAGTAATCATAGAGGATTTAGGACCAATATATTTTTCTGATATTTCTTTTAACTCTATTAAGTCTGATTCAAAAACCCAGGAAAGTCTTTTTATATCTTCAAATGATAATTCTTCTGAAACTTTAACTACAAAAACTCTTAATTCTGGATCACCAAAAAATAATATCATTACAGAATATTAAGCTATAAATTTAATTGATTTAGAATTAGATTTGTAGCTCATTCATATTTTTATATAAAGAATTTGAGTTGATAAGTTCATCATGCGTTCCTTGCGCAACTATCCTACCTTTGTCAATAAGAATGATTTTATCGCACTTCTTAATTGTTGAAAACTTATGGGCAATAATTAGTGAAGTTTTACCATTCATTAGCTTATTTATTGCGTCCTGAATTTTCTTCTCTGATTTGCTATCTAATGATGAAGTGGCTTCATCTAAAATCAATATAGAAGGGCTTTTTAGCATCGCCCTAGCAATTGTAAGTCTTTGTTTTTGTCCACCAGATAATTTATTACCATAATCTCCAATTTCAGTATCATAACCATTTACCTGATCTTTTATAAAATCATGTGCATTCGCTTCTTTGGCAGCATTAATAATATCTTCTTTCTCTGATTCCAAATTTCCAATTTTAATATTATTAAATATAGTATCGTTAAATAGAATGGATTCTTGAGTTACGATTGATATGTTCTTATATAGTGACTCTCTTTTTATATCGGTTATGTTAATTCCATCAATTATAATGTTCCCAGAACTTGCATTAAAGAAACCATTAAGCAGATTTGCTATTGTTGTTTTACCACTACCTGATGATCCAACTAAGGCTATACTTTCACCCTTATTTATAGTAAAGCTCAACTTGTCTATAATCTTAGATTCACCATAACTGAATTCTAAATCGTTAAAGCTTATCTTATCTTTAAACTCATTCATGTCAATACTTCTTCCTTGGACATTTATTTCTTTACTGTATTCAATAATTTCAAAAACCCTTTCAGCTGCAGCATTACCCTTTTTTATACTGTAAAAAGATTTACTTAAATTTTTAGCAGGAGTCAATATGTTGTAGGCTAATCCCATAAAAACTATGAAAGTTGTACCAGAAATTGATGCGTTGATAAGTACCATTTTTCCACCAAACCATAAAAGAACTCCAATAATTAATATTCCCATAAACTCACTAAAAGGGCCAGCTAAATTTTTTCTATTTACTACTTTATTAGAATACCTGAAAAGTAAATTATTTATTTCATCAAATTTTTTCAAAAAGAAAGATTCTGATATAAATGACTTTATAACTTTTTGGCCACTTATTGTTTCATCTATTATCGAGAGAAAGTTGCTTTGTTGTTGTTGTACCTGTTTAGAATCTTTTCTTAATTTTTTTCCAATTATAGATATAATAGACCCAGAAATAGGAATAAATAATATTACAAAAAGTGTTAGAGAAGGACTTATTGTAAACATTACAATAAGTGTAAATAAAATAGTTAATGGTTCTCTAACCATCAATTCTAATATTGATAAATATGATGTTTGAATTTCAAGTATATCAGCAGTAATTCTTGACATCAAGTCACCTTTTTTCTTATTAATAAAATATGAAATTGGCATTAGTAAAACTTTTGAGTAAAGATTCTCTCTTAATTTTTTTAATAGACCATTTTTTACAAATGTAATATTGTAGAGCGCTAAATAATTAAAAATATTTTTCATAAGAAAAAAGAAAATAACTATGCTTACTACTATAATAAGTGTTGATGAAATATCTGTTTCTAGTTGTTTTGAGATATAATAATTGAAATAATTCTCTGCATATTCTCTAATTTCACTTATACCTTTATACTCTGGCTCGATATAAACTTTTTTTGTTTGCTTAAAGAGTACATCAAGCATAGGGATGAAAGAAACAAATGCTAAGGCACTAAAAATTGCATAAAGAACATTGAATATAATATTAAGTACTGCAAAGTATGAGTAATCAAGGCCATATTTAAGTACTCTTGTAAAATAATTCATTTAAAAAGTTTTATTTTTTATGGAATACTTGTCCTTATCTAGATTAAACTTTAGGATTAATTCAGCTATGAATCCTGCAATAAAAAATTGTGCACCTAAAATCATTGTTGTTAAGGCAACATAGAATTCAGGTCTTGTTGTAATCAGTCTAGAACTGGTGTCAATAAATAATTTGTTATAACCAAGATAAAATGTAAACAAAATACCAACAACAATCATTATTGTGCCAATTAAACCAAAAAAATGCATTGGTCTTCTTCCAAATTTATTTGTAAACCATAAGGTTGTTATGTCTAAAAATCCTCTAATAAACCTCTCATTTCCAAATTTACTTATTCCATATTTTCTAGGCTGATGCTTAACTATATGTTCCCCAATTTTATTGAACCCATCATTTTTTGCAAGAATAGGAATAAATCTATGCATATCAGCATATAAATTAATTGATTTAATTACTTCTCTTCTATAAACCTTTATTCCACAATTAAAGTCATGAAGCTTTATACCTGAAAAAACCCTAGCAACCATATTGAAAAATAAGGATGGGATTTTTTTAAAAAAATATGAATCATATCTTTTCTTTTTCCAACCTGAAACCATATCGAGATTATTATTGATTAGTTTTTCAATCATAACAGGAATTTCCTCAGGTGAATCTTGAAGATCAGCATCAAGAGTAGCAACATAATTCCCTTCACACACATCAAATCCAACTCTTAATGCTTGAGATTTTCCATAATTTCTATTAAACGAGATACCCTTGACATTGTTGACTCTGTTTGCAATTTCCTCAATAATTTTCCATGATTTATCATTGCTACCATCGTCAATATAGATTATCTCATATGAAAGGCTAAGATCAATAAAAGATCTATTAATCCATTCGTTGAGTTCTTCTAAAGACTCAGATTCGTTATATAGTGGTATTATAATTGAAACATCCATAGGCTATTTAAGCTGGCCTATTTTTTTTAACTGCTAATCCTGTTAATAATGATATAAGTCCACCAAAAAATAATGATACTGCCATTCCAATTGATGAGGAAATAAGTGGATTTGCAAAGAATTCAAATGCACCTTCCATAGCCTGTACTATTTCATCCCCAATCTCTGGATTCTGTTGAATTGCTTGCTCTATAGCATAATCCATAGCTTTAGACATAGTGTCAGGGTCTAAAACATATCCCTGAAATATCCCATATGCAATACCAATTGCAGATCCAAGTGCAGCAATCCCAATCCCTATTTTCATTCCTTCACCTAAACTTACAAAACCATCATTCATTTTTTTGAAAGCTAATTGACCAAAAACAATAG
>CABYCA010000017.1 GCA_902517365.1 uncultured Bacteroidota bacterium | reverse complement strand
TATCGAAGACGCTTCAATGAATTCCTCAAAAAATAACAATTATCAAACTTCTAAAGAAGAAAGTCTTAATAGCGATGAATTAGCTGAAAGGGCTAGAAGAATTGGTGCAAGTGCAAGCCAACAGGGTCAGAGAGTTGAAACTATCACAAGAGAAGTTCCCAAAATCGGTAGAAATGAAAAAGTTGAGGTTAAAAATAATAATACTGGTGAAATTAAAACCATGAAGTTCAAGCAAGCAGAGAAATTACTCTTAACTGGGGAATGGTCTATCAATAGTTAATTATTACTCATAAATTTTTCAGTTTATTTTCTAAAAAAATATCAATATGGTATTTTTTTTAACCTTTTTTTATAGATATAATAAATATAATTTTCACACATTTGAAATTATGCTTAATGGGCTATATTATTTATTCATAATTATAATTTTGCATATCTGTTATGAAATTAAAAGACCAAGGACTATATCTTTCAGAGTTTGAACACGATAATTGTGGTGCAGGGTTTATTTGTAGCCTGAATGGTGAAAGAACTAACAACATTATCAGCAAAGCTCTCAACATTCTCTCTTGTTTAGAACATAGAGGTGCAGTTAGCTCAGATGGAAGGACAGGAGATGGTGCTGGAATTTTAATTGAAATACCTCATAATTTTTTCACTAAAAAATGTAATTTTTCCCTCCCAGAGCCAAATAATTACGCTGTTGGTATGCTTTTTTTACCTAAAAGTATAACACAGTCAAATCATTGTATTAAGGTATTTGAAGATGAAATTAATAATCAAAATCTAAAAATAATTGGATGGAGAAATGTACCTGTTAACTCTAAAGTTGTGGGTTCAATTGCAAGTAAATCTCAGCCAGATATAAAACAGGTATTTATAACTACTAATGATTCAGAAGCGAATGAAACTAATTTTAATCTAAAATTATTTAAAGCACGAAAAATTGCAGAAAACTCAATTTACTCTTCTGAATTATCTGAAAAAGATTTTTTTTATTTTTCAAGTCTAAGCACAAAGACAATTATTTATAAAGGCTTATTAGTTCCAGAAGACATTGAGAGATTCTACATAGACCTTAAAGATTCCTTGTTGGTAACAAAACTTGCACTTGTTCACCAAAGATTCTCAACAAACACTTTTCCTACATGGGACCTTGCTCAACCTTTCAGATATATGTGTCATAACGGAGAGATAAATACTTTTAAAGGTAACATAAGTAGAATGGAGTCCAGAGAAGAGCTATTTAGATCAAATCATATTTCTGACGATGAAATGTCAAAAATTCTTCCAATTATCGTACCAGGTAAATCAGATTCAGCTTCAATGGATATGGTTGTTGAGCTTTTATTAATGACTGGAAGATCTTTACCAGAGGTTATGATGATGTTGGTTCCAGAAGCATGGGAGAAGCACAATTCAATGGATGAAAGCAGAAAAGCATTTTATAAATACAATAGTTGCATAATGGAGCCATGGGATGGGCCTGCTTCAATTCCATTTACAGATGGAAAATACATTGGTGCACTTCTTGACAGAAATGGTCTTAGACCTTCAAGATATACCGTAACTAAAGATGGTTATGTTGTAATGTCTTCAGAGACGGGGGTTGTAGATATTGAACCAAAAAATGTTTTATCACATGGAAGACTCGAGCCAGGAAAAATATTTCTTGTTGACATGGAAGAAGGAAGGATAATCAATGATGAAGAAATTAAATCACAAATAGTTTCTAAGCAGCCATACAAAAAGTGGGTTAATAAGAATATATTACAGTTAAAGGATGTTCCATACACAGGTAATAGAACTCCTGATGAAAAAATTAAATTTGAGACCAGATTAAAAATTTTTGGATATACCAAGGAAGACTTTAAGAAGATTATAATTCCAATGAGTATATCTGGTAAGGAATCTATTGGCTCTATGGGTGTAGATACTCCATTAGCTGTTTTATCTAAAAAACCTCAGTTACTATATAATTATTTCAAACAACTTTTTGCACAGGTAACAAACCCACCACTTGATGGAATTAGAGAAGAAATAATCACTGATACAAGTCTATCAATTGGAAAGAATTTTAATATTTTTGAAATTACTGAGGATCACTGTATTAATTTAAATATTAATAATCCTATCATATCAAATGAAGATTTAGATAAAATAAAGTATATAGATCATAAGAATTTCAAATCTAAATCAATTAGTTGTTTATATAAATCCAAAATGGGTCACAATGGAATTGAGGAAGCGCTTGAAAATATGGTAATTGATATTGAGAAATATATTGATGATGGGGCAAACATAATTATTTTAAGTGATAGGAATGTATCGAAGAAAATGTCTCCTATTCCCATCTTACTTGCCTGTTCCTATGTTCACCAAACTATGATTAAGAAGGAGAAAAGATCTAAATTTGGTATATTGATTGAATCTGCCGAACCAAGAGAACCTCATCACTTTTCTATGCTATTTGGTTTTGGAGCAAGTGCAATAAACCCTTACTTAGTGAATGAAATTATTGATTACCACCATAATTTAGGATTTATAAAAAATATTTCAAAAGACAAAGCTATCTCCAATTTTAATGATGCTACAGCAAAAGGTATATTAAAAGTGATGAATAAAATTGGTATATCTACACTTAAATCATACAGAGGTTCTAAAATATTTGAAGCACTTGGATTAAAAACCAACTTCATTAATAAGTACTTTAAAAATACTCCCACTAGAATTGAAGGAGTTGGACTATACGTGATTGAAAAAGAGATTAGTCAAAGAATTAAACATGCATTTACTTCATCTTCAGACTTCATCTCAATTAAAACAGGTGGGGACTACAGGTGGAGAAGAGATGGAGAAAGTCATATGTTAAACCCAAATACCATATCAAAACTTCAGAATTCCGTGAGACAAGAGAGTTATTCTTCATACAAGGAGTTTTCAAAACTAGTCAATGATCAAGAAGAACAGTTAATGACAATACGTGGTCTTTTAAAATTTGTTGATTATAATCCTATTCCTATCGAAGAAGTCGAGCCATGGACAGAGATAGTAAAGAGATTTAAGACTGGCGCAATGTCTTATGGGTCAATAAGTAAAGAAGCGCACGAAAATCTTGCTATTGCTATGAACCGCATAGGTGGAAAAAGTAATTCTGGAGAGGGTGGAGAAGACAGTGATAGGTTTAAAAAAGATAAAAATGGAGATCTTAGGAATAGTGCCATAAAACAAGTTGCTTCTGGTAGATTTGGTGTAAGCTCATACTACTTATCAAATGCTGATGAAATTCAAATTAAAATGGCACAGGGAGCAAAACCTGGAGAAGGAGGACAGTTACCTGGTCCAAAAGTAAACCCTTTGATCGCAAAAGTTAGAAATTCTACACCTTATGTTGGATTAATTTCTCCTCCACCTCACCATGATATTTATTCAATCGAAGATTTAGCTCAACTAATTTTTGATTTAAAAAATGCCAATAGAAAGGCAAGAATAAATGTTAAACTCGTTTCAGAGGTAGGTGTTGGAACAATTGCAGCTGGTGTTGCAAAAGCTAAAGCTGATGTTATTTTAATTTCAGGTTATGATGGGGGAACTGGTGCTTCACCTTTGACATCTCTTAGACATGCTGGTCTTCCGTGGGAACTTGGAATTGCTGAGGCACAACAAACTTTAGTCATCAATAATTTAAGAAGTCGAGTTGTACTAGAATGTGATGGACAGCTCAAGACAGGAAAAGATGTAGCTGTTGCGTGCCTGTTGGGTGCTGAAGAATTTGGATTTTCAACTGCTCCACTTGTAGCTTCAGGCTGTATAATGATGAGAGCTTGTCACTTAAATACGTGTCCTGTTGGAATTGCAACTCAAGATCCAGAATTGAGAAAGAACTTTAAAGGTAAACCAGAGCATGTCATAAATTACATGTATTTTGTTGCACAAGAATTAAGAGAAATAATGGCTGATCTTGGTTTCAGGAGTATGGACGAAATGATTGGTCAAACACAGAAGTTAAAACCCAAAGAAGGTTTTGAAGATTTTAAAGTTAAAGGAATCAATTTGGATAAAGTCCTTTACAAGCCGCTAAATAAAGAAAGGTTTCCGATAAAAAACACAAAAGAACAGGATCACAGTTTAGATAATGTTTTAGACTTTGAAATACTAAAATCTGCAAAACTGTCAATTAATAAAAAATTAAAATCTTCTTTTGAATTTAAAATTAAGAATACTGATAGATCTGTTGGGGCTATAATAAGTAATGAAATTTCAAATATCCATGGAATCAATGGTCTACCTAAGGATACACTTAAAATTGATTTTAAAGGTTCAGCTGGTCAAAGTTTTGGAGCATTTGCAACAAAAGGTCTCAAAATGACAGTTATTGGAAATACTAATGATTATTTTGGAAAAAGCCTATCAGGAGCAATTCTATCAATTAAAATTCCAGAGGATTCTACCTTTGAATCTGATAAAAATATAATTACAGGAAATGTTGCTCTATATGGAGCAACTTCTGGTGAAGCATATATAAATGGTATCGCTGGTGAAAGATTCTGTGTTAGAAATTCTGGTGCTAATGCAGTTGTTGAAGGTGTTGGAGATCATGGGTGTGAGTACATGACAGGAGGAAATGTTCTTATATTAGGGGAAATAGGTAGAAATTTTGGAGCTGGTATGAGTGGAGGAATAGCATATATATTAAAAACTTCAAAGTTTTCTGAAAAAAACTTTAATATGGAAATGATAAATTTTGAAGAAATAGATAATCAAGATTCGGATATTATATATAATTTACTAAAAAATCATTATTCAAACACAGCTAGTAAAATTGCTGAAGAGATTTTATCAAATTGGGATTCAAAAAAAGAATGTTTTATAAAGATAATGCCTATAGAATATAAGGCTGCATTAGAAAAGCTTAAGGATGAAAAAATCAATCAACTTATAAACTAAATGGGAAAAGTTAAAGGATTTAAAGAATTTGAAAGAATTGATGAGAAATATCTTCCCATAAGGAATAGACTCAAAAATTATAATGAATTCACTCTAGAGGTTAAAAAGTCTGATCTAGAAAGTCAGTCAGCTAGATGCATGGACTGTGGTGTACCATTCTGTCATAGTGGTTGCCCACTTGGAAATTTGATTCCTGATTTTAATGATTTAGTTTATAATAAAAAATGGAAAGATGCACTTGAGGTGCTTCACTCAACAAATAATTTTCCTGAATTTACAGGAAGATTATGTCCTGCTCCATGTGAGGCGTCATGTGTATTAGGAATTATAGATCCACCCGTCTCAATTGAATTAATTGAAAAAAATATTATTGAAGAAGGCTTTAAAAATGGTTGGATAAAACCAAATAAACCAAAAATTAGAACAGGAAAAAAGGTTGCTATCATTGGATCTGGACCTGCTGGTCTTGCTGCTTCTCAGCAATTAAATTCTGTTGGTCATGATATTACTGTTTTTGAAAGAGATAATAAAATTGGTGGCTTATTAAGATATGGTATACCAGATTTTAAATTAGAAAAAAATATCATTGATAGAAGAGTAAATATCCTGAAAGAGGAAGGTATTGAGTTTAAGTGTAGTTTTAATGTTGGTGAAGATATTTCAATAGAGGAATTACAAGAAAAATTTGATGCAGTTTTAATATCTACTGGTTCTTCTAAAAAGCGCACATTAGATATTCCAGGAAGTGATTTACATGGGATTGAGCAAGCTATGGACTTTTTAACTCACAATAATAAGTTTGTTGATAAACAAATAAATGCTCATTTGGACAGATATAACGCAAAAGATAAAAATATAATTGTTATTGGAGGTGGAGATACTGGTTCAGATTGTATTGGTACATCTAATAGACATGGCGCAAGTAGTGTTATAAATTTTGAACTTTCAAATAAACCAGGAAAAAATAGAGATTCTTCCAATCCATGGCCATACTGGCCATTCACTTTAAAAACTACTTCATCTCATCAAGAAGGTGTTAGTAGAGAATGGAGCATCTTAACTAAAAAATTTATCGGAGATAAACATAATAACTTAGTAGGCCTTGAGACTGTTAATGTTGAAGTTGATAAGGTTTCAGGAAAATTTACTGAAATTCCCAATACTAATAAAACTTGGAAATGTGATATTGCTATTCTTGCTCTAGGATTTACCGGTCCAGAAGAAGTCCTTCCGAATCTTCTAAACATTGATATAAACAGTAGAGGAAATATATCTTCAAATTCTGATTATCAAACCAAAAAAAATAATATTTTTACTGCAGGTGATTCTAGAAGAGGCCAATCATTAATTGTTTGGGCAATTTCGGAAGGTAGAGAAGCTTCTTATCATATTGATAAATATCTTATGGGTAAATCAAATCTTCCTAGAAAGAGCTCACACGGAGACTTATAAAGGTTATTTAAAATATGAATACAAAGGAAGATAAAATTAAGTTCCTAGTATTTTCAGCTGCTTATCCATACAGAGGTGGTATTTCAGATTCAACACATTCGTTATGTAATGAGTTAACCAATTATGGAATTGCTACAGAAGTTTGGACTTTTTCCCTTTTATATCCTAGTTTTCTATTCCCTGGAAAATCTCAATATAGTAGTGATGAATATGATCAAAATTTTAAAATAACTAGACTAATTAACACTATAAATCCAATTAATTGGATTAGAGTATCTAATATGGTAAATAATACTATGCCAGAAACTATAATCCTTAGGTACTGGTCCCCAATTCTTATTTTTTCCTATTTTTTTATTAGGATATTCTTAAATAAGAAAATAAAAGTAATTGGACTAATTGATAATTGGGATAATCATGAAAACATACCATTTGAAAAATTACTTCGTAAACTTTTTTTAAATACATGCGATTCATTTATTTCATTGTCAGATAATGTTGGTAGACAAATAGAAAAATATACCAGTAAAAAAGTAATATCCCTATTTCATCCAATAAATTTAAATCTGCCCAAACCAGTTATTAAATCAATAGCAAAAGTTAATTTAGGACTCGATGATATTACTTATATAAGTTTTATTGGTCTAATTAGAAGATATAAGGGATTAGAGACTCTAATAAGGAGTATGAAATTAATAAATAGAGATGACATCAAACTAATAATTGCAGGAGAATTCTATGAACCAATAGATAAGTATTTAAATCTAATAAAAGACCTTGATTTAAATGATAAAATTATTATAAATAATAAGTTTTTAGACTCTAGGATGATTAGAGATTATATATGTGCTAGTGACTTAATAATTCAACCTTATATTAAAGCTAGTCAAAGTGGAATTACTCCTTTATGTTATTTTTATGAAACTCCCTCTGTTGTTTCTAATATTAATGGTTTAAAAGAAATTATTCTTAGAGATGACAGTGGTGCAAGTTTTGAAAAGACCCCTGAGAATCTATCAACTGTAATATTAGAATCTTTAGAAGAAGAAAGAAATAAACATTACAGAATAAATATTAAAAATTCAAAAGAAAAATACTCTTGGTTAAGTTTTATCAAAGAACTTCAAAAACTTTAGATAGACAAAAAAATACATAGTAAATCCTACAATCAATCCAAAAGAACTGCCGATAATTATATCAATAGGAAAATGAACACCTAGATATATTCTACTGTAGGAAATAAGTGATGCATATACTATAGTTATTAGAATTATATATCTAATTCTATTTTTGAATAAAAGGCCAAAGAAAATAGCTAAAGAAAATGAGTTAGAGGCATGTGCTGAAAAAAAGCCATATTTTCCACCACAATTCTCTTTTACAAGTCTTAAAGAGTCTTTTATAGATTCGTTATAACAAGGTCTTAGGCGTTGAAAAGAATCTTTAAAAAGATTTGCTCCTTGATCAGTAATAGTTATCATTAGTGCAATCACAAAAATAAGATAGAAAACATTTAAAAATTTTGGACGAATCTTTTGAACGTAAAAGAATAAACAAATTAAAAATAAATAAATCAAAATATTTGCTTCGATCTTAGATAGAGATGTCCAAAAACTATCAAATTCCGGAGTTCCTAGATTATTTAAGTAAAGAAATAATTTAGAGTCTAACTTTAA
The DNA here is from genome assembly GCA_902517365.1 of uncultured Bacteroidota bacterium. The sequence goes on along the minus strand of CABYCA010000017.1, from coordinate 5,400 downwards.
TATTTCTTCAATCATTCAGTCTTATTGTTTTTTTTGAAAGGTAGTTAAATCTAAGAAATAGGAACAGAGATGACGAAAACAGACCTATCATTAAACCTATCCATATACCAACTACTGAGAGACTAGTATAAAAACCTAAAAAATAAGAAGTTGGGAATCCAATTAAACCATATGACAGGAATATGATAAAAGCAGGTATATTGACATCTTGCATACCTCTAAGAGCACCAAGCACTACAGCTTGAATACCATCAAATAATTGAAAAACACCGGCAATTATTAGAAGCTTTGATGCAATTTGAATAACTTCATTAACATCTGTAAGATTATTAGCATTATTGGGGTCTAGGTAAAGTAGTGGCAAGTAATCATTAAAGATTAAAAATATAAAACAGAAAAGTATATCTACAATTATTATTAAGAGTAATGTTGATAGGGCAACTTCTCTTAATTTAATAAAGTTCATCATTCCTCTTTGATTTCCAACTCTTATCATTGCAGCAACTCCAACACCAAGAGCTACCATATATGTCATAGAAGCTAGGTTAAGAGCAATTTGATTTGCAGCTTGAGAGTTTTTACCTATTATTCCAGACATCCATACTGCAGATATAAAAAAGGCAACCTCAAAAAAGCTATGTAGAGCAGATGGTAAGCCTAGGTATATAATTTTTTTTACTCTTTTAATTTGAACTTTTGAAGGAAAAAATCTATTTATATATACAGACAACTTTTTATGTAGTTTTAAATAGACAATTATAAATGTCAACATACAAATTCTTGAAATTAGTGTACCAATGGCTGCCCCCTCAACTCCAAGCTTAGGAAATATCCACAACCCAAAAATTAAAAGGAAATTTAAAATTACATTTATTACATTTCCTAAAAGCGTTGAATACATTGCTGCTTTAGTAAATGATAGTCCGTCAGCAAATTGTCTAAATGATTGAAAAGTTATTATTGTTATTAATGAGAATGATACCCAAAACAAATATGGAGAAGCTAATTCAACCACTTCAATTGGTTGATTCATAGAATATAAAAGATTTCTGTTTAAAAATACTATTGTAAATAGAATTAATCCAAGTATTAAACAAATCATAAAACTATGTTCAAAAATACTTGATATAACTTTATCTTTTTTTGCACCATCAGCTTCAGCGATTAATGGTGTTATTGCTTGAGAAAATCCAATTCCAATGGACATTGCAATGAAGACAAAGCTGTTTCCTAATGAAATTGCAGCTAATTCAGCTGTACCTAGCTGTCCTACCATTACATTATCGATAAACTGGACAAAAATATGACCAAGCATACCAATCATCACTGGATAAGCAAGTTTGAGATTATACTTAAATTCCCTAGTATACCTAGAAAATTCATTAAGTACTTTGTTCATTTTTAAAGTTTATAATTATCTAATAGATAAACTAATGCTGTCATTGCTGCAGCCCCTAATTCTAACTCTCGTTTATTAATTTTATCAAATGTATCAGATGCGGCATGATGATAATCAAAGTATCTTTGTGGATCTGGTCTCAAACCTGCAAGAATAACTTTACCATCTTTTAAGGGGCTAATATCTGCGCCACTACCTCCAATAATGAAATTATCAATCCCATATTGATTAAATAATTCTTCAAGTTCTTTAAGACTATTAAATTCGCTCTCTGATGTATCAAAACTAAAACCTCTTGGAGTGAATCCACCAGCATCAGATTCTAATGCAAAGAAGTGAGATTCATTATTTTTTTTTGCGAGCTCTGCATACTTATTTCCACCTCTTAATCCATTTTCTTCATTTGCAAATAATACAACTCTGATAGTTCTTTTAGGTTTATAATTTAAAATTTTTAAAATTCTTAAAACTTCCATTGATTGAACTATCCCCGCTCCATCATCATGACTTCCATCTCCTAGGTCCCATGAATCTAAATGTCCTCCTACGACAATGATCTCATCTGATCTTTCTGAACCATCTATTTGACCAATTACATTATAAGAAAGTACATCTGGAAAATTTTTGGAGTTTTGTCTAAAAAAGAATTTAATATTAGGATTGAGTGATAACATTGAACTTAAAAGCTCAGCTCCATTCGTACTAATAGCAGCTGCAGGTATTCTTTCATTTAATGTTAAACCATCATAATACATAGAACCAGTATGGGGATAATCATCTAATGTAGTTGTCATTGACCTCACTATAACTCCTGTAGCACCAAGTTTAGCAGCTATAGCGGCGCCCTGAGTTCTTTGATTAACACTTCCGCCGTATGATTGGAAAGTGTTTATTAAAGTTGGATCCATTTTTCGGTTAAAAAAGATGATCTTTCCATTTATGGAGTCTTTACCAATATTATTTAATTCATCAAAAGATTTTACTTCTATTACATTAGAAGAGATTCCTATTGACGGTGTTGATATTGAACCACCTAATGCAGCTATTGGAACTGAAATTGTATTCCCAGGGCTTGACTCAATATGAGCATATTCAGGCGCACCTCTTACCCATTTTGGAGTCATTACAGGTTGAAGCCATACTGAATCTAGTCCAATTGTATGAAGTTCTTCTTTTCCCCACTTTACTGATCTTTCATAATTAATTGAGCCAGATAACCTTCCTCCTATCTGATTAGAAAGATAGTCGAGCCTTTCATATGATTCGCCGCTAGATAGAGCCTGATTATATATCTTTTTTATGAATTGTGAATGGTTGTTTAAATCCTGAGAGTATATAGAACATGAAAAAATTACTATTAAAGAATAGATTAAATATTTCATATAAATTTATTTTTTTGAAGCAAAAAGATTTATATCCTCCTTTGTAATTGGGTTACCACCAAGTATAATTAATCTTTCAATAACATTTCTAAGCTCTCTTACATTTCCTGACCAATTATATTCTTCTAATAATTTTAGAGAATCTTTATTAAAATCTTTCGTTTCTATTCCTTGCTCTTTAGAAATTAATTTAGAAAAATAAGAAACTAGGATAGGGATATCAGATTTTCTTTTACTAAGCTCAGGAACCTCTATAAGAATAACTGCTAATCGATGGTATAAGTCTTCTCTAAAATTACCATTTTCTATTTCTTTTTTCAGATCCTTATTTGTCGCTGCTATTACTCTTACATCAACAGATATATCTTTTTGACTTCCAACTCTTTGAATCTTATTTTCTTCTAATGCCCTTAAAACCTTTGCTTGTGCAGCAAGGCTCATATCACCTATTTCATCAAGAAATAAGGTTCCATTATTAGCAGCTTCAAACTTACCTTGTCTATCTTTTACAGCAGATGTAAATGAACCTTTTAAATGACCAAACAACTCACTTTCAATAAGTTCAGATGGTATTGCAGCACAATTTACTTCAATAAATGGGGATTTATTTCTACCACTTCTTTCATGAATATTATGAGCAACAAGCTCTTTACCTGTTCCACTCTCACCAGTAATTAGGACTCTTGCCTCTGTCTTAGCAACTTTGTCAACCATTGAATGAACGACCATAATAGGTTTGGATTTACCAATAATCTCATATTTTTTTGCAACTTTTTGTCTAAGTATTTTATTTTCAGTAACTAACTCCTTCTTTTCAAGTGCATTTCTGACTGAATTAATAAGTCTGTTTAAATCAGGAGGTTTAGAAATAAAATCATAGGCTCCAAGTTTCATTGATTCAACTGCAGTCTCAATATTTCCATGACCCGTAAGCATAATGAATGGTAATGAAGTATTAGTTTTCCTAGTTCTTTGAAGTAATTCTATACCATCAATTTTAGGCATTTTTATATCACATAGAACTAGATCAAAAGATTCTTTTTTAATTAGGTCTATACCTTTTTTTCCATCTGATGCTTCTTGAATTTCAAAGCCAGAGTCTTCATCTGCTAGTATTCTTACCAGCACTCTTCTTATTGGCTCCTCATCTTCAATTATAAGGATTTTACTCATTTAAAGTTAATTAGCGAATCTAAGATAAAATTATTTATGCAAACATGTCTCGTACTTTTTCAAAAAAGGACTTGTCAGTTTTATTAGGATTTGGTTTAAAATTATCATCATCTAACATTTCTTTGAAAAAATCTTTTTGTTTTTTATTCAAAGTTTTGGGTGTCCAGATATTTACATGTACAAGAAGGTCACCCTTAGAATAACCATTTAAGTCAGGAATACCTTTATTTCTAAGCCTAAGAGTTTTACCTGATTGAATACCTGATTCGAGTTTAATCCTAACTTTACCATCGATAAGATGAATATCTTTTGAAACACCAAGTGTAGCTTCAGATATGCTTATGTATAAATCATAATGAAGATGTTTTCCTTCTCTAGTAAAGTTATTATCCGATGATTCTTCAATCAAAACCAGGAGATCACCTGATATACCGTTTGGATTATTTGAATCATTTCCTTTGCCAGAAATCTTAAGTTGCATGCCTTCTTCGACACCTGCAGGAATATTAATTGAAACTGTTTCTTCGGAATTGAGCATCCCATTAGAGTCAGTTCCTGCACCCTTTGATAGTATTGTTTGACCAGAACCTCCACATGAAGGACAAACTGATGATGACTGCATTCTTCCAAGAATTGTGTTTGTAACTCTTGTTACTTGACCTGTTCCATTACATGTATTACATGTTGCAAATTTAGAATCTGGGGATAAAACTTTACGTTTAACTTTAATTTTTTTATCAACCCCATTAATTATCTCATCTAAAGTTAATTTAACTCTTATTCTTAGGTTAGAACCTTTAGAAACTCTCTGACCACCTCCTCCAAAACCACCAAAAGATGAACCAAAAGCACTTCCAAAAATGTCGCCAAATTGACTAAAGATATCATCCATATTCATTCCACCACTTCCAAAACCGCCAGCACCATCAAAAGCACTATGACCAAATTGATCATATTTTGATTTTTTATTTGGATCACTAAGCACTTCATAAGCTTCTGCAGCTTTTTTAAAATTAGCTTCTGCAGTTTTATCACCAGGATTTTTATCTGGATGATATTGAATTGCTTTTTTCCTGTAAGCCTTTTTTATTTCAGATGATGAGGCTGATTTAGACACTCCTAATATTTCATAATAATCTTCTTTCATTGTTTATTTATTGAGCAACTACTACTTTTGGATATGTGATTATATTATCCCCTATTTTGTAGCCACCTTGTATTATATCTATGATTTTACCTTTTTGACTATCCTTCTGAGCAGGAATTTGACTGATAGCCTCATGGATTTCAGTATCAAATATATCTCCAATATTAACTTCAACCTCTATTAGTCCTTGATTTTTTAAAGTTTCATTGAATTTATTATAAATAAGGTTAATTCCATCATCATCAGAATCTGAACCCTCAAGTGAAATCGCTCTTTTAAAATCTTCAAGAACGGGGACT
>CABYCA010000016.1 GCA_902517365.1 uncultured Bacteroidota bacterium | reverse complement strand
TCCCAGTGAAATAATCTTTAACTCTGGTGGAACAGAATCTGATAATTCAATTTTAAAATGTGCAGTTAAAGATTTAGGCGTAAGGCATATTATTTCTTCAAAAATTGAACATCATGCAATCACACATACTCTAGACGAGCTGGAATTACAAGGTGTAAATGTCCACTACGTAAAATTAACCGAAAACGGAAATGTCGATATTGATAATCTAGAAAATTTACTATCATTAAATGATGAGCCTAAACTAGTAACTTTGATGTATATTAATAATGAAATTGGCAATATTCTTGATATTCATAGTGTATCAAATCTATGTCAAAAGTATAATTCATTTTTCCATACAGATGCTGTTCAGGCTGTCGGTCATTATAATATTGATCTAAAATCTATAAAGATTGACTTTCTATCATCGGCAGGCCATAAGTTTCATGGCCCAAAGGGTGTAGGGTTTACTTATATTAATAATTCAACAAAAATAAAATCATTTATCTGTGGTGGTCCACAAGAAAGGGGTCTTAGAGCTGGTACTGAATCTGTCCATAATATTGTTGGAATGACAAAGGCACTTGAGATAGCAGATAAAAATATGGAACAAGAGGCTAAATATATCTTATCATTAAAAGAATATTTGATAGATAGTTTGAGAAAATTATTTCCTGATATTCATTTTAATGGAGAATCTGGAGATACTAAGAAAAGCACATACACTATTTTAAATGTTTGCTTACCTATATCTAATGATAAAGCTGCTATGCTTGATTTTAATTTAGATCTAAAAGGTATAGCCTGTTCTAAGGGGAGTGCATGTCAATCTGGAAGTTCAGAAGGATCTCATGTACTTAGTGAAATACAGAATGATGATCAAAAAAAGTTTCCTTCAGTTAGGTTCTCTTTCTCTCATAATAACACTATTGATGAAGTTGATTACTTAATAGATACACTTAAAGAATTTATTAATTCTTAATAGTAAATAGTTGCTCTATATACCCCTTTATTTCCAACACCATCTTTATAATTAATAAGTAAAATATTTTTACCTTCATTTATAATATTGTCTGAAATCTTATGAAAAATTAAATTTGATTTAGGCTCATACTCAAAAAGCGCCCATTTTCCATTTATATAAGCGTTATAACTTTTAATACCAGACATTTCATCCTTTAGTCTTAACCTTATTGTGGATCTTCTAGAAATATTTGAATTCTGCTTGAAATTAATTGGTATTAGCTCTGGTTTAATTGTATCCCTAGATATTATATATTTTCCTAGAGATGAAGTATTAGCATAGATGTATGAATCATTTCTTCTGGAGTTTATATATATTATCTTTTTATCTTTTATTTTTCCAATGAATGACTGTCTCAACTCTAATGTGTCTGTTATTACTTGAGGTAGCTTAATAACCATAGAATTTCTAAACGGATCTTTATCCTCGCCTAGGTCAAGTGTATCATCTTTATATGATATATTTAATAAAAGGTTATTATAAAATGTATTCCTTTTAATCTCTATGACTGAAGAATTTTTATTTATTTCATAATCCTGATTAGTCAATATCTCTATTCCATCATGAGATTTAATATCATCTATACTCTCAGTACCTTTAATTCTAAAGTTTAAATAAGATGAGTTTTTATTCCAATCTGAAATTCTTATAGATATATAACTATCTAGATATTTTAATGGATCTAATATACCATTGAAATCATTATTCTCAAGAAAAGATAAATCTGCATTTTGAGGAGTATAAACCTTTAAAACTCTCTTTTTATTCTTTAGAGCAGACATGTAATCATACATGATCTTTCTGTAATGATTTTGACTAAATTTTATTCTATCCATTTTAAATGAATAAACTAATAAGGAGTCAATCAATAAATCTACTTTATATACACCGTTTTGGTTAAATAAGCCTTTGTATTGTATATCATAAATATCAATTCCAAGCCCAGTCTTCTGACTAAATTCGATATCATCAGTAGTATAGGTAGAGTCATTTATTTTCCTGATCTCTTTTTTTGATGGCAAACTGTTTACTAGTTTATTCTCTTCATCTATTAGATATAACCCCCTTATTATAGGTCTTTCATCATCTAAATATTCATAATTAAACATTAAAGGATTAAGTGCGTCTTGAGTATTAGTGTCTCTTATTTCAAAATGAAGGTGTGGTCCAAATGATCCACCTGTATTACCTGAGTAGCCTATTAATTGACCTTTTTCAACCTTTATTTCTCCTTTTTTTGGAAATTTTTTAATTGTACTTTTCCTTAATCTGTAATGCTCAGCTTTTACAAATTTGTCTAACTCAGTGCTAAAATCTTTCAAATGTGCATAAACTGAAGTATATCCATTAGGATGGTCAATATATATTACTTTTCCATATCCATAGTTATTAACCTCAATTCTTGAAACATATCCTTCTTCAATACTAAAAATCTTTTGACCTTGGACCCCTCTGCTCTTAAAGTCAATTCCAGTATGAAATCTGGATCTATATTCTCCAAATGTACCTGATAGATCAAACGGTGCATCAATTGGAGTATGAAAATCTAACTCCTGACTTGAGGTCTGGTTATAGTTTAAAATAAAAAATGCTGTAAATAAAATTCTAAGAAATAATTTCATCTGATTTCAAATTTAACTTAAGATTTTTATAAATTGAAATTATTAAATTAAATACAATTGGATTATTTAAAAATTCTTCAAGAAAAAAATCAGTCTTCTTCTAAATAAGCTAGATGAAACCAAAGTGTTAAATGAGTCACTAGAATCGAAAAATGAATATTTAATAAAAGTCAATAAAGATCTTGAAACTAAAATTAAGATTATACAGGCAAAAGAGAAACAACTTAAAATTGTATCAGCTATAAATGAGGATGACAGTGATAAGCAATATTTTAAAAATAAAATTGATTATTTAATTAAGGAAATAGATTACTGCATTGACAGAATTTCTATATAAAAATTATGGAGGAGAATATTAAAATTAAATTGAATATTGGTGATAGGATTTATCCTCTTACAATTCAAAGATCTCAAGAGTTTTATTTTCGAGAAGCTGCAAAGATTATTGAGAAAACAATTAAAAACTTAGAAGAAAATTATTCAGTTAGGGACAAACAGGACCTTTTGGCTATGTGCTGTATCCAATTTGCTGCAAAAAACTTACAGAATAAGTCAAAATCAAATGATTCTAGTGGTGAACTTGAAAAAATTATCTTAAAAATTATTGATGATATTGATAAATCCATTTTAACTTCTTAAATTTACTTTAACCTGTATTAGTGATTCTTGGTAAACTCAACGAGTATTAATTAAGAAAGGTGAGTTTAAATGCTAAAGCAAGCTATCTTGAATAGATCCTTGAATGTTTAATTAGCCTTAATCCTGTTTTTAGGAGTTTACGCAATACTCACTCTAATACAGGTTTGTTATTTAATTAAGTAAGAAGATTCCCATCCTTATCCCAAACGGCAGTTTCATTTCTTTTGGATTGGTCAACACATCTTGATATCCAATCTTCATCGTAGGAAACATTATGATTCTCAAGAACATCATTAGGTACTCCATCCCATACATTAGGAATGTTACCCTTGTATCCAAGATCTTTCATGCCGACTTCTGATGTAAACCAACCAGTAACAACCATGTATCTGAATGTAGCAAAGGAACTTGAGGCTTCCTTCAGGTCTTCTTCAATATTATCATAGGAAATAATATCAAAGATTGACTTGATTTCATCGTCTGAACACTCATTCAGTTTCTTATTAAATTTATTTTGAAATAGGTTGTCTAAAATTATTAGACCATTTCTTAGAACATTTTCTCCATAGTTATTATGAGCAGGAGTACTCCAATCTTTTGCAATGAACTCAATCATTTCAACTACACCAGCGTCATTAATATTTCCAAATTCATTTGGAGGAATAATTATATTTGCTATTCTTTCAATTGTTCTCAATTCTGACTTGTTGAAAAATTGAGCATTAAGAAACTTATTATCTCTTTCTTTTTCAAAAGGAGTTCTACCATACCTATACTCCCATATTTTTTCTGAAACATTTTCATTTAATGGAGAAATACAGCCCTCTAATGTTAATGAGGCACCAATACTACTCAAAATAATTGTTTTAATACTATCTCTTCTCTTCATTATATATTCTGTTTTTTCAATTCTGAAATTATGTGTTCTGATGTTCGCCATGCTAAAGCCATTATTGTCCATGTTGGATTTTTATCTCCTTTGAATACAAATGGACCAGCATCCACAACATATACATTATCAACATCATGAAGACGCTCATATTTATTCACAACAGATGTATTTGGATTATTTCCCATTCTTGTAGTTCCAACCTCATGAATAATTGATCCGGGAGTAGAAATCCCATAATTCTGGTCTTTACCAGGTTTATTCCCTATCATTATACCTTTCATATTGAAAGCTAATTCTTCGTAGATATCTTGAGCGTGTTTGGCCTGATTATATTCTGTATCAGCCCAGTTATAATTAAATTTTAGTACGGGAATTCCATACTTATCTTTTTTATTTTCATCTATTTCACAATAATTGTTAATATCTGGAATAGCTCCACCTCTTGATTCTAGCGAAATTGTTGAACCCCAATACTTTTTAACATCCTTTCTAATCTGTTCTCCGTAACCACCAACTCTTAATCCAAAAAACTTATTAAAATCATTAGGTATGTAACCACCGATTCCAAACTGTGGCATTCCTAAATTTCTGTATGATGTTTCTATATGATATCCAATTGGAAAATCTAGTTTTTTGTCATGGAGCCACCATGGAGTGTATACATGAGCACCACCAACCCCATCCTCATTATAAGTTTTCCTATTCATCAATTCAGGGACAAATATCTGTTTTGATGTCCCTACGGTGTCTTGTAGATACTTTCCAATTAAACCACTACTATTGCCAAGTCCATTTGGGTGCTCATTACTCTTTGAGTTTAGTAAGATTCTTGCACTACTGCACGATGATGCACCTAGAACTACCACTTTAGATTGAATTGAGTATTCTTTCCCATTTTTTTTATTAATAAAAGAAACACCAGTTGCAATACCATTATTATCAGTGTCCACTTTTCTTACCATTGAATCAGTATAAAGATCAACAAGTCCTCCTTTAACGAAGGAATTACTAAACTTGAACTTGAGGAGAAGCAAGCATACACAGAGCATGATCTCTCACATTGACCACAAAACATACATATTCCTCTTTGGTTATTTATTCTCTTTGTAAGAACAGATAATCTAGATGGGATTACATTTATACCAGATTTTTTTAGCACCCTTTATATAATACAATTCGTGTAATCTAGGCTTTGGGGGTGGCAGAAAAAATCCATCAGGATCATTTGGAAGGTTTTCTTTGGTCCCAAAAACACCTATTAGTTGGTCAAGCTTATCGTAATATGGTTTAATATCTTCATAAGTTATTGGCCAATTTGCATCTAAATCATAAAAATCTTTGCATTTAAAATCTTTTGGGCCAAGTCTTGAGGCAATTCTACCCCAGTGATTTGTTCTACCACCTAACATTCTTGATCTCCACCACATAAAGTCAGTATCTTCCTTAGAAGAATAAGGCTCACCATCAACTTTCCAATCCCCATATGACATATGAAAATCCCCATATCTTCTAGTTACAGATGACCCCCTTCTTGGAGATGCCCAGGTTGGTTTAAACTGAGTTTGTTGTTCAGGGTCTGCCGGGTCAAAATAAGGTCCAGCTTCAATAAGAGCAACCTTAAGTCCTGCATCAGTTAAGATTTTAGTTGTTATCCCACCGGCTGCACCAGATCCAACAATAATTACGTCATACTTTTCTTTAGATTTTTTAATTTCCATAAACCATCTCAATTTATTAAAAACAATTATATTTAAATAGAGTTATCAATAAACTTTTCTTATGTTAAATATCAAAATAATTATTTACTAATAAAAATTAAATACACTGCATTGTTACTGCTTACATTATGATAATTGAAATATGTACAACAAGCTTAAGTTCAATAATGAATGCTCAGGATGCTGGAGCAAATAGATTAGAGTTGTGCGAGAATTACCAAGCTGGAGGGGTTACTCCAAATATTGAATTTTTTTGAAAAATCTTTAGAAGTATCAAAAATCCCAATTAATATTTTAATCAGGCCAAGAGGTGGAGACTTTATTTTCAGCAATGTAGAATTTGATAGAATGTTTGAATCAATACAAAAATTTAAAAATTATAATATTAGTGGCTTTGTTGTTGGGTTTCTTGATAATAAAAATCAATTAAACAACACGTTATTAAGTGAATTTAGAAGTGCAACTATTGGTTACGAATTAACCTTTCATAGAGCTTTTGACTATTTAATAGAACAAGAAAAATCATTGGAGCAATTAATTGAAAATAAATTTAATAGAATACTTTGTTCTGGAAGTAAAATAAATTCAGAAAAGGGTATAAAAAATCTTAATTACTTACATTCTTTAGCTTTAGACAAAATAACAATTATGCCAGGTGGAGGTATCAATACCAAGAATTTTAAATTATTTAAGAATGCTGGTTTTAATGAAATTCATCTTTCAGGGATTGATAAGAGAATATCATTAGATTCTAATTATGACATTATTAAGGAAATAATAGAGATGAGTCGATAATAATATATTATTTTTGAAAAAAAAATTATGGCTTTTGATATTGATGTTATTAAGAATGTTTATTCAAAGATGTCTTCAAAGATCGCTTATGCTAGGAAAATTGTCGGCAGACCTTTAACTTATGCAGAAAAAATTTTGTACTCTCATCTATGGGATGAATCATCAAAGAAAGTTTTTAAAAGAGGTGAAGATTATGTTGATTTTGGTCCTGACCGTGTTACTTGCCAAGATGCAACTGCTCAGATGGCACTTCTTCAATTTATGCAAGCTGGAAAGGATAAAGTAGCAGTCCCTACAACCGTCCACTGTGATCATTTAATTTTAGCTCAATCTGGTGCACAAAAAGACCTTAAGAATGCTAATAAGGTTAGTTCAGAAGTTTTTAATTTTTTAGAATCTGTATCAAGAAAATATGGTATTGGTTTTTGGAAACCAGGAGCAGGAATCATTCATCAAGTTATTTTAGAAAATTATGCTTTTCCTGGAGGCATGATGATAGGTACTGATTCACATACCGTAAATGCTGGAGGACTTGGAATGGTAGCAATTGGTGTGGGAGGTGCAGATGCAGTTGACGTAATGGCAGGAATGCCATGGGAGTTAAAATTTCCAAAATTTATTGGTGTTAAACTAACTGGTCAATTAAATGGTTGGGCCTCAGCCAAAGATGTAATTTTAAAAGTTGCAGGAATTTTAACTGTTAAAGGTGGAACAGGATATATACTTGAATATTTCGGAGATGGAGCTGAATCTCTTTCATGCACTGGGAAAGGGACAATCTGTAACATGGGTGCTGAAGTTGGTGCAACTACATCAATATTTGCGTATGACGAATCAATGGAAAGGTATTTAAAATCTACTGAAAGAGAAGATGTAGTAAATGCTGCTTTAAATATTAAAGATGATCTTAGAGCAGATCAAGAAGTTTATGATAATCCTGAAAAATATTTTGATGAAATTATTGAAATTGATCTTAATACACTTACACCTCATATTAATGGACCTTTTACTCCTGATCTTGCAACACCGGTTAATGAAATGAAAGATAAAGCTAAGTCAGAAGGCTGGCCTACTGATATAAAATGGGGTCTTATAGGATCTTGCACAAATTCATCATATGAGGATCTCTCAAGAGCAGCATCAATAGCTAAACAAGCTCTTGATAAGAAAATTAAAATAAAGTCTAAACTTGGAATAAATCCTGGCTCTGAACAAGTGAGATATACAGCTGAACGAGATGGTTTAATTGACCTCTTTGAAAGATTAGAGTCAAAAATTTTTACTAATGCCTGTGGGCCTTGCATAGGACAATGGAATAGGGAAGGTGAAGATAATACTGAAAAAAATTCAATCATTCATTCTTTTAATAGAAATTTCGCTAAAAGAGCAGATGGTAACCCAAATACTCATGCCTTTGTGACTTCTCCAGAAATGGTAATGGCTGTTGCCTTATCCGGAAATCTTGATTTTAACCCTATCACTGATAATTTAATTTCTGAGGATGGAAATGAAGTTGTTTTAGACCCTCCAATTGGAGATGAATTACCTTCAAATGGTTTTGATTGTGAGGACAATGGTTATGTTGAGCCACCAATCGATGGGTCAGATATTCAAATAAAGATAGATCCAAATTCAAAAAGACTCCAAATACTTGAAGCATTTAATTCGTGGGATGGTAAAAATATCTATAATGCTAAACTTTTAATTAAGGCTTATGGAAAGTGTACCACCGATCATATCTCAATGGCTGGTCCTTGGCTCAGATATAGAGGACATTTAGACAATATTTCTGATAATTGCTTAATAGGTGCAGTTAATCATTTTAATATGAAGACAAACTTTGTTAAAAATCAAATTACAGGAGAATATGGCCCAGTTCCTGAGACTCAAAGATTTTATAAAAAAAATAAAATAGATACTATAGTTGTTGGAGATCATAATTATGGTGAAGGTTCTTCAAGAGAGCATGCGGCTATGGAACCAAGGCACCTAGGGATAAAAGCAGTAATTGTTAAGTCTTTTGCTAGGATTCATGAGACAAATTTAAAGAAACAAGGATTGTTAGCTTTAACTTTTAATGATGAAAATGATTATAATAAAATCCAGGAAGATGATTTGTTCAACTTTATTGATTTAGAATATTTTTCTCCTGGTAAGTTTGTTTCACTTGAGATAATACATTCAAATAATTCCAAAGAAATTATTAAATTGAACCATACTTTTAATGCACAGCAAATAGAATGGTATAAAAATGGTTCTGCGTTAAACTTAATAAAAGCTAATAATCTGTGATGCAAGATCTTAAATATTTAATGTCGTATTCAATTGCTCTTTTTGCATTCATTGGTATTTCATTAGGAGGTTTTTATAATTATTTAGCAGTTATTTTTACGTTTATTTTTATACCTATGCTTGAAATAATAGTAAAGAAAAGTGATGAAAAGTATACAGATGAAGAAAAGAAAAAAAGAAATCTAGATCCTTTTTTTGATTTACTATTATATCTAAACATTCCTATTGTATTTGGTGTCTTCTTTTTTTCTCTTGAAAAGCTTGCTCTCACTAATTCAGTTTATGATATTGTTGGAATAATTCTATCATCAAGCATAGTAATGGCTACCAATGGAATTAATGTTGGTCATGAGTTAGGTCACAGAAAGTCTATAATAGCAAGAACATGCTCTAAACTTTTATATCTTCCTTGTCAGTACATGCATTTTTATATAGAGCACAATTTTGGACACCATATAAATGTTGCAACTCCAGAGGATCCAGCAACAGCAAGATATAGACAAACAGTGTATAGTTTTTGGATAACATCTGTAATCAGAACATATGTAAGCGCATGGAAAATTCAACTTAAGCTTCTTAAAGTTTCCAAAAGAAGTTTCTTCTCCATTAAAAATGATATGGTTTTCTATAAATTTTTTCAATTAACATTTTTAGTTTTTATTTATTATAATTTTGGACTATATCTGACCCTGTTGTCTATTGTGATGTCTGTTGTGTCATTTTTATTTTTAGAAACAATTAATTATGTAGAACATTATGGTCTTTTAAGAAAAAAAGAACCAAGTGGAAGATACGAGAGAGTTAAACCACATCATTCTTGGAATTCAAACCATACAATTGGTAGAATTGTCTTATATGAACTAACCAGACACAGTGATCATCATTTCAAATCTTCAAAGAAATATCAAGTTTTAGAGTCATTAGATGAATGTCCTCATTTGCCACATGGGTATCCTACGTCTATATTATTATCACTTATTCCTCCAGTGTGGTTTAGTATTATGAATCCTCTGGTAAGACATTATAGAGGAATAAAAGGCTAATTTCTAATTCAACCCTTTGATTAAACCTATTGTACTTAACTTTAATTTAATAAAATTAAAGATGTATAATTGAAAATAACTAATTATTAGAAGGACAGTTAATATACTTTATTCCGGGAAAGGACCTTTTAAACATTCTATCTTTAGCATCAACAAAATCATTAACATCAATATCTTCTCGAGTACTTGAAGGATACATTATATCAGCTGTGCTAGTACTATGCTCATATTTATATACATCATGTCCAAATTCATGATACATAATCCACAACCTTTGAAGTAAATTTTTATCACGCCATTGATCAAATAGAACACCTACATTTACTCTTGTGTCATCACAATATCCCATAAAAGTTGAATAGGCAATATGATCAGAAGTCACGCCAGCTGTGACTTGAGCTAAAGTTTTATATTCAAAAAAGATATTTAAGTTAGAATTTACCTCACCAAAATCTACATCGACAGTACACTTAACGTCATTAACAAATTTATACCAGTACTGCATTAAATCATTTTCACTTGTTGATGAAGGGTTTAGTAGATCATCATAACTAACACAACTATATAACTGTTGAACTTTTTCTTGTGTTATTTCTGCTGAGACTGAATCATCAGATGAAGAACAACTTATTAGAACAGAACAAAAGGATAAAACAAAAATAAATTTACGCATGTTAAGATATTTAATTGTAGCGAGAGGGAGATTTGAACTCCCGACCTCCGGGTTATGAATCCGACGCTCTCACCAGCTGAGCTACCTCGCCAAATTTAGCATTGCAAATATATAAAAACAAATCTCAAGAAATTATTGCTAAAAAAACTCTTTATTAACTTAAATACTAACTTTTTTTAATATATTGGAAAATATATGAGTGTCAAAAAAGAATTTGTAATAGAGTATGATTTTCAGTCATCTCCGCAACTTTTGTTTCAGTATTTATCAACTGCCTCTGGTCTTTCTGAGTGGTTTTCTGATGATGTTAACTATAGAGGTGAAAAGTACACATTCTTTTGGGGAGACTCTGAGGAATATGCTAGAGTTCTCTCAAAAAAAATAAATGAAAAAATTAGATTTCAATGGATAACCGGGGAGGATGATGAAGAAGATTATTTTTTCGAATTTAAGATTCAAATGGATGAGATTACAAAAGATGTTTCACTTATAATAACTGACTTTACTGATTCAGATGAGCTAGAAGAGGCTAAACTTCTGTGGGACAGTTTAATATCAGATTTAAAACAAGTTTTAGGATCAACCTAATTTAAGGTTATATCATCAGGAGAATTTGACCATAATCTGTATTTATGCCCGAATTCCTTAATTAAATTATTCCAGCTATTCTTTTCTTTGAAGCTAAGTATATCCTCTACTTTCTTTTCGGTTACAATCCAGCTATCATTAGCTATTTCGTTATCAAATTGTCTTAAGTCCCAGCCTGAATATCCTTGAAATAGAATAAAGTCATTCATTTTTATTATTCCTTTTTCAATCTGATTAATAAGAAAATCGAGATTATTTCCCCAGAATAGATTATCATATACATTAAGAATTTCTTTGTGTATTTTTTCACTTTTTAACAAATAAAAGTGTTCAGATGATACTGGACCACCATAATATAAATCTATTTTTATTTTTTCAGAGTATTCAAATTCTTTAGTAATAAAAAGATCAGATGGTCTGTTTAATATAAAGCCAGTAATACCCTCATCAGTCTGATCAACAATTAATATGATAGATTTATAAAAAATCATATCAGTTAATAGGCTTGGTGAAGAAATTAGTATTTTACCTTTCATATTAAAAAAAAAGAGCTTCACTAGGAAGCTCCTTTTTAGACATTTTTTAAATGAATTTAAAACTTAGTTAACTGTACTTGAAAGTTCAGCTCCAGCTTTAAATTTAACAACTTTTTTAGCAGGGATTTTGATAGTTGCTCCAGTTTGAGGATTTCTACCATCTCTAGCAGCTCTTTGAGAAACTGACCAAGATCCGAATCCAACTAGTGAAACTCTTCCACCACCTTTTAAAGTTGAACTAACACTCCCTAGAAATGATTCTAGAGCCATTTTCGCTGATGCTTTAGAAATGCCAGCGTTGCCTGCCATTGCATCAATTAATTCTGATTTGTTCATATCATTTATTTTAATGTTTAAATAAATATATGTGATATTATGTAAGTCCAATGAAATTAGGGGGTAAAAGTAGAATTTTGTTAATAAATTGGGGTATTTTGTTGATAATCCTCCTTATCTAATTAATAAATAAGGGAATTTTCATCAAGTTTTAATCCATTAATTAAGTCTTTTGCATTCATTACTATTTTATTTTCTAGCTGAATAAGAATGCAATTTATAATGCTATCTTTAGAATATACATGAAATTCCCTATCATGAATTAAAATTTCTCCTACCTTTTTGTTTAATTTTTTATTAAGTATCTCAGCTTTTAGAACTTTCATTCTAATTTCATTATCTCCATTTTTTAAGATTGTCCATGCACCAGGTGTTGGGGACAGTCCTCTAATTTTTCCAACTATTTCTTTAGCAGGCTTATTCCAGTTTATTCTTGTATTTTCTTTGGATAATTTAGGAGCAATTCTTAAATTTTTACCTATTATGGACTGCTTTGACGCTTTTAAAGTATTTGTAACAATTCCATTAATTGTTTTTACTAGTAGCTTTGATCCAATAGACGATAACTTTAGATATAATGAACCAAAGTCGTCTTCATCGCTAATAATAATTTCCTCTTTAAGTAAAATATCTCCTTGGTCAATGCTTTCGTTTATATAAAATGTAGTAACACCAGTTTTTTTCTCATTATTAATTAAACACCAGTTTATTGGTGCAGCACCTCTATAATTTGGTAATAATGAAGCATGAAGGTTAATTGTCCCATACTTTGGAATAGAGAATATTTCTACAGGTAACTTTTTAAAGGCCACTACAATAATTAAATCTGGTTTAATAATTTCAATTTGATTGATAAACTCTTCGTTATTAAGATTTTCAGGTTGAAGAATCTTAATATTATTCTCTTTAGCATATAGCTTTACCTCACTCTCATTTATTTTTTGACCTCTACCAGATTTTTTGTCAGGCGAGGTAACTACACAGTTTACATTATAATTTAAATTAATCTCATGAAGAGAGTCTACAGCAAAACTTGGTGTACCAAAAAAAATTATTTTTAATTCATTCATTATATTTTATCTAAAATAAATTTAACTCTTTCTTCAATATTTATATTTGGGACTTTAATCATTTTAATCCCTGATTGTTTATATATACCTTTTATAAAAGGACTAATCTTTTTTGCATCGCTGAAATCCTCATTTCTATTATCATCCTTAATATATATTTTTTTCCAAGGCTCGAATATAAAAATTAAGTCATATATATAATTTGAGGGGAGGTTATCCCAATACTTTGATGAATTACCAATAGATCTTAGATAAGCAGTCACCTCATGAATCCCTCTATCAAAGAAAATTAAATTCTGCTTACAGTCTAGTTGTTCAGCGGTTTCAAAATCAAGTTTTCTTTTTTTAAATATATTTTTACTTATTTCAACAGGGTCTGTCTTAAACTCTAATCCTTTTATTTTGAACTCATCAAAAATCTCTCTTGCAGCCTCTTCAAAGCAATAAAAGTTTTTTTTCTTTAATTCATTTATAACACTTGTCTTTCCAGTCCCTGGACCTCCAGCTAATACAATTTTTTTATTTATTTTTTTTTCTGACATTACTCCAGATCAGATTGGTTATATTTGTTTATTATTTACAAAATTAATTTCATTGTCAAATAAAAGCACTAAATCTGAAGATTTTTATTT
>CABYCA010000015.1 GCA_902517365.1 uncultured Bacteroidota bacterium | reverse complement strand
ATCCTTTTGGGCCTATGCCAAATTTAATGGCAATTTCAGAATATGTTACTAAAGTACATGCTGTTTGTAAGGAATCAGGAAATATTGCAAACTATAGTTACAGAAAGAATGAAAAAAAAGATATAGTTTTGATTGGAGAAAAAAGCGAATATGAACCTTTAAGTCGTTCAGTATTTTACAGAAAAATTAAAAATAAATAAATATGAAAGTAGCTGTTGTTGGTGCAACTGGAGTAGTTGGAACTGTTATGCTCAGTCTATTAAAGAAAAGGGCATTCCCTATCACTGAAATAATTCCTGTTGCCTCAGAAAGATCTATTGGTAAAAAGATTGAATTTGATGGAAAAGAATATAATATAGTCTCATTAAATGATGCAGTATCAATGAGGCCTGATATTGCGCTCTTTTCAGCTGGAGGTTCAACCTCACAGGAATGGGCTCCTAAATTTGCAGAGAATGGAACTCGAGTTATAGATAATTCTTCTGCTTGGAGAATGGACTCAACAAAAAAGCTAATAGTTAGTGAGGTAAATTCAGGGACTTTAACAAAGGATGACTATATAATAGCTAATCCTAACTGCTCTACAATGCAAATGCTTGTTGTGCTGGCTCCTCTTCACAAAAAGTTCAATATTAAACGCCTCGTAATATCTACATATCAGTCTGTATCTGGTACAGGTAAAAATGCAATAGACCAGTTGTATAGTGAAAGGAATGGCTCTAACTCTGAAAAAGTTTACCCTTATTCCATTGATCAAAACCTTTTGCCACATTGTGACGTATTTGAAGAAGACGGTTATACTAAAGAAGAGAATAAACTAATCAATGAAACTAGAAAGATATTAAATGATAATAACATTCAAATTACATCTACAGCAGTCAGGGTACCCATAGAGCTATGTCATGGTGAGTCTGTTAATATTGAATTTGAAAATGAATTTAACCTTGAAGAAGTGTTTACTATTTTAAGAAGTTCTCCCGGATTAATTGTTGAGGATAATCCAGAAAAAAACACATACCCAATGCCTATTAACGCTTCAAATAAAGATGAAGTATTTGTTGGAAGGATTAGAAGAGATTTTAGTATAAAAAGTGGATTAAACCTTTGGATTGTTTCAGACAATCTTAGAAAAGGTGCTGCTACAAATACTATTCAAGTAGCAGAAAAATTAATTGAGATGGGTATTGTAAATTCCTAGACTTAAGTTGACTCCATAAATCTTATAGTATAATTTCCTGATATAAAGTCTGGATGTTCCATCATTTTTTGGTGAAATGGAATAGTTGTTTTTACTCCTTCAATAACAAATTCATCCAGAGCTCTTTTCATTTTATTTATTGCCTCTTCTCTAGTCTGAGCAGTTGTAATCAGCTTAGCAATCATTGAATCGTAGTAAGGAGGAATTACATAACCACTATATACATGGGTGTCAATTCTTACCCCATGTCCACCAGGAAAATGAAGATTATAAATCTTTCCTGGATTAGGCATGAAATCATTTTCAGAATCTTCTGCATTTATTCTACATTCTATTGAACATAATTTTGGAAAGTAATTCTTCCCCTTGATTGGTTCACCAGCTGCTACTTTTATTTGCTCTCTTATTAAGTCATAATCTATTACTTGTTCAGTAATTGGATGTTCTACTTGAATTCTAGTGTTCATCTCCATAAAATAAAAATTCTTATGCCTGTCAACAAGAAACTCAACAGTTCCAGCTCCTTCATATTTTATATATTCAGCTGCTTTTACAGCTGCTTCACCCATAGCTTTTCTCAACGGCTTAGTCATAAATGGTGAGGGTGTCTCCTCAATTAATTTCTGATGACGTCTTTGAATAGAACAGTCTCTTTCTGATAGATGACAGGCTTTGCCCTTAGAATCAGCCATAATCTGAATTTCAATATGACGTGGATCTTCTATAAATTTTTCTAAATACATATCATCATTGTCAAAAGCTGATTTAGATTCTTGTCTTGCAACTTCCCATGCTTTCATCAAATCATTTGGATCATTTGCCATTCTCATACCTTTACCTCCTCCTCCAGCGGTTGCTTTTAACATTACAGGATAGCCTATTTTGAGAGCAATATTTTGAGCATCCTCCAAAGTTGGAACAATACCGTCTGAACCAGGTATAACAGGTACTCCAGCTTTTTGCATTGTTTTCTTAGCTGTTGCCTTATCTCCCATTGCTTCAATCATTGACGGTGAAGCTCCAATAAATTTAATTTTATGCTCCTCGCATATTTTTGAAAAATTACTATTCTCTGACAAAAAACCATAGCCAGGATGAATTGCATCAGCATTTGTTATCTCTGCTGCTGCAATAATGTTTGCTGGTTTTAAATATGATTCATTACTAGCAGCAGGCCCAATACAAACTGCCTCATCTGCAAACCGAACATGTAAGCTTTCTTCATCTGCTTTAGAATATACAGCTACAGTTTTAATACCCATTTCTTTACATGTCCTAATGACACGCATAGCTATTTCTCCTCTATTAGCAATTAATATTTTTTTAAACATTTTTTATGATGGATCGATAAGAAATAAAGGCTGATCAAACTCAACTGGACTTTGATCATCTACAAGAATTTTTACAATTTTTCCAGATACCTCAGATTCTATCTCGTTAAACAATTTCATTGCCTCAATAACACAAAGCACATCACCTTCTCCTATATTTTGTCCAACCTCTACAAATGCCTGTTTGTCTGGTGATGGTTTTCTATAGAAAGTTCCAATTATAGGAGACTTAATTATTACATGATTTGAATCTTCAGTTATGGAAATGTCAACATCTGAAATCTTTTCTTGAACAATTTCTTGACTAACCGGAACCGTAACCTGAGTTGGATTATTTATTTTATTGGGTAATTCTTCAACAACTATTTGCTGTTGAATGTTTTTCTTTGTTTTAATTGTTATTTTAAAATCCTCTCTTTCAATTTTCACCTCTTCAACTCCAGATTTTGAAACAAATTTTATTAGGTTCTGTATTTCTTTTATATCCATGATTAATGTTTAATTATAGGCCCATGTTAAATATGCTGCACCCCAAGTAAGTCCTGCTCCGAAAGCAGCAAGAATAATTTTGTCACCTTTTTTGAAATTATTCTCATAGTCGTGCATTAGCAGAGGTATTGTTGCTGCTGTTGTATTTCCATATTCTTCAATATTCATTAAAACTTTATTTTTATCTAAATTAATCTTTTCTGCGGTAGCATCAATAATTCTTTTATTGGCTTGATGAGGTAATAAATATTTAATTTCTTTAGGGTGAAGATTATTTCTAATAATAATCTGCTCTGTTGCATTGGCCATTTCTGAAACTGCTGATTTAAAAACAGTCTTTCCATCTTGTGTAATATAATGCCATTTTTTTTCAAAAGTCTCTTTAGAGGTAGGGTATAGTGAGCCTCCTGCTTTGATTTTTAACCACTCTGAACCTATTCCGTCTGATCTTAAAAATTCATCCTCCCAACCAAAGTCATTATTACTTGGTTCAATCAATACTGCACCTGCTCCATCTCCAAATAAAATACTAGTAGATCTATCAGTATAGTCAACTATTGAAGACATCATATCCGCTCCAATTAAAAGAACTTTTTTATATCTACCAGATTCAATATAGCTAGTGGCTGTTGACATTCCAAACAAGAATCCAGAACACGCAGCATTAATATCAAATGAATATGCATTAGAGGCATTTATTTGTGATGCTACTGTTGGAGCTGTTGATGCTCCATGAAAGTCTGGTGTTATTGTAGACAGAATTACCAAATCAATTGTATTTGGATCTAATTGCTTTTTCTCAATAAGATCTTTAGCTGCATTTATGGCTAAATATGATGTAGCTTTCCCCTTTTTTTTTAAGTATTCTTCTTTTTTTGATGCCAGTCCTTGCAGTTATCCACTCATCGTTAGTGTCAACCATTTTCTCTAAATCTTTGTTGGAGATAAAGTCTTCTGGAACATAACCACCAATTGCAGTAATGGCAGCTTTTATTTTTTTGGTATTGTTAGATATCATACTAACATCAATTATGTCATTAGACAATTAAATTGATAATTTAAGATACTAGTTTTTTATGATTCTAAAGAATCAACTAAAACTTTTCCTCTATAATAAAGCTTTCCTTCGTGCCAATGAGCTCTGTGGTATAAGTGTGACTCACCTGTAGCCTGACATATTGAAATCTGTTGTTTCTCAGCTTTAATATGAGTTCTACGTTTATCTCTTCTAGTTTTAGATATTTTACGTTTTGGATGTGCCATTTATAATAAATCTTTTAATTTGTCCCACCTAGGGTCGGTTTTTTCTTTAAAATTCTTTTTAGGTTTTAGTGCTTCTAGTTTTTCAACTATTTCTGATTTTAATGAACCGTTTTCTATTCCTGGATGAACCTTTTTTTGAGGAACTGCTAAAATTATACTTTCGTAAATTAAATGAGAAACTTCGATACTGTGAGAACCCGCTGGCATGAATATAACTTTATCATCTGTAGAGATTATATCATCTTTAAACTTAACAACAACTGCATGTTCAGCCTCCAAGTCAAGATTAAAACTTTCCATAGAAACATCACACTGAACCTCAATTTCACCACTAAATGAAAACTTAAGGTTTAAGAGTGTTGACTGTTTCTCTAACTCAAGCTTAGCAAAAAGGTTAGCATCAAGAAAATCATAATAGTCAAAATTTTTAAAGAACTTATTTCCTAGTTCATAGTTAAAGAGATGTATCCCTTCTTTCAAACCTGAAAACTTTATCAAATATGGCGAAAGCGATTTCATCACTTAACTATTGAGCGGCAAATTTATAAAAATTTATCTATTTAATGTTAAACTATTTTATTTCTTAACTCGAATATATCCAATGCTAATTTTAAAGCATGTTTAAAAGAAGATGGGTCTGCAATACTCTTTCCAGCAATGTTGAAGCCTGTACCATGATCCGGAGAAGTTCGAATAATAGGAAGACCTGCACTATAGTTTACCCCTTCACCAAAAGAAATGGTCTTAAATGGGATTAATCCTTGGTCATGATATACTGCTAGAATAGCATCATATTTAGCATAATTATTATTAGAAAAAAAAGTGTCAGCAGAAAACGGACCGGAAATTATATCCTCCTTTTTATTTAGCTCGTTTATAGCTGGGGTTAATAATTTTTGATCTTCGGTTCCAATTAAACCGTTATCTCCAACATGTGGATTAATTGAGAGGGTTGCAATCTTTGGCTTAATTATACCAAAGTCTTTATTTAGGACTTGACATAATAATTTTAGTTTTTTAGTTGTTTTTTCAACTGTAATATTCTGGACAACATCTTTTAGAGATATGTGTTCAGTTAGTAATCCAACTTTAAGTTTTTTAGAAACCATTAACATAATTGGGTCTAGATTAAAATAGTGTCTTAAATAATCTGTATGGCCAGAATATTTAAAAGATTCAGAATAAGATAGATTTTTATCAATTGGTGATGTAATTAAAACATCTATGTTCTTATCACTGGCATCTTTTACCGCTTCTTTAAAAGAAATAATTGCATTTTGAGAAACTTGTTTATCAACTATCCCAAATTCATAGTTTGATTCCGTGAAGACTTCTTTAATATTTAGAGATTCATCAGATACTTCATCAAAACTTTCTATTTTTTTTATAGGAAGTGTATTAATATTTAAATCTTTTTTCTGATTTATAATTAATTCATATGAAGAATAAATTATATAATTACAATTATCATTAGAAGGCCTCTCAGATAAAGCTTTTAACATAACTTCAATTCCAATACCATTAGGATCTCCTACAGAAATCCCAACATTAATTTTTTTTGATTTTACCACTAGTTAATTTAATTACTAATTTTACTGAGCAAAAATAAAGATAATAATGTTCACTGGGATTATAGAATGTTTAGCAACGGTTAAAAAAGTTGAAAAAGAAAAGGGTAATTTAAATCTCTTTTTAGAGTCCTCTATAACCAGAGAATTAAAAATTGACCAGAGCCTTTGTCATAATGGAGTTTGTCTAACCATAGTTGGCGTTGAAGATGATGTTTATACTGTAACAGTTATTGAAGAAAGCCTAAATAGAAGCAATCTTGGTAAACTAATTCCTGGAGATATTGTTAATATTGAGAGGTCAATGTCTGTCAATTCAAGATTTGACGGGCACATTGTTCAAGGTCATGTTGATGAAGTTGCAATATGTTCTGAAGTTGAAGAGACTAATGGTAGTTGGAAATATGTTTTTAAACATAATAAAGAAAATATTACAGTAGAGAAAGGCTCAATAACTATTAATGGTGTTAGCCTAACTGTTGTTGATTCATCATCTGATTCTTTCTCTGTAGCTATTATTCCTTTCACTTACGAAAACACAAATTTTAAAACCATAAAATCGGGAAGCTTGGTTAATCTAGAATTTGACATATTGGGTAAGTATATTTCAAAAATAATCACCAAAAAAACTTAAAATGAGCAGAATTCCACAAGTAAATTTGAATGATTATTTATCAGGTGATGCTAACAGCAAAGATAAATTTATAAAAGATCTTGGAAAAGGTTTTAGTAAGATTGGGTTTGTAGCAGTTAAGGGCCACTTACTCAATGATGAAGTAAAAGACTCATTATACAAAGAGGTTAAACAATTTTTTAATCTTCCAGATAGTGTTAAGTCTAAATATATTATTAAAGGTCTTGCCAGCCAAAGAGGTTTTACTCCTCTTGGTAAAGAACATGCAAAAGGAAAAAATGTAGGTGATTTAAAAGAGTTTTGGCATTTTGGACAGTATGTTAAGAATGAACCTGAATTAGAGAATAAATATCCTAAAAATGTAATAGTAGAGGAGCTTGATGATTTCAATAAGATTGGTCAAAAAACTTATAAGCTACTTGAGGACACTGGAAGACATATTTTAAGAGCAATTGCTTGTTATTTAAATTTGGAAGAAACATATTTTGATAAACATATATTTAATGGCAACTCCATTTTAAGAGCAATTCATTATCCTCCTATTACTGAAGAACCAAAAAAAGCAGAAAGGGCTGCTGCTCATGGTGATATTAATTTAATTACACTTTTGATGGGAGCCCAAGGTAGAGGGCTGCAGGTGTTAAATAATCAAGGAGAATGGGTTGACGCAATAGCTCAAGATGATGAAATTATTGTCAATATTGGAGATATGTTATCTAGACATACAAACAATAAACTAAAATCAACAATACATAGAGTTGTAAATCCTCCAAAAAATCTGTGGAAAAGTTCTAGATATTCCATTCCTTTTTTTTTGCATCCAAGACTTGAAATGCCTCTTAATTGTATTGATTCATGTATTGATGAAGATAATCCAAAAGAGTTTGACGATATAACAGCGGGAGATTTTCTTTATAAAAGATTAGTTGATCTTGGTTTAGTAAAAGACTAATCTAGAAGATTTTTATAGAGAGCTTTTGATAATCTTGATAAAAAAGGAATTGCTGTTTCTCCATACTCATAAATGTTATCATTTATTATATTGTTGTTATTTGTATAAATAGTTGCAGTTAAAAAAAACTCAACATTTTCTTTATAATTTTTAATATATGCGCTATCGGTTGATGTTCCATATGCCTGTCCAATCTTGTTGTATACCCTTATATCAGAATTGTTTAAAATTGTATCAGTGCCATAAATAAAGAATTTATTATAAGATTTAAAGAATTTAGCATCTCCAATGTATTTAGCTCCAAGATCTTCATATGTAAATCTACTCATCCAATACCTTAAGAAATCATAGTCTTCGACATTTAAATTAAATTTGGAAATGGAAATTTCAGGATAAATTAGATTCTTTATTATGTTATGCATATCTGTCAATGATGATCTGTTCTTAGATGAAAAATCTAGTGATTCATTTTTTATTTCTCCATCAATAAATCTTTTTTCACCTTTTTTTAAATTAGAAATATTACTACTAGCTAAAACAGTAATTTGATTTGTATTAGATGATATTATCTCATTATCTAGAGTACTAATTATCCATGTTGAATCTACAAAAGGGTCAGGATTAAACTTATGATTTAAATAAGTGTTTTCAAACCCTGAATTACTCATAGATGAGTTAAAATAATTATAACCTAGAAAATCAATTAGGACGTTTGAGGCCGAATTATCACTAACTAGGAAAACATCAGCAATTAAATTCTGAAAAGAGGTAATGGAGTCCTTTAAAATAATTTCTTGGTTATTATTTATTAGAGAAAGTTTGATTTTAGATTTAGGAGAAATAGTTGACCCTTCAGACCTCAACTCATTAATTTTCGAAAGAGCCATAACTGCAATAGGAAGCTTTATTGTGCTTGCTGGATAAAAATATTTTTCGTCATTTAATTGAAACTGAAAATCCGCAAACTCAGTTTGACCAATTGTATTTTTTATAACCTCTGTGTAAATAATTTGTATTTCATATTTATCCTTGTCTTTTATGATACTTCTTAAAAAATCATCTTTTTTAAAAGCAGATCTAATAGGATCGGATTTGAAAGAACATCCAGCTAAAATAAATAGAGATATAATAAGCACATAAACATTTCTCATAAATATCAAAAATAAAAAAACCCCTCTAAAGAGGGGTTTTATTGAATTAGTTTATAAAATTATTCCTCAGGTCTAACTGAAATAGCAAGCCAAACAGGTACGCTTTGTTTATGATCTCGCAAGCTATAAATATCTCTCAGCTGCCTTGATATTGGTGCAGCAGATCCTGATGGCTCTCTATCTGATAACCATGTATCCCAATTTTCATAAAAATCTACAGTCATATAGTCATAATAAACATCAGACCCTAGAGCATCAAGTCTTTTTAATAATCCCCAACCTGCTCTATTACCCAAGCTTTCAACTGAAGTTAATCTGTTTTCTGCCATTTCATATTTGTATCCATCAGTATAGCCTACCTTCATAAAGTTTAGAACAGCAACTCGAGGTACCACTGGGGTTTCCCCTTCATTGCCTGCAAACACAAGGCCTTTATTGACTAGAAATTGATCATAGACTATTGTTCTAGCGCCAGAATTTTTTTCTGCAAAGATTTCAATGTCCATTTCACTGTAATCAGGTCTCATTTTTGCAAATCCAACATTTGCATTTAAACTGTCAGGACTTTTTGCAACTGTAACAATCAGCATATCCCAATCTGATTCAGATCCAGTGTTTGGTCTATACCAAACATCCCAACCAGTAATTGTTCCTTCATTAGCTCTCATTTGATGAAGATCTTTCCACTTTTCATTAAGAATTGTCCAATAATCCTCTCCTGGAGTAGTTTTTACGAAGGTCATGCTTACATAGTCTCCGTTTCCTTGCGCAGATATTGAACCTAAAGCAAGGATAGCTAATAGTAAAAATAATTTTTTCATTTTTTTGATTTTAGTTTAAAATTAATTTGAGAACTAAATTTAGTTAAAAAACCAATTCCTTTTATTAATTTACAACATATGAAACGAAGATCTTTAATTAAATCCATTGCTGCTGCCACAATAGGAGCCCCTTTAGTTAGTTTTAATAAGCCCAAAAGCGGTAACGACTTATCATTAAAAAAAATTAAACATAATCCCATTGGTGTGTCAACTTACTCTTTCTGGCAATTTAATGGACGAGAAACTCCTATTGAGTATTGTATTGATAAAGCCTCTGAGTTTGGATTCGACGGAATAGAACTACTACTTATTCAAATGGAATCTGAAGAAAACAATTATTTACAAAAACTCAAAAAAAGAGCATTTGATTCAGGTTTAGATATCATCGGACTCTCAACGCATCAAAGTTATGTTAGTCCAGATGCCTTAAAAAGAAAAGAAAATATTGAATTAACAAAGCATCAGATTGAGGTGGCTTATTCTCTAGGGATTCCCACTATTAGAATTAATACTGGAAGGTGGGGAACAACTAATCCTATTGGAGATAAATCAGAATTTGATGTTTTAATGGATAACAAAGGTGTAGAACCTATTATTGAGGGCTATACGGAGGAAGAAGGTTTTAAATGGGTTATTGATTCTATTGAACAGTGTATTCCAACAGCAGAAAAATGTGGAGTCGTTCTAGGTCTTGAAAACCACTGGGGTTTAGGTTTAACTGCTAAAGGAGTAATGAAAATTGTCAATGCTATAGACTCTCCATGGCTTAGTGTTACACTTGATACAGGTAACTTTTTTGATAATAGAAAGGAGCAGCTAGCTGAGTTAGCTCAACACACATGCTTGATTCAAGCAAAAACATACTATGGTGGTGCAAAATGGCCAGCTTTTGATCAAATTAATATTGATTATAAATCAATAGGTGAATTAATGAGAAAAAACAACTATAAGGGATATGTATCCCTTGAGTTTGAGGGAAATGAAGATGCAAATACTGCCGTACCAAAAAGTCTTGAATTATTGAGAAACTCATTCTATTATAATCTTAGTTAAATAGTTTTTATACTTTTGAAAAAACAGTTTTAATATGGAAGAAAATCCAATCCCAATTTATGTCATTGAATTTATGACAGATGAATGGAAAACTTGGACTCTCTTCTCACTAATCTTTATTTCTGTTCCTCTAATTGTTGCTAGATTTTTAAACAGAAAACAGAAAATTCAGGTTACATATCTTATTGGGGTTATAATGATTCTTGATTTTATAACTGAAAATGGTGGATATATTATAAGCGGCACCTGGGATTTTCAATATAATTTACCTATTCAATTATGTGGAATATCTTCCCTCATCTGTTGTATTCTTCCTTTTATAAAGAAAAAAGATAAGCTTTTTCAATTTGTTTATTACACTGGAGTTATCGGTGGTATAATGGCAATTTTGACACCGCAAATGAACTATTTTGACGGATCTTTAAGATACTATTTAAACTATTATGTTTCTCATAGTTTAATTATAGTTCTGCCAATTTTTATGTTTCTACATTTGGACCTTAAACTTCCTAAGTTTTCTTGGTTTAAGATTTGGATTCACCTTAATATCTTAATGGTAATCATAATGCCAATTAATTTTCTATTAGACTCTAATTATATGTATGTTAATGCCGCTCCAGAGGTAAGCAACCCTCTTGTAATTGGAGATTGGCCATACTATCTACTTATATGGGAGCCCCTTGTTATGATTATTGCATATTTAATTTATGCTATAAGTAGAAGAAAACTAATACTTTGAATATCTTAAAAGTATTAGTTATTCTCATATTTGTCTCATTTGATAAGTCAACTGAAGAATGTTCTAACATTTACCTAATTAGACATGCTGAGAAAGTAAGGTCTGATAAATCAGATCGTGATCCAGATCTTAATAATAAAGGATTGTTAAGAGCTGAAAATTGGAAAAATTATTTTATTAGTAAAAACATTTCTAGAATATACTCTACCAATTACAAAAGGACAATAAAAACAGCCATACCACTTGCAGAAAATAATAACTTGGAAATACTTATATACTCTTTAGATGATATTGTATATGAAACTTTTTTAAAATCAAGTGAGGGAAAAAACACTGTTGTTGTTGGTCATAGTAATACAATACCTGACTTTGTGAATAATCTTATTAACGAAGAGTACTATGAGCAAATAGATGACTTAAATAATTCTAACCTTTATATAGTTTCTCTCTGTAACTCAGGTTTAACTCATAAATTAATAACTGTAGACTAGATGGAATCTCCTATTAAAGTTTTTAGTAATTGGGTTTTAACTGGAAAAGATGAAGGGATGGAGAGAAACCACTCTGCGTCTGTAAAAAATATGATTGAATACTCAACTAAAGGGATAGGTAATTATAGTTTTATAGATGCAGGCTGTGGAAATGGTTGGGTTATCCGAGGTATTTCCTCTGACCCAAGATGCAAACAAGCAATTGGAGTAGACGGATCAGCTCATATGATTGAAAAAGCAGAAAAACTTGATTCCAAAAATCAATACTATTGTAAGGACCTTCTGAAATGGTCTCCTGATGATAAAGTCGATATCGTTCAATCAATGGAAGTATTTTATTATTTTGAGAATCCAGACCACCTGATTAAACATATCTATTCTAATTGGATAAAAAAAGGCGGAAGATTGATTATGGGTATAGATCATTATGAAGAAAATAAACCCTCACATTCATGGAAACAAGATTGTTGTGTAACAATTATGAAACTTTTTTCTGAAAATAAATGGAAGTCAATGTTTGAGGAAGCTGGATTCAAAAAAATTGAATCATGGTGTCACGGAAAAGATGGTGACTGGAATGGAACTCTAGTAGTTACCGGAGTCAAGTAAAGTATCAACCTGACTGGAGAATATACCTATTTGTTTATCTAACTCTTCAATTAATTTTTTATTGATAATTCCATCGGTATCGGAAAAATTTTCATTAAAGTTTGGAAGTGAAAAATGTGGAATTTCCTCTCTACTTTGTCTAGAAAAGCGAGATAAGGCTGTTTGAAGTACTGTTTTTCCAGCATTTTGTCCATCACTAGTTGATAATAGTATTAAAGGCTTGTTACTCCATACTGTTTTTTCGATTACAGAAATCCAGTCATATATATTTTTAAATGCTGAGGTATAGGAGCCGTTGTGCTCAGCAAGTGAAATTATTATTCCTGTACTTTCATTAACTAATTTTTTAAACTTATGTGCTTTTTCTGGAATCCCTATCTCTAGTTCTCTATCTTCACTATAAATAGGCATTTCAAATTCATTTAAGTCAACAAGAATAGCCTCTTTTGGAGCCATTCTACTGGCAACATAAGAGGCTAGTTTTTTGTTCCTTGAATTTTTTGAGGAGGAGGCCCCAAATGCAAGTAACTTATTCATTATTGGTTACTATGAGAACCATCACAAAATCCCTCTGGGTCTTGCGTGTTTCCACATCCACATCTTGGTTTATTATTATTCATATTATGAAGTTTTTAGATTAATTTCTAGTTCAATGTCATCGTAAATAAGCTTGTCACCAAGATTTTCGAAAAATGTTCCTGATCTAAATTTTACATTATACTTTGATCTGTCAAAAACAAGTTTAGCGTTCCATCCATCCTGAGTATTTGCCATTTCAAATAAAACAGGATGTGAAATGTCTTTTATAGTTAAAAAACCATTTACCATCCATTTTCCATCTGATATTAGTTCAGAACTAGAAATGTAAAGATGGGCTGAAGGAAAGGATTCAACTGAAAAAAAATCATCTGATCTTAGGTGACCTTCTAACCTTTCTTTACTTCCACCTGTTAAATCTTGTACGTTAATAGATGTCATGTCAACAAAAAACTCCCCTTGGGAAATTAGACCATCTGCAATCTCAAACTGTCCAGATGAAAATTTGATAGTACCATAATGTGAACTAGTTGAAACTTCCCGTCCAGTCCAAACAAGGCTACTTTCATCTAGATTAATATTATAGGTTGAGTCAGCTGCGGCAATTGTTGCGTCATTAGTCTCTCCTGTTTTATTTGAATTCATATTACATGAAACCAGTGAGACAAACATTAACAAAGCGATTAATTTTTTCATGTATTAAAATTTTTGTAAAACTAGGAAAATCAACGTTTGAAGAATGTTTTTAAAATAGTTTTAATTATTCTTTAACATCTTTTAGCATAATGTAAAGTAAACTATACATTTAATATGTAAAGCGTGCTTTACAAATCAAAAAATATTTAAAGAATGTAAAGTTTATTTTACAAAATATTTATTATATTTGTAAAGTTTATTTTACATATGCTTATAAATAGAGTTAAAGATTATAGAAAAGGCGCAAATTTAACACAAGAAGATTTAGCCTTAATGACTGGGGTTAGTAGGCAAACTATAATATCAATAGAAAAAAACAGGTTTATACCTGGACTAGATATAGCTATTAGGATTGCCGAGTCTTTAAAAACCCCTATTTATAAGCTTTTTTTATTTTGTTTAAATGGAAAAAATTGATGCTGTCATAACATGGGTGGATGGTTCAGAACCAAACTATCAAAGAAAGCTTAAAGAATATCTTGCTGACGACAACAAATTAAAGAGGAATTATATTCAAGCAAATGAAATTAATCTATGTGTGGCATCTATTGTTAAATACGCTCCATTCGTAAGAAAAATCTTTATTGTAACCGACAAACAGTCTCCAAATTTAGACAGCATTAAGCATATTGTTTCCAAAGAAAAAGTTGAAATTGTTGATCATGAAGAAATATTTCGCGAGAACATGGAGTTTCTTCCAACATTTAATATTAGATCAATAGATGCTTTACTTTTCAAGATTAAAGATCTATCTGAAAAGTTCATCTATTTTAATGATGATATGTTTCTTATTAAAAAGACAAATCCAGAAGATTGGTTTTTAGATAAAAAAGCAGTCTTAACTGGAATTTGGGCTAAAACATATAATCGTCAGCCAGTTAAAACTATCTCAGAGAAAATAAAAAACTTGTTGAATATTAGGCCAAGCTTTAACGCTGCTCAATCAAAAGCTGCAAATATTGTGGGGTTTCAGAACAGGTATTTTAAGTCTTATCATTGTGGAAGACCCCAAATTAAATCAGTAATTAAAGATTTTTATAATAAAAACCCTGAAAAGCTTGTAGACCAGATAAGATATAAGTTTAGGGATAGCAGACAATACATGCCTTATAGTCTTTGTTGGCACTTGTTAATCAAGAAAAAACTTTTTATAGAGTCATCCATTAGTAAACTAATTGAAATAAAAAAGGCTAGAGAGCTTTCACCAAAACAACTAATTGGCTTATTAAACAAGATAGACCGTCAAGCAAATATTAAATTTTTGAATATTCAGGATCTAAATCTAGCTTCAGATATAACTCAACAAGTTTTTCAAAACTGGTTTTTTGAAAAATTAAAAAAATAAAACTATAGAGATTTAATAGTCTCAACTACAGTGTCTATTTCATTTTTTGTGTTATATAAAGAAATACCCAACCTAGTTACGCCCCCCTTATTTTCTAGACCTAACTGTTGAATTGCCTTAAGGGCATAGAAATGGCCGTCCCAAGCACATATGTTATGCCTGGCTAAGGATGCGCAAACTTCTTGAGGAGAATATTTAGAGTGAACAAATGAAACTGTCGGCGTTCTTTCTCTACTAGAAAAATCCGGGCCAATAACTGTTGTGTTGTCAAATCCATCTAGTGATTCATAAAGATATTTTGCAAGATTAAACTCATGATCACTAATGTGTGCATATGCACTTTCCAATTTTTGTCTATATGATTCACCTTTTCCAAGTGTTGAAATGAAATCTATGGCGGCTGATACACCTGCGCATGATGCGTGGTTTAATGTGCCTGTCTCAATTATGTAGGGGGCATCCTGGTCTTGAACTACAAGTCTATCTGGTTCAAGGCTTTGTAAAACACCAGGCCTTGAATAAAGGAAACTTACATGCGGGCCGTAAAACTTATAAGCTGAACACAACATAAAATCACAACCTAGCTTTTCTACATTGATTGAAAAGTGAGGAGCATAATGAACAGCATCTAATAAGAAATAACACTCTCGCCCTTTTAAATATTCTTTAACCTTTATGAAATTATTTAACGTTCCTAATGCATTTGAAGACATTCCCATACAAACCATTACTGTTTTCTCGTTTATTTTATTTTTAAAATCAGAATAGTCCAACGTTCCATTCTGCATTAACTTAACTTCAATAATTTTAACACCTACTTCTTTTAATATCATCCATGGTCCTCTGTTTGCTTCATGATCTAGCTCAGTAACTATTACCTCATCTCCTTCATTAAATTTTTTTGATAATGCCCTTGCTAAACTATAGTTTAATGTTGTCATATTTTGACCAATTGAAATTGAGTTTGGGCTTTTTGCCCCCAGCATGGAGGCAACTTTAGCTCGGAGATCATTCATAATTAAATCCGTCTCTTTGCTTGTAACAAATTCTCCATGAGTGTTGGCATTTGACCTAAGATAGTATTGAGAAATTGCCTCAATTACTTGAATAGGAACTTGGGTTCCTCCGGGGCCATCTAAGTATATAATTTTTTGATTAGAAGTATTAAACCTATTTAAAGAAGGAAAATATTCTCTGGTTTTTTCTGAATTTAACATAGTTTAAACTAATCTGAAATTTTCCAAAAAGCAATTCCACCCGCTTGTTTTCCGACCTCAGCAGAATCAACTAATTCAAGTTCTTCCAAACTGATGACATCAACTTTACCTGCCTCACCTCCTACACCTTCAACAGAAACAAAAGCATATTTGTTATCCGGTGAGATTACTACTCCATGTGGAATGTTTGTTGAGGTTTTGATCTTGGAAATTTGTTTGCCTTTATCTAAGGACCAGATAGAAACCGCCCCTTCATTTTTTAAAGTAGTTATGATGTGTTTTCCATCAGTAGTAGTGGCTATGTTATATGGACCTTCCCCAGTTTCAATTGTTTGTTTTACTTTCCATTCGTCAACATCAATAATTAAGACTTTGTTTGAACCATTACCCGCTATATACAATTCTTTACCCGAAGGAGACGGAGTAACCCATGTTGGTTTAACTTTCGAGTGATACATTGCATTTCTGTGCTCTTTATGGTTATCAAGACTTAGAATACGCTTGACACTCAAATCAATTGCATCTATTTCAAACAACTCTCCGGACATCATAGCAACTGAGTAGTGAAGATTTCCATCAGGAGACATTCTTGATCCATGCGGCATAATACCTGTCTTTATTTTAGTTATCTCAACCATATACTCTGGATCAACAACGGATACTGTGCTTGTTTTCATTAGGCCATGTAAATTAAAATTAACCACATAAAGAAGTCCTGTTTTTTTTGATATTTGCATGGTAGCTGGAAAAAGGCCTAACTCAACCATGGATAAGGGTTCATTATTTTCAGTAGAATATTTAACAACTGATCCATTTGGACTTCCATGGGCAAGTGTTAAGTACCAATACTTACCATTAGGATCAATAGCTATTCCATGTGGACCCTCATTTTCTGTTGGCATTATCCCAACTGATACTCTATCTGTTTCTATAATTTCTTTACCATCAAATTTTAATACTGAAACTTGGTCATCTGATTCAGATGCAACATAAACATAGTAATCCTGTGAAAAGACTGTATGAAAAATTAAAAATGATAAAAATAAATATAGTCTTTGCATAATCTAATCTATTAGTCTTGGCCTATCTAAATATTCATTGATTTTAGAATTATCGGGCTGTGTTGGTAATACTTTAGATGACCCTATTCCTCCATTGTGGTCTGAATAAAAGACATGACCTTTAAAGAGCTGTGCACCCCAGGACATAGCTGCATTGGGAATATATCCATTAGGATTTGCGGTGTTAATATGACCTATTTCTCGTCCCTGTCTAAAAAGGTCCCCCATCAATTCTCCGCTAATATCAACAATCCTAACACCTCCTGTATACATTGCAACATAGAGTATATCGTCCTCGATCCAGTAGTTATGAGAGCCATGGCCTGGAAGCTCATATCGTGCTATTTCAACTGGATTGTTTATATCAGTAAAGTCAACAAAATGAAGAAATCCTGCCGTTTCATTAGTTGTATATACATCAATACCTTGAGGAAAGATTTCATCACCTAAAATTGTATAAAACTTATCCGTTGATTTACTTTTAAAAGGGAATGTTGCATGATGAGCTCCTGATTCATAGCTATAATTTGCCATTGCTACCGGGTTTGATGGAGAACCACCTGCAACTCCATTTCCCACATCAATCATGTAAACTCCGTGTTTCCAGTTAGAAGAATATGCAATCCCATCCTCAATCCATACATCATGTATTGCCTGCCCTTTTTCACCTATTTCAAACAGACCAACTTCATATGGGCTTCTTGGATCCTCAATATTTATAACATAAAACCTTTCTCCGTTACTAAGAGCATAAACATGGTCCTCATATATAAATAAATTGTGAACACCACCTGTTAAATTTGTTGTGTATTCTGATATAATTTTTACATTATATGGATCTGTTGTATCAAGAATTACAATCCCATTTCTTCTATTGGATGCTCCTTCTCTACTTATAATAGATATTTTACCATCTGCTGAAACCTTAACATCATTGACCGTTCTAGCATCAACTTGAACACTATCAATTTTTTTTAAATTACTAGGGTCTGTAACGTCCCAAAAATATGTTGTACCATCTGCACCCCAGGTTCCAGAAACTGCATAGTCATTTCCATCTTGGCCTTCAAAAACCCAAAAGTCTGAAGTATGCTTATCCTGTACTGTACCTGATCCTACTGTAACTACTTCTCTTTTGATGCCTCTATCATAAACAACTAATGGCTTTGAAATTGACTTTTCGCCTGCTGTAACTGTAATTAAGTACTTGCCTGCTGTTTCCGCAACAAACCTACCATCATCCTTTATCAATCCTGCTGCAGTTGTACTTTTGTCAAAAGACTCGCCAGAAAAAGAATAACTAAGAGGAGT
>CABYCA010000014.1 GCA_902517365.1 uncultured Bacteroidota bacterium | reverse complement strand
GATATTGAGGATTCAAAAAAATATGATATTCCAGATATTGATCTTGTAATTGTAGACTTGTATCCATTTGAAGAAACAGTAAAAAACTCAAATGACCATAATGAAATAATTGAAAAAATTGATATTGGCGGGGTATCCTTAATAAGAGCAGCTGCAAAAAATTATCAAAATATAGTATGTATAAGTTCCTCATCTCAGTATGAGGAGTTAACTTATGTCTTAAATGATAATTGTTCAACTGATATTTCTTTAAGAAAAAGACTAGCAGTTGAAGCATTCAATAAAAGCTCAGATTATGACTCAAAAATATTTTCATATTTAAATGGAAGCAATACTTCAAGAGAATTAAGATACGGTGAGAACCCTCATCAAAAAGCGAGATTCATTGGTGATTTTAATGAATGCTTCGAGCAGATCAATGGTAAAGATATTTCATATAACAACTTACTCGATATTGATTCTTCGATTAATTTACTAAGAGATTTAGTCTCTGATAAAGCAATTTTTCTAATACATAAACACAATAACCCATGTGGAGTAGCAATCAGAGATTCTTTAATTGAAGCTTATAATGATTCCTTAGGTTGCGATAGCATATCAGCGTTTGGAGGAATTCTAGCAACAAATAAAATTATTGATAAAAATACTGCCAATCAAATTAACAAATTATTCTTCGAGATATTAATTGCTCCTGATTTTGAAGATGAAGCATTGAAAGTATTAAAATCAAAAAAAAATAGAATTTTAATTAAATTAAAAAAAATTCCAAAAGTAAGTATTCAGAGACGAACTTGCATAAATGGTGAGCTAGTGCAAGATTTTGACATGAAGACTGAAACTTTTAATGACTTTAAAATCGTAACAAATATATCACCAGATAAAAATAATTCTGGTGATTTAGTTCTTGCATCAATTATTGCCAAGCATACAAAATCCAATTGTATTATTATCATTAAAAATCAACAATTAATTGGGTCTGGCATGGGTCAAGTTTCGAGAATTGATGCATTAAATCAGGCAATAGATAAATCAAAGAAATTTGGATTTGATTTAGATGGAGCTAGTTTAGCTAGTGATGCTTTTTTCCCATTTTCTGATTGTGTTGAAATTTCATTTAAAAATGGTATAAAATCGATTGTTCAGCCAGGAGGCTCTGTAAGAGATATAGATTCAATAGAATTTTGCAATCAGAATAAAATGTCAATGATGTTTTCAGGAATAAGGCATTTTAAACATTAGATTTCCATTATTTAACTACCTTTGCAGATTATTATGGGATTTTTTACGGAAGAAATAGCGATAGACCTAGGCACTGCAAATACACTAATTATTCATAATGATAAGGTTGTGATTAACAGTCCCTCTATTGTTGCAATGGATCGATCAACAAAAAAAATTATTGCAATTGGTGAAGAGGCCAAATTCATGCAAGGAAAAACACATGAAAACATTAAAACAATAAGACCTTTAAAGGATGGTGTTATAGCTGATTTTGAGGCTTCAGAGAAAATGATCAGCGAATTAATAAAAAGTATCCCTACTTTAAAGAAAAGATGGTTTTCCCCTTCATTGACAATGGTTATATGTATCCCTTCGGGTATAACCGAAGTTGAGATGAGAGCTGTTAAAGAATCTGCAGAAAGGGTAAATGGTAAAGAAGTATACTTAATACATGAACCTATGGCTGCAGCTATTGGAATTGGAATTGACATAGTTAAACCTAAAGGTAATATGGTTGTTGATATTGGTGGGGGTACAACTGAGATTGCTGTGATTGCATTATCAGGAATTGTATGTGAGAAATCTTTAAAAGTTGCAGGTGATGTTCTTACGAATGATATTGTATATTACATGAGAACTAAACATAACTTATATATAGGTGACAGAACTGCTGAAAAAATTAAAATTGAAGTTGGTTCTGTTACTGAAAGCTTAGACGAACCACCTGAAGATATGCATGTTCAAGGTAGAGACCTTTTATCGGGTAAACCAAAAGAAAAGATTATATCTCACATAGAAGTTGCAAAGGCTATTGATAAGTCTGTGATAAGAATCGAAGACTCAATTATGGAAACATTATCGCAGACACCTCCTGAACTTGCCGCAGATATTTATAATACTGGAATCTATTTAGCTGGAGGGGGTGCATTGCTTAGAGGCCTTGATGAAAGGTTATCAAAAAAAACTGATCTTCCAGTTTATATTGCTGAAGACCCCCTACAGGCTGTAGTTAGGGGAACTGGAATAGCTCTTAAAAATATCGATAAATTTAAGTCAGTTCTAATTAAGTAAATAATTTAATGCAATCTATAATTAATTCCATAGTTAAGAATAGGAACTTAATTATTTATTTAATTCTATCATTTATATCATTCAATTTTTTTATATAATAATAGCTCATTACATTTTAATGAGTTTGGAAAAATTTCCACATACTTATCTGCGACTTCATCAAAATTTTCGTCATCTATCAATTCATATTTTAATCTTAAAAGCGAAAATGAAAAGCTTATTAATGAAAATCTTAAACTAAAGAGGATGGAATCAAAGTATAGATTTACTCAAATTAATGAAGACACATTAAATCTTATCAATAGCGCAAAAGTAATTGTTAACTCAATAAATAAAAGCAAAAACATTATTATTATTGACAAGGGTAAATTAGATAACATAAATTTAGAGATGGGTGTAATATCCTCAGAGGGTGTGGTTGGAATAGTGAAAAGTGTAACAAACAATTATGCTTCAATAATCTCATTATTAAATATAGACTTAAAATTAAATGCTATACTTAAAAACTCTTCTACTATTGGATCAGTTACATGGGATGGTTTGAATGCAAGAATTTTAAAATTAAATGATATACCAATTAGCAGTTCTTTAAAAGTTGGAGATACAGTTGTAACTGGGGGAATGTCTTTCTATTTCCCTAAAGGTGTTCCAATTGGTAGAATTATCAATTATGATAATAATTCTTTGGAAGGATATTATGAAATTGATATTGAGGCTTTTAATGATTTTTCTTCACTATCCAACTTATATATTTTAAATAGAACTGACAACAATGAAATTCAAAGTTTATTAGATGAATAGAGAACTAATTGGAGATATTTCATTCTATACTGTAATTTTAGCACTACAGCTATTAGTCTTTAATCAATTCCAGTTATTTGGTTTTGTTACACCATTTGCTTATTTGATTATTTTCATAAATTATAGAATATCATATGATAAAACTGTTTTATTATTATTGGGATTCTTAATCGGCTTTATTATTGACCTTTCAATGCAAACATATGGTTGTCATACTTTATCAACAATAACAATATGTTATTTAAGAAGTAGAATCGAAAAAAGCTCATTTGGAGTTAATGCTAATTTACCTTTAGCTATGATTAAAGGCACACCTTTATTAAGTAGAGTTTCATTCTTCTTATCAATAATTGTAATCCATTCTATTATATATTACTCATTTATATTTTTTAATATTAATCTTTTAAGCACAATTTTTTTATATGCTTTTATTAATTCAATTGCTACCTTTATACTTGTTTGGATTATTTCAAGATTAATATCTGATAGGTAATGTTAAAAAAGTATATACTAATCTGGTTAACAATAATAGTTTCAGTAATATTTATTGTAAGGCTAGCCTCTCTTCAACTGTCAAGTGATTCTTATTTTAATTCAGATTTCGCTATACAAGAATTGTCTGTTTATCCCGAAAGAGGGTTAATTTTTGATAGAAATGGAAATCTTCTTGTAGCTAATCAGCCATCATATGAATTAATTATAATTCCTGAAAACACTTCTGAATTTGACACAATTTCTTTTGCAAATTTAATTGATATGAATCCAGATGAATTTAAGAAACAGATCAATAGTTCCATTGCATATTCAACTAAACTCCCATCAGTTATTAAATCACAAATATCCAAAGAGAAAAATGCATTTCTTCAAGAAAAAATATGGCTATTTGAAGGGTTTTATTTGAGGAAAAATTCTGTAAGAGATTACATTAAACCATTTGCAAGTAATGTAATTGGATACACAGGAGAGGTTGATAGAAATGATATTACAAATAATTCTTACTATGAAAATGGTGAAATGATAGGTAAACAAGGAATAGAGAAGTATTATGAAGATGAATTAAAAGGTATTAAGGGTAAAAAGTATTTTCAAAAAGACAGATTTAATAGGGTTATTGGACCATTTAATAACTCTTTAAGTGATGTGAGCCCTTCAAAAGCTAAAAATATTACTCTTACAATAGATATAAATCTTCAAGAATATGCTGAGAGTCTTCTTCAGAATAAAAGAGGTGGCGTTGTTGCAATTGAACCATCAACTGGTGAAATTCTAACTTTAGTTAGCTCTCCTACATATAGATCAGAACAATTTATTGGGGAAAATCGTACTGAAAACTTTAATAAACTTTTAAATGATTCAATTAACAAGCCATTATTTGATAGATCACTTCAAGCTCAATACTCCCCTGGCTCTCCAATGAAAATTTTAAATGCTTTAATCGGTCTTCAAGAAGGTGTAATTAATGAGAACACAACTTTCACATGTAATGCTGGACATTATTATGCAAGAAATGCTTTTATGGGATGCCATAATTCCTTTGGAACTATAAGTAATTTAAGAAAAGGTATATATAACTCATGTAATACCTATTTTGCTCGAACATATTCAGGTATCATAGATAAATATGAAACACCAAGTGAGGGTCTAGATAAGTGGGCTAATCACATTAAAAGTTTTGGTCTTGGAGATTATTTAGGATATGATTTATTTATAGGAAAAAAGGGTTTTATTCCAGAATCAGATTATTACAATAGATTTTATGGTAATAATAGATGGGGATCTTCAACAACAATTTCAAATTCTATTGGTCAAGGTGAAATTCTAACTACTCCCATTCAAATGGCAAACTTCGCCACTGCAATTGCTAATCGAGGTTTTTATGTTAAACCCCATTTCGTAAAAAGAGTAGATAATAAATCTATAAATGATAGAGATAAGAATTATACTACTATTGATAAGGAGAACTTTGAAATTGTAATTGATGGGATGGTAGATGTAGTCGATAGAGGCACTGCAAGAATTGCTAAGATTAATGGTATTAATGTTGCTGGTAAAACAGGTACTGTTGAAAATTTTATTTTGATTGAAGATGAAAAGAAACAATTAACTGATCACTCAACTTTTATAGCTTTTGCACCTGCTGAAGATCCAAAGATTGTTGTCTCTGTGTTCATTGAAAATGGGTACTGGGGAAGTAGGTGGGCTGCGCCAATTGCAAGCTTAATTATTGAGAAGTATCTAAAAGATGAAGTTGGAAGGAAGTGGCTTGAAAATAGGATGGTTAGCGGAAGTCTAATTGATGAATATGAAAAGCCTTACAAGTTTGAAAACTTTAGCATAAATGAATAGAATATTAAAATATGACTTAATATCACTCATTATTTATGCCCTTCTTGTTACTTTTGGAATTATAAATGTTTATTCTTCAAGTTACACTGAGTCTTTTACCTCCATATTTGATTATACAACACTTGTAGGGAAACAATTAATTTTTCTGGGTGTAAGCTTTATTGGCGCTCTAATTATAATTTTCACTAAGTATAAATTTTTTGATAATATAGCTCCAATAATCTACTTCTTTTCTTTAATCTTATTGATTAGTCTTTTCTTCTTAGGCGTTGAAAGAGGTGGAGCAAAATCTTGGTATATAATAGGCCCTATAAGTTTTCAACCTACTGAGTTTGCTAAATTGTGTACTGCACTATTTTTAGCAAAATTTTTAAGTATTATTCAGACTGATCTTAACAAGGTCAGGGATGTTATTATTGTTGGAACTATTA
Source organism: uncultured Bacteroidota bacterium (assembly GCA_902517365.1). Next base: position 12,951 of record CABYCA010000014.1, on the reverse strand, counting down.
TTTTTGTTCCTATTTTGCTTATAACTCTTCAACCAGACCCAGGGTCAGCACTGGTTTTTTTGGCATTTATTTTCCCAATACTACGTGAAGGTTTAGACTTAAGGTTTTTCTATTTTGGAATAATAATTTTATCAATATTAGTTGTTACTCTAATTTTTAACTTTTTTATATCCAGTATAATACTCTCAACGATATTTCTACTAATTATTCTATATAGAAGAAGAAGAAGGATAAGGTTGAATTTTATTAAATTATTTATATCATTGCTATTTCTAGTTAGTATATCCTTCTCAACTAACTATTTATTTGAAAACATACTCGAGCAAAGACACAGAGATAGAATTAATTTAATTCTAGGGAAAGAAATAGATGACAAAGGAATTGGTTATAATATAAACCAATCAAAAATAGCAATAAGCAATGGAGGTTTATTTGGAACAGGCTTTTTAGAAGGTACTCAAACAAAAGGTGATTTTGTCCCTAGGCAACATACTGATTACATATTTAGCATAATTGGAGAGGAATGGGGTTTTTTAGGTACTTTTAGCACGATTCTTTTATTTTCAATATTAATTACACGTATTACATTTAGAGCTGAGAAACAAGCAAATCATTTTAGACGGATATATTGCCTTAGTTTTTCAAGCCTTCTTTTTATTCACTTTTTTATAAATATTGGAATGTCCATAGGGTTAGTACCTTCTGTTGGTATTCCTCTTCCATTTATTAGTTATGGAGGATCTAGCCTATTAATTTTTAGTATTATGTTTTTCATCTACTTAAATTTTGATTCAAGTAGATTAAAAGAGGATTAATCTTTATTGATTTGAGATAAAATTTGACCTCCCTCGATCGATGATAAATCTTTTAAAAGATTCATTGCCTCATTAACATAGATGTCTTTTTCTAAAGTTTTAATCCATCTATCTCTTTTTTCTTTAATATCATCGTTATATGAGCTATCAGTATTTTGATTACTTTCATTCCAATCGAATACATATGGTGAGATGAATTCATCAATAATTTTCAATTTATCACTTTGTGACTTTAAATTCTCTTGGTCTTCTTTATAAGATTTATAGTCTAAAGAAATCATTTTATCATCTTGATTAGACTTAACTAGCTTAGCATGTTGATCAATTAGAGAAAAGTATTCATTCTCACTGATTCTTTTTTTACTTTTTTCAATTGCTTTTGAATAATTAAAAATTTTAGAGGAGTTGTCATACCTTGCTGGATCAATCTTATTCCAGCTTAATGGGTTATCCAAGTCCTTTTCCCCAATATCAACATAACTATATCTATTTGGAAATATTAGATCGCTTTTAACACCTTCCAATTGAGTAGATCCACCATTTACTCGGTAAAACATATCTGTTGTAATCTTCAGAGAACCTAAATCTCCATAAGTATTTCCAGAAATAACATTATTTAAGTCTATAATATTTTGGACTGTTCCTTTTCCATATGTTTGTTTGCTCCCAAGTATTACAGCTCTGTTGTAGTCCTGTAAAGCAGCTGCTAAAATTTCTGATGCAGATGCAGAAAACTCATTAACCATTATAACAAGTGGCCCATCCCATAATACTGAAGAATCGTTATCTCTGAGTATCTCTTTTCTCCCACCTATACTTTTAACTTGAACTACAGGACCTTTTTCTATAAAAAATCCAGTAATATCAACAACAGTTTTCAGAGACCCACCTCCATTATTCCTGAGATCTAAAATTAAACCGTCAATACCTTTATTTTTTAAAGAAATAATTTCTTTCTTTATATCACTTGCAGCATTTCGCTCACCATAATCATCAAAATCTACATAAAATCTTGGTAAGTTTATTAATCCGTATGCATTAGTGTCATCATTAATAATTGAGGATTTAGCATATGTCTCTTCAAGTTCAACTATATCTCTAGTTATTTCTACTTGTTCTATACCTCCATCAACCCTTTTAACAGTTAAGTATACATTTGTTCCTTTTTCTCCCTTTATTAAGTCTGTTGCATCACTTAATTTCATCAAAGATATTTCTTGTGGTTCTTCTTCTTTAGATTGAGCAACAGCAATTATTATATCTCCTACATTCAATAAATTATCTCTCCAGACCGGACCACCAATAATGATTTCTGAAATTTCAACCTGTTGATTTCTTTTAAATAACCTTGCACCTATACCTTGAAACTTTCCAGAAATATTTTGATCAAATACTTCTTTTGCCTCAGGAGCTAAATAAGTTGTATGAGGATCATATTGAGTCACTATTGAGTTTAAATAGATAGAAAACCAGTCTTTTCTCTCAAGTTCAGTATTGAACTGGAAAAAATCTCTTAGATTATCGTTGATAGATTTTCTAGATTCTATCTCAATTTCTGAGTCTGCAGTTGTTTTATCATCTTCAATATTAATTTCTTTTTTAGAGACAAACCCATCTAAAGCAGACAACTTAAGTCTTTTTCTCCAAAGTTTTTTGAGTTCTTCAATACCATCAACGTATTCCTGATTTTCATAGTCAAGACTAATTTCCTCATCTATATTAAAGTTAAAAGGTGTGAATAAGAGTTCCTGATAAAAGCTTTCAACTTCATCCATTCTGCTTTTCAATGTTTCATAGACTATGTTAAAAAAAGTAATATCAGATGATTTTATTTGATCATCTATTAAAAGTCTATATTGGGAAAATAATTTAATATCTGACTTAAGAAAAAATCTTTTTTGTGAATCAACTGCATCAATAAAATCATCATAGACATTTATTGAAAAATCATCATTAATTATTTTAGGATCATAGTGTAATTTATCAAGCACATAGGATACTAGATCAACAAGAAGTTTATCTTTATTTGGTTCATCACTTGAGAATTTTGTGTTTGAAACCTCAAAGTAAATAACCAACGAGACTACAGCAGATATTAAAAAGCCAAATATTCTTAAAAACATGACACTAAATTAATTTAAAAAAAAACAAGTAAGACAGAATAACAGTAAACTTTATGTTAAAGTTAAAGTAGTTAATCGTTTTTATATCTTTACATCAAATAAAATTCATGGCAAAACCACTAATATTAGTAACAAATGATGATGGTATAAATGCACCAGGCATAAGAACATTAATTAGTGTTATGAAGAATGTCGGAGATATAATTGTAGTTGCTCCAGATAGTCCTCAATCTGGTATGGGACACGCCATAACTATAAACTCTACTCTTCACTCCTCAATGATTACTCCAAGAGATAGTGAGATTATTGAATATAGCTGCTCAGGGACTCCCGCCGATTGTGTTAAATTGGCAATAAATGAACTAATGCCCAGAAAGCCTGATTTATGTGTTTCAGGAATTAATCATGGATCAAATTCATCAATTAATGTTATATACTCTGGAACTATGAGTGCAGCTATTGAAGCTGGAATTGAAGGTGTTCCAGCGATTGGTTTTTCGTTACTTGATTATAGATGGGATGCAAATTTTAGTGAATCTAAAGATTTTATAATAAAAATTACTGAAAACGCATTAAAAAATGGTATACCTAAAGGAGTTGTCTTAAACGTAAATATTCCTTCAGTAGAAAGATCAAAGCTTAAAGGGGTAAAAGTTTGTAGACAAGCTAATGCTTCATGGGTAGAAGAGTTCGATAAAAGAAAGAATCCATTAGGACAAGAATATTATTGGTTAACAGGAAAGTTTGTAAATAATGATAAGGGAGAGGATACTGATGAATGGGCACTAAACCAAAATTACATATCTATTGTTCCTGTTGAATTTGACTTAACCGCCCATCATGCCATTCAGGAATTAAATGAATGGAATTTTAAATGAAATATTACATAATTGCAGGGGAAGCTTCTGGTGATCTTTATGGATCAAAATTAATCAATGAAATTTTCTCAGTTGATGAAAAGGCAGATATAAGATTTTGGGGAGGCGATAATATGATAAAAAGTGGAGGATATAATGTTAAGCACATTAAGGAACTTGCTTTTATGGGATTCTATGAAGTTTTAAAAAACATTTCAACTATTATAAGGAATATTAACTTCTGTAAAAATGACATCAAAGAATTTAATCCTGACAAAATAATTTATATTGATTATCCTGGTTTTAATCTTAAAATAAGCAAATGGGCAAAGAATAATGGTTACAAAAACTATTATTATATAAGCCCTCAAATATGGGCGTGGAAAGAGAATAGAATTAAAACAATTAAACAGAATATTGATAAGCTATTTGTAATTTTTCCTTTTGAAAAAGAGTATTATCAAGAAAAGCATAATATGGAAGTAGAGTTCTATGGTCATCCATTAATTGAACAAATTGATAACTTTAATTCGAGTTATGAATTCCTAAAAAAAAATAAGATTACCAAAGAGAGAAATATAATTACTTTATTACCAGGAAGCAGATCCCAGGAGATAAATTCAATGTTGCCTATTTTTTTGACATTAAAAAAATATTTTTCAAATTATGAATTCATTGTGGCTGGTGTTAAAAATGTAAGCGAGAGTGTTTATCAACCTGCTTTAGACCTAGATGTAAAAGTCTTATATAATCAGACTTATGATCTGTTATCGCATTCAAAAATAGCAATTGTAACTAGTGGGACAGCATCTCTTGAATGCGCCCTTTTCAATGTTCCACAAATAGTGTGTTATAAGACGAGTATTGTTAGTTACTTTATTGGTAAATCATTTGTAAATATTAGCTTTATTTCACTTGTTAATATCATACTAAAAAAAGGTGTTGTTAAAGAGCTTGTGCAAGATAACTTAACAGAAGATAAATTGTTAAATGAGTTATCCAATCTACTTAGTGGTAACAGAATTTCAGATATGCTTAGTGAATATTCAAAGATATATTCAATGCTATCTGGCGAAGAAACTTCAAAAAAAATTGCCAATTCAATAATTGGATAGGTTAAATTTACTATTCTATGCCATGCATCATAGCTACAATTTTTTTGTTTGCAAGAATCATTAATAATCCAACAGAAACAGGTAAAATTGTAAATATCAAAAAGAAGATTGACATACCATAATCTTGAACAATAGTATCAATATAACTTCCGGTTATTCCAGCAAAAAAATTAGCAATTGCGCTTGATAGTAGCCATACAGCAAACATTAGTCCAATAATTTTCTTAGGCGCTAATTTACTTACATATGATAATCCAACGGGAGAAACGCAAAGCTCTCCAAGTGTATGGAATAGATATGCTAGGATGAGAAATATCATGCTTTGTGAAGCAGTTGACGCCCCAAGGGGGATATTAATTGATCCAAAACTTAAAATTGCAAAACCAAAAGATAGTAGCATTAATCCAATACCAAATTTAACTGGACCAGAAGGATTATATTTTGATTGCCATAATTTTGAAAGAATTGGAGCAAATACGATAATAAAAAATGAGTTTAATATTGCAAACCATGAAGCAGGTACTTCAGTTGCATCCTCAAGAAACTCTCTTGATAACATCCAAATAACTATTCCCCAAATAATAACAAAACTTGATGCAAGAAAAATATTTGAAGTTGCATACTTTTCAAAAGTATTTTTAAACAGCAGATAAAGTATTATTGTTAAAATAATCATTGGAACAATAGTTAAGAGTGTATTAACTATTTTGAAGATTAAAGCTCCTGTTCCCACTAAATTTCTATCTGTGTAATCATTTGCGAATATTGTCATACTTCCACCAGCTTGTTCAAAACCCCACCAAAAAAAGATCGTAACAAATGAAAATATACCTATTACAATTAATCTATCAACAATAATATTTCTTGAAACGTTATCATCATTTGTGTCTAATTCCTCATTATCTTTTACTTTAGAATTTTTTAAACCAATATTACCAAAAATTTCCTGTCCAAAGTGAAATTGAAGCATACCAAATAACATGAATATACCGGCCAATCCAAATCCATAATGCCAATTTATATTTTCACCGATATAACCACAAAGAAGTATCCCTAAAAAGGCTCCAGCATTTATTCCCATATAGAAAATTGTATAAGCAGCATCTTTAATTTTTCCTTCATCCTTATACATTTGGCCAACTATTGAACTTATATTAGGTTTAAAAAGACCATTTCCCAGTATAAGTAAAGCTAATCCAATGTAAAGATAGAAATCATAGAAAACCTCAAGAGCCATAGCTGCATGTCCAAGTGTCATCAAAAATGCTCCAGCTACAATAGCCTTCCTATATCCTATAAGTCTATCTGCAATTAACCCACCAAAAATTGGAGTAACATAGACTAACCCAGTATATAATGCATATAATTCCAGAGCATCAGCCCTATCCCAACCCCAGCCTTCGTTGTCTATAGAAGAAACCAGAAATAGTACCAAAATTGCTCTCATTCCATAATAAGAAAATCTTTCCCACATCTCTGTAAAAAAAAGAGTAAAAAGACCTGAAGGATGACCTAAAATTGTACGTTGATTTATCTCATCACCATTGAAGATATTCAGTTTTTCCATAGATAGTGTTTACTAGGATTAAATTGAGATTGATTTCACTTATATTTACATAAAGTAAAGAAAATTATGCCAGATAAAATAATTGGTTTTTCAAAACTTTCAAGAGATGAGAAAATAAGTTGGGTTAGCAAAAATTATCTTGATAATTCAGATGAATTTGAAAGTATTTTAAATAAATATTTAAATGTGGATGAAGACATACAATCAATTCATAATTCATTTTCAGAAAATGCATTATCAAATTTTCATTTACCCTACTCTATATCTCCTAATTTTTTAATAAATAATAAAAATTATTGCATTCCATTAGTTACCGAAGAAAGCTCTGTTGTTGCTGCATTATCAAATTCTTCAAAATTTTGGTATGATAGAGGGGGCTTTAAATCTAAAGTAATTTCAAAGATTAAGACAGGACAAGTGCACTTCAAGTATAATGGAAATGAAGAAAATCTTGAAAAATTTATAAATGAAAATAAACATAGATTAATAGAAGCAACTAATAGAATTACAGAAAAAATGAGAGAAAGAGGTGGTGGGATATCTAAGATTAAATTAATTAATAAATCCTCAGAATTAAAATCTTATTATCAATTACATGTAGATTTTAAAACAATAGATTCAATGGGTGCAAATTTTATTAATTCATGTTTAGAAATAATAGCAAAGAAATTCAATCAACTAATGAATGATTCACCTCACTTTAAAAAATCTGAAAAAAAAATAGAAGTGATAATGTCAATTTTATCAAATTACACTCCTGAATGTATTGTTGAGTCATCCTTAGAATGTAAAATAGGTGATCTAGGTGATATTTATGGTATATCCTCAAAAGAATTTGCCGTTAGATTTAAAGATGCATTTGATATAGCGGATATAGATATTAATAGAGCTGTTACTCATAATAAAGGTATAATGAATGGTGTTGATGCAGTTTTAATTTCAACAGGAAATGATTTTAGAGCTGTTGAAGCTGCGGTACATGCTTTTGCTTCAAGTAAGGGAAAATATAAGAGTCTATCAGAGTGCTCAATAATCGATAATATTTTTAAGATTAGCATGAAAATTCCTTTATCAATTGGAACGGTTGGTGGAATAACAGACGTTCATCCTATGGTTAAACTATCACTAAAGCTTTTAAAGAATCCAACATCAGATGACTTAATGAATATTATTTGCTCTGTTGGTTTGGCACAAAATTTTGCAGCTGTAAAATCATTAGTTACTACTGGGATACAGAAAGGGCATATGAAAATGCATCTAATAAATCTTCTAATTAAACAAAATGCTAATAAAGATCAAATAGATAAATCCGAAGAATATTTTAGAGATAAGGATATTAATAGTCAATCAGTAAAAGATTTCCTTGACCAAAATTAATTAAGTATGGAGATTTATAGTAGCGGAAAAGTTCTACTTACAGGTGAATACGTTATTCTTGATGGTGCTTTGTCTCTAGCAAGTCCTACAAAGTTTGGACAATATTTAAAATTTAAGGAGAATCACTCAAACTTAATTAATTGGAAGAGTATAAATTACGATGGAAAAATTTGGTTTGAATGCTTGATAAATAATGAAAACTTACAAATTAAATCAACTTCATCAAAAAAAGTTTCAGATACATTAATTAGAATAATAAACCTAATTAGAGAATATAATCCCTACTTTTTGAAGAATAATGGGTCAGATATATCGTCTAATCTAACATTTGATAAAAATTGGGGCTTAGGATCATCATCTACTTTAATATCAAACCTAGCAAAACTATCTGGTGTTGATCCATATATATTAAATAATAAGATTTTTAAGGGGAGTGGTTATGATATTGCATGTGCAAATAGTGTTTCACCGATAGTCTATAGATTAATTAAAGGTCAAAATATAATAGATGAAGTAAGTTTTAAACCTCCTTTTTATGAAAAAATATATTTTATTTATTTAAATAAAAAGCAAAGTTCGATTTCAGAAATTGAAAATTATAAAAATAATAAAGTATCTGAATCAGTAATTAATGAAATTTCTAATATCACCTCTATGATCTTGCGGTGTAAATCAATAGAAGCTTATGATAAATTGATAGAAGCACATGAATTAATTATATCAAAGTTAATATCAAAACCAACTATAAAGGAATCTCTTTTTAAAGATTTTAATGGTAGTATAAAGAGTCTTGGAGCATGGGGAGGTGATATGATTATGGCAACCAGCCATAGCAACCCAAATAGATATTTTATAGAGAAAGGCTACTCAACTATTTTTAAGTTTAAAGAATTATTAGTTTAGTAGTATAAACTTCTGTTGTCAACTATTTCTGCTTTAGACTCAAGGACTTCTGGGATTAAAGTTGAAATTCTCTCAACTTCTCGGTCACTCAAAGAATTAGAAATTGCGGAACTAATACTTATATCTTCTGCAATTTCTTTTGATAGAAGTTTTATCAAATAGATACCATTATTGCCTTTAAGAATTTTGGATGTTTCATTTACATCCAGAGAGAATGAAGAACCAATGATGTATGGTTCATTTCCCGCACCAACAAGAATAGGATCATTTTGAGTTACGGCTGAAGCTCTCTCTAAATCAATCTCATAATCTTGAGAAATAGATTCAATATCATTGGAATTATTGTACATTTTTAGAAAGAAATCAAATTGTGTCAAATTCAGAAGTGTTTTCAGGAATTATAATTAATTCATATGATGGCTGATTAGCTACAAGAAGATTTCCATTTCTATCAAAAATTAACCCTCTTTCGGGATAAACAGACAATTCTTGTATAGCGAAATCTGAATTAAAATAAGAATCACTTGACAGTTGAAGAGAGGCTAGCCTTACAATAAATATTACTGAAACTATTATTGTTAACCAGATTAGTATATACTTTTTTAACATTACCTATCAGATATTAATCTTGAAATAATCCAAACAAGTATAAAGGTAGCAATTGAATTAATAAAAGCATATAAAAAAATTGTGCTTAAAAGATTAATATTAAAAAATATAAATGAGTAATATATAATAGAATGGATTACAATTATTGATAAGAAGAATGAAACTCTACTTAATAAAGGTGTGCCTTTAATCATAGCTAAAGGTAAATTAGCATTAACTCCAAATGAGCTTTTTTCGATTCTACTTCTTAAATAACATATTGTTATTGTTGATAAAGTATGACAACCATATGTTTGCATTGAAAGGTCAATAATAAAGCCGATTAAGAATCCCAATAATAATAAAACAGTTTTATCATATGATATTCTATAATTTATGAAAATAATCAAATAAGCAAATGGTGTAACAAAACCAAATAACTGGAATTGATTAAAGACTAATAGCTGTAGTGCTAAAATTACAGTATAGAATGAAATATCTCCAATTAGTTCTCTATTCATCTAATAAACTTTGAATTTCATTGTTGTCAGTTCTATTTAAAATATATAAGTTGGATAGTGAAGAAAAATCATTAAAAGCCTCAATATCAATTTCATAATATCCTTCCAAAGAATTATTATCATAATTGATAATTCTACCAATTGGAACACCTTTAGGGAAATAGAAAGACATTCCCCCAGTTACAACTGTATCTCCAACTTTTAAAGAACTGCTAATTGGTATATCATTTAATTTTAAAATTCTTGCATTCAAACCATCCCATGTAACTGATCCAATAGTAGAAGAGTTTTTAAGTATAGCATTTAATTTTAAGTCTATATTTAATAATGAGATTATTGAAGCATAATTGTTTGTTACACTTTTCACTATTCCAACCACACCCTCTGAGGATATTACACCCATCTCTAAATTTATGTTATCTAATTTACCCTTGTCAATAATAATAATGTTTTTGCTTTTATTTATTGAGTTAACAATTACTTTTGCGCTATTGATAAGATTTAATGTGTCTTCATTAATTTGAGTAAATCTATACTTTGATTCCATCCTCTTTAGTTTAAGATTTTCATTAATAAGCTTTTCATTTTCGCTTTTAAGATTAAAATATGAATTGATAGATGACGAAAATTTTGATGAAGTCGCAGATAAGTATGTGGAAATTTTTCCAAACTCATTAAAATGTAATGAGCTATTATTATATAAAAAAATTGAATGATATAAATGATAGAATTAAATAAATAATTAAGTTCCTATTCTTAACTATGGAATTAATTATAGATTGCATTAAATTATTTACTTAATTAGAACTGACTTAAATTTATCGATATTTTTAAGAGCTATTCCAGTTCCCCTAACTACAGCCTGTAGGGGGTCTTCAGCAATATAAACTGGAAGATCAGTTTTTTTTGATAACCTTTCATCAAGGCCTCTAAGCAATGCACCCCCTCCAGCTAAATAGATTCCAGTATTATAAATATCTGCGGCAAGTTCAGGAGGTGTCTGCGATAATGTTTCCATAATTGAGTCTTCGATTCTTATCACAGACTTATCAATAGCCTTTGCAACTTCTATGTGAGATATAATCTTTTCTTTTGGTTTACCCGATAAAAGGTCTCTACCTTGAACATGCATATCTTCAGGTGGTTCGTCTAAGCTTTCAGTAACAGAACCAACTTCAATTTTAATTTTTTCAGCAGTTCTGTCACCTATATATAAGTTATGTTTAGTTCTCATGTAATATACAATATCATTCGTAAGAACATCACCTGCAACTTTTAAAGATTTCTCACATACAATTCCTGATAATGCAATCACAGCAATCTCAGTTGTACCCCCACCAATATCAACAACCATATTACCTTTAGGTTTAACTATGTCAATTCCAATTCCAATAGCTGCAGCCATAGGTTCATGTATTAAGTATACTTCTTTACCATTTACCCTTTCTGCAGATTCTTTAACAGCTCTCATCTCAACTTCGGTTATACCCGAAGGGATACATATAACCATTGTCAATGAAGGGGAAAACCATCTTTTCTTTAAAGTAGGGATACTTTTTATTAATTCGCTGATCATTTTCTCTGAAGCCTCAAAATCAGCTATAACACCATCCTTTAAAGGTCTTATTGTTTTAATGTTTTCATGTGTTTTTCCTTGCATGAATTTGGCCTCTTCACCAATTGCAATAATTTTTTTTGTTGATCGATCCATTGCAACAATAGAGGGACTGTTAATCACAACCTTATCATTATGAATAATTAGTGTATTTGCAGTGCCTAGGTCTATCGCTATTTCTTCCGTAAAAAATCCCATAATAATCTGCAAAGGTAGTTAAATAATGGAAATCTAATGTTTAAAATGCCTTATTCCTGAAAACATCATTGACATTTTATTCTGATTGCAAAATTCTATTGAATCTATATCTCTTACAGAGCCTCCTGGCTGAACAATCGATTTTATACCATTTTTAAATGAAATTTCAACACAATCAGAAAATGGGAAAAAAGCATCACTAGCTAAACTAGCTCCATCTAAATCAAATCCAAATTTCTTTGATTTATCTATTGCCTGATTTAATGCATCAATTCTCGAAACTTGACCCATGCCAGACCCAATTAATTGTTGATTTTTAATGATAATAATACAATTGGATTTTGTATGCTTGGCAATAATTGATGCAAGAACTAAATCACCAGAATTATTTTTATCTGGTGATATATTTGTTACGATTTTAAAGTCATTAAAAGTTTCAGTCTTCATGTCAAAATCTTGCACTAGCTCACCATTTATGCAAGTTCGTCTCTGAATACTTACTTTTGGAATTTTTTTTAATTTAATTAAAATTCTATTTTTTTTTGATTTTAATACTTTCAATGCTTCATCTTCAAAATCAGGAGCAATTAATATCTCGAAGAATAATTTGTTAATTTGATTGGCAGTATTTTTATCAATAATTTTATTTGTTGCTAGAATTCCTCCAAACGCTGATATGCTATCGCAACCTAAGGAATCATTATAAGCTTCAATTAAAGAATCTCTGATTGCTACTCCACATGGGTTATTGTGTTTATGTATTAGAAAAATTGCTTTATCAGAGACTAAATCTCTTAGTAAATTAATCGAAGAATCAATATCGAGTAAGTTGTTATATGAAATATCTTTACCATTGATCTGCTCGAAGCATTCATTAAAATCACCAATGAATCTCGCTTTTTGATGAGGGTTCTCACCGTATCTTAATTCTCTTGAAGTATTGCTTCCATTTAAATATGAAAATATTTTTGAGTCATAATCTGAGCTTTTATTGAATGCTTCAACTGCTAGTCTTTTTCTTAAAGAAATATCAGTTGAACAATTATCATTTAAGACATAAGTTAACTCCTCATACTGAGATGAGGAACTTATACATACTATATTTTGATAATTTTTTGCAGCTGCTCTTATTAAGGATACCCCGCCAATATCAATTTTTTCAATTATTTCATTATGGTCATTTGAGTTTTTTACTGTTTCTTCAAATGGATACAAGTCTACAATTACAAGATCAATATCTGGAATATCATATTTTTTTGAATCCTCAATATC
>CABYCA010000013.1 GCA_902517365.1 uncultured Bacteroidota bacterium | reverse complement strand
AGGGTGTGTACGAACTCTCTTCTAGACTAGAAATAGAATACCTAAATAAATCTTATAATCTTAATTTACCTGAGTCTGAGTCATATGATACACTTGGAGGGTTAATTGTATTTAATAAAGAGGAGATCCCTAAGGTGGGTGACGAAATTATAATTAATAGATATTCCATTCAAATTCTCCATGCTTCATCATCAAAAATTGAAAAAGTAGTTTTAAAAAAAAACCAGAAGGAGTAGTATAAATTAATACTATGTTGTAATTTCGAAAAATTATTTATTGTATGGCTGTATTAGGACAAATTAGAAAGAGATCAATATTTCTAATCATAGTGATTGGGATGGCATTATTTGCCTTTGTTATTTCAGGTGTTTTTACATCTAATGGGGGATTTAGCTCTAATAAGCCAATAGGTGAAGTTAATGGAGAAGAGATTGACTTTGAGAGCTTTAACATGATGGTAGAACAAGCTCAAAGTGCATATGGATTAACTACAGTAAATGCTGTTAATTTAGCTTGGAATCAAGGTATTAAGAACCAAGCCATTGTTCAAGAATTAGAAAAATTAGGAATTGATGCTGGTAAAGATCAGCTTGAGCAAATAATCTCTGGTGATCAATCAATCGTAATGAACCCATTGTTTCAAAATGAAATTGGTCTCTTCGATTTTAACAAATTCTCAAACTATATTTCTCAACTTAGAAGTTCAAATCCAAATATGTATAATCAATGGAAACTTCAAGAACAAAATATAATCTCCCTTGCCAAACAAAAAATATATTTTGATCTAATTAAATCTAGTGTAATTTATACGAATATTGAATCGAACATTCAATACCATCTGGAAAATGATAAAGTAAATATTGAATACCTAAGGATCCCTTATGATAGAATCCCTGATTCTACTGTTCAAGTTAAGGATTCAGAAATTTCCTCATTTTTAAAAGCAAATAGAAAAAAATATGAAATAGGAGAGTCAAGGGAACTTAAATTTGTTTTTATTCCAGATATTGCCTCAGAGATTGATCAAACTAATTTAAGATCAAACCTTGAATTACTTAAAGATGGCTTCTCACAAATGAATAAATTTGAAATAGTACCTTAGGAATAAATTCAGCTGCTATTAAAATAAGTAATGTTGATATTATTGTTTGAAGTAAAATAACAGTTAGCTCATTCATAGATTGTAAAAACAGAAATGATAAGTTATCTACAATAAACTGCCCCATAAATAGCCCATAAATAACCAGAGCAAAACTATTACCTATCAACATTGTAGATATGAACCTAGATGGGTCTTTAGTAATTATTGTTAATAGTTTCGGAATTAAACCCTTTTGTTTTTTTTCAATCTCAAGATTTAATCTATTCGAGGAAACATATGCTATTTCCATTCCTGAAAAGAATGCTGAACAAAGAAGGCTAAGTAAAATTATCATTAGTTTTTATTTGAATATTTTCTCCTAAAATATCTTCTAAATAGAGCCATAAAAACAGAAAGAATAGAGAAACCTAAAAATATATATGCTCTATTGTCGTTAATACCCAAGTTTTCAAAAAAACTAAAAATTGATATAATAGCAATAACCCAGTAAATTATTTCTGAAATTAGATAATGTTTCATTCTTCTAAAATATTAATAGATCCCTTGAGGTTTCCGGTAATAAGATCGGTAAAGTCACGATTTGAATCAAGCCTTCTAGCAATTATTTTATTTGTTTTATCAATATACTCAAAATCATTTTCAGTAAAAAGCCATTCATTTTCAGTATCATAATAAAGCTTGTCAGTAGTTAATATTTCATTATCAGTTGTAGTAATCTTTACATTATTATTAAATTCCATGAATCTATATGAGTTGTAAACAATTGCATATTCTGACCTGATTGTTGAAGTTTTATTTTCATCATAGATGATAAGCTCCACATCATCAAAAAATTCAGAATAATTCAATTTATCATTTGTAAAATCATAGTGAGTTTTACCTGAGAGAAATGACTTAGTAAGCGTTGAGTCAGTGTAAGTCATAGTAAAGTTCTTGGCAATACTTAAAGGTGTTTTATCATTAGTGTAGTCTATTATATTAGGCTCATTATTACATGAAAGATTAACAATTAAAAATAGTAATAAATTATATGAATATTTCATTTTAAAGGTTTGGAACCTTTATGCTTCTTCTTATCCAACAAGAAAAAGTGATACTTGTTCCCTGACTTCCTTCAGTAAATATGTCAGTTTTAGAGGGTGCTCTTCCATTAAATGCTGCTGCGGTTCTATCAGATATCTTTTTAAGTGAAGCATCAACCCTTCCTGCTTTTAATGCAGTTTGAGCAGCTAACCAAAAAACAGCTCTTTTATTAAACTGTGTATCACCACATCCATTTGCACTATCAGCATACATATTTGATATCAGAAGGTAAGCTCTCCCCAAAGATGGTTGGTATGATAAAGCTTGCTCAGCATAATTTCGAGCAGATACTCTTCTTCCAGCATTTTTAAATTTAACTGCAATCTTGTACAAGATATTTGCTTTTTTATAATTGTCAGTCTGAAGTGAAACTGACTCTTGGTAGTATTTTAAAGCATCTTCAGAGTTTCCTTGTTTATCATTTAATATTCCCAAATAATATGCTGAATCAGCTGATGGTTCAAGACTATGAAGTTGTTCTACCAAAGTAACAAAAAGTGGGTCATCCGAGCAATCTTTGCCATCTAGTCTACCTGCAGCTCTTCTAATCCATAATGTATTATTTTTATTCTGTTCAAAATTCTTTGAATATAGTGGTACAAGTATATCACAAGTAGCTTCTTTGGCAATTAGCTGATCAATTAGTTGTAGATATGCACTAACTGCGTTTGAGTTTGTATCGTATATTCTTTTGTTTCTGACTTCTCTGGAGGTAAGTGGTGTTCCAGACTCTTCTTTTTTTAGGATTATATCAATATTTTTTGATATATCAGTCTTTAAGAGCTCAAATTTTTCAGTCAATTCTTCATACTTTTCAAATAAAGTTTCAAGATTGATTTTTGAACCAGCCTTGAACAGATCATATGCTGTTTGAAAATAATATGCCAATGATTTTGGATTTTTGAAGCTTACTGGGTCATTTATAAAAGCATAATTGAAAGTATCATATATAAGCTCTTTATCTTTTACACCATTATCAAGCATTGCCTGACCCTTACTACTGAATATTTTTCCTATTTGTTTTGAACCTTTTCTTTCAGGAAAGATTTCAGCCCATTGATCATATAGGGATAGTAGATCATTTAAGTATTTGTTTTTTTCATCCTCAGATGATGCATTTTTTATAAAGTATTTAAGTATTATTTCACCATATTGATAAGTTGCAAGGCTTAACTTTGGACAATTATCTAATACCATTGTCCATGGTTCGTATGCAGCCTGATAATTTTTAATTTTAGCAGATTCGGCAAATATTGACAGCTGCTCAATGCACTGATCATTACTAAGCTGAGATAGAAGAGGTGATGTAAATAATATTAAAAATAAATTTCTAAAAAACTTAAATTGATTCATAGAGTTTATGTCTAATTATACTTTCTTTTTATAAACCAAACGTCATTTAAAGTTAATCCTAGTCTTAAAGAAAAATAATTCTCTTTGATTACCTCAGAATCTCCAATTGAACCAATTTCAAGACCTAGATTAGCTTTTGATAAACCTGCAACAGGTAATCCAAGCCCCAAATTTAAGCTAAATTGATTTATGGGCAAATTATTTACAATAATACTTTTTTTGATATTTTTAATTCCAAACCTGTATTTAACTCTCTTCCAGTAGCTCACTATAGATAAATTATCTGGTATAAAGTACCCCCCTAATGCCAGTGAATTTGAATCTCTATAAATTATATTTTGAATATTTAAAAAAACATTCTCAAATCCAGAAGATAATTTAGATTCATATTGAACACCTAAAAACCATGAATCTTTCTTTTCTATTCCAATTGAATAAATTGACTTAGATGGAACCTTAAGTTTAGTATTTTCCATACCTCTTGAATTTAAATCAACATTGACAAAGTCACCCAAAGATTCTACTGTTATTGTAGGTGCGTTAGATGTATACAAAGATTCTGAATTAAAAGATTTGAGTTGCCCTTCAGGATAAATACTAAATAAAAGGTTTAACTTCAAGTCATTCTTTAAAGGGATCATAATATTTGATGAAAAGTGATATGTAAATCCATCTATTTCAGAACTACTATTTGAAAAAAGACCATAATTTACTCCCTCAACTAGATTAATCTTTTCATAATTAAATTTTCCAAAATTATAGTTTAGCGTTGCACCAAAAGAAAGATATTTTAGAATAGGGACCCCGATTGATACAAATGCTCTATTAATATTTCCATCTGCTCCAAAATTTCTAGTGTTAATAGAGTTCGGGGTATTATAATCATCTGTTGTTTGAAGATTAAATCCAACAGAAGAATATGGAATAACTCCAAATCCAAATCCAAAATTTTTAGTTGGAATTCCAATAGCAATATAATTAATATTAGACGTCTTAATAGTCTCCTTTAAGTTATTATTAGATAAATTTGAAGACTTATAAAAAGTACCTATTAGATAATTAGTCGACTTTAATTTAGCCAATGAAGATGGGTTATTAATATTAAATTCGATTGAATCAATAGAAGAGTCAATACCCCCCATAGATTGATAAGATACATTACCCATAAAATTTATTTCTCCTAATTCATTTAACGAAAAAGGGGAGCCAGTATTTGTCTGGGAAACAACAGATAAATTTGAAAATATTAATATTACTAATAAATGATTTTTAGTTCTCTTCATTATATTTTATAATGTTATTAAGACCTATTGCTAAAAAGTCTAAGTCCGCAAATATTACATTTTTTATCTTATTAAGCAAAAACGTTGAATCACCCCCTGTAATAATGATATTAAGATTTAAATATTTTTTTTCTAAACGATTTATATACTCTTTAATTTCTCCAATAATTCCTGTTGAAACTCCAATGTGCATTGAATCATTTGTATTTGGCCCAATTATTTTATCAATATCATTAAATTCAAGAAAAGGTAAATTTGATGTAAACTCAGATAAACTTTTATACCTCATATTAATTCCTGGAGAAATTGCACCTCCATGATATATGTTTTTTGAGTCAATAAAATCGTATGTAATACATGTTCCTATATCAATTACCAAGCTATTTTCACTTGGAAATTTAAAAAAAACAGCTGAAACTAATCCTATTCTATCTTGACCTAAAGAATTTTTTGTTTTATAGTTGTTATGAAAAGGAATTTTAAGTTTTTTATCTGATAATTCAAAATAATTAATCTCTTCAAATATTTTAGATATTTCATTCCTGTAACTTTTGGTTACAGATGAGCAAATTATATTATTAATATCATAGTCTTTTGAAAGAGACTTAATATATGGATTAAGAGATACCTCATCTAAAAATTTTTTTGAAATAATTTTACTGTCTTCAAATAAATAGACTTTAGCCAAAGTATTTCCTATATCAATCACCAAATTCATACTACATTTTTTTATAAAATTACAGAAACATTTGAATACAGCTTTGTTTAAAATTAATATATTTGCCTTTGCTTTTTGGTACCATAGCTCAGTTGGTAGAGCAAAGGACTGAAAATCCTTGTGTCCCTGGTTCGATTCCTGGTGGTACCACAAAAAACCCTACTTAGTGGGGTTTTTTTGTATATTACTATTCCTAAATCGTTATACTTGACCTACTATATAGATCAATTTTATTTTAAAAAAAATAAATTTTGGATGTTTAAGCTAATGGGAGCTTACACTTTCAATAAAAGCCTTATAAATTCTGATGGGCTAAAGTTTATAAAACTTCTAGGAACTGGCTCAGAAGATGGTTTTAGTATCATACCTGACTTTTCAACGTATGTAATGATTACATCATGGAAAAATGACACTTTTAGAAAAAAATTTATTAATGAAAATAAATTATTTAATGAGATAATTTATAACTCCGCAAAACGAATTGAAATTAAAATTGACCCCTACAGCTATATTGGATCATGGAATGGGATAAACCCTTTCAAAAATGAAAGCTATTATAAAGAGGGAAAAATTATTGTCTTAACTAGAGCAAGAGTAAAACTAAATAAATTGATTAATTTTTTTATTGGCACCTTATCTGCTGCTAAATCCATAAAAAGTAAAAAAGGAGCAGAGTATTATAAAGGTATTGGTGAACTACCAATAATAGAACAATCTACTATTAGTATTTGGACAAGTGAACAAAGCATGAAAGATTACGCATATTCAGATAAAAACCACTTAAGGATAATCAATAAAGCAAGAAAAAATAAATGGTATTCAGAGGAGCTATTTGTTAGATCTAATATTCTATCCTTAAAAGAATCCAGATGAAGAAAAAAGTAATAGTTATTGGATCAGGAGTTGCAGGTCTTGCTGTATCTATTAGGTTAAAAACAAAAGGGTATGATGTTGAAGTTTATGAAAAAAATAATAATGTAGGTGGGAAATTAAGTGATTTTTATATTGATAATTTTAGACATGACTTTGGACCAAAGTTATTTACAATGCCAAATCTTGTTGAAGATATATTTAAAGATGCAGGAGTAAATATTGATGACTATTTTAAATATGATAAACTTGACATAGCATGTAAGTATTTTTGGGATGATGGTTATACTTTCAATGCATATTCTGATAATAAAAGGTTTAATAATGAGATCCAGAGGAAATTTTATAAAGAAGAGGATAGGGTTAAAAGTTATATTTCTAAATCAAAAAAGAAATTTAATCTGGTGAAAAAAATATTTTTAGAAAAATCACTTCATAAAATATCAACATACCTTTCATTTGACGCATTTAAAGCAATTTTTAATATTCTACACTTGAACATATTCATAACTTTAGACTCATTAAATAAGAGATATTTTAGTGATAAAAAGCTGATACAAATCTTTAATAGATTTGCTACCTATAATGGATCAAGCCCATATTTAACTTCTGGGATAATGTCAATTATCCAACATTTAGAACATGACCTTGGAGTCTATATGCCCAGAAAAGGTATATCTGATATTTCATACTCTTTATTCAACCTTGCAAAAGATATGGGTGTTAAGTTTCAATTTAATTCAGAAATTGATCAAATTTTAATTAAAAACAAATCTGTAGTTGGAGTAATAGTAAATGACATAAATCACAAAGCAGATATTATTATCTCTAATATGGATGTTAGCTTAACCTATGATAAGCTTCTAAAAGGGCATAACAAGCCTTTTTTTATTAAGAAATACCAGCCATCAAGTTCGGCTGTTGTTTTTTACTGGAATATGAATATATCCTTTTCAAATATTAACATTCATAATATAATATTTAGTAATGACCAGGAAAAAGAGTTTGATTATATATTTAATAAAAAATCAATTTATAATGATCCTACAATTTATATCTGCTCAACATCAAAAATTGTAAAAAAGGATGCTCCTGATGGATGTGAAAATTGGTTCATATTGATTAATTCTCCATTTGATAATGGACAAGATTGGGAAATCATTAAAAAAGATCTGAAAAATAATATTGTAAAAAAGATAAATTCAACTTTAAAAGTTGATATTGAAAGTAATATAATCAATGAGAAGATATTAACTCCAGTTGATATTGAGGTAGAAACACTTTCCAAATTTGGATCATTATACGGGAGTTCAAGTAATTCTTTGCAGTCTGCTTTTGTTAGACATCCGAATTTTTCAAAAAATATAAATAACTTGTACTTTTGTGGTGGTAGTGTTCATCCTGGAGGAGGAATCCCACTTTGCTTAAATTCAGCAAAAATTGTTTCAGAACTAATAAACTAATATGTTAAAATTACTTGATAATAATGAATTGAGAAATATTTCAATTTTTATTATATGGCTTATAAATATTAGTGGTTTTTTCGGAATCCTATCCGATGAGAAAAATTTTTTTCTTTCATCCTCTCCATATATTTTAACTCTTACACTCTTTTTATTAATAGTAAATAACAACTCTGATAAAAAGTTTTTAATAAAGCTGTCTATTATTTTCTTGTTAGGGTTAATTGTTGAAATTATCGGGGTAAATTATTCTTTTTTTTTTGGTGAATATCAATACGGAAATAATCTTGGTATTAAATTTTTTGGAGTACCTCTGGTAATAGGTTTTAATTGGGTACTATTAATAATTTTAACAGGTAACCTTGCTCATAGACTATTTCCAAAATCAAAAATCAGTAAAGTATTTTTTGGTTCAATTCTAATGATTCTATTAGATCTCCTTATTGAGATTAGTGCTCCTAAACTTGATTATTGGGCGTTTACAATTCATCCCGTTCCATTATCAAATTATTTATGGTGGTTTGTTTTCTCATTTTTTTTCCATTTAATTTATCAGTCTAATACTAATAAAGAATTCATAGTATCTATGAATATTTTAATCGTTCACTTTTTATTTTTTGGGATGTTAGCACTTTTTCTTTAGATTTATAATAAATTAATCTATAATGAAATATATATATACAATTTTATCACTGGCTTTAATTACAAGCTGTAATATGCCAGCTGAAAATCAAACAAATAATGGAGAGCCTGAAGGTTCACACACATCTGCAGAGTGGCAAATCTGGGCTTATTCGACAGCTGCTCCAGATTATATTGCTGCTGATGCAACTGTATTTGATGGTCCACCAGACATGGGGGGTAATCTTTTAAGGGAAGGCTCAAACGGATGGACTTGCTTACCAGCTAATCCAAGGGGACAGTCTGACCCTGAAAATGGATGGGTTGATGCACATGAAGCTATGCCTTTATGTGGTGATTCAGAAGTATTTAAATGGATAGGTGCGTACTTTGCTGGAGAAACTCCATTAATGGATAAAGACGGATATGCTTGGATGCTTCACGGAGACATGGGAGAAGACAATACTATGGCTGGAGTAATGATGAAAGAAGATTCAGCAGAGGGTCAATGGATAGAGTCAGGACCACATTTAATGAGAATGCCTGCTGATCCTTCCACATTAGATGGAATGACTACTGACTTTACATCAGGTGCTCCCTATGTAATGTTTGAAGGCACTATCTATGCACATGTAATGTATCCTATGGCAGGTTATTATGATTATCAACCAGAATCTGCTCCTAGATAAATTAATATACAATTAAAAAAAACCCTCATATGTTGAGGGTTTTTTTATAATTATCTAAGAAATAACTGTGTTTTGATTAAATTTAATTAATGGAATATTTACTCATTATAATAGTACTAATTGGTTCTCTTTTTGGACTTTATTTTTTTATTACAAAACAGATTGAGTCTAACTCTGAGGAAAGGAACAAAGAGATTGAGTCTAAGCTAGATAATTTGGTCGAATCGTTTAAGCTAGAGTCTGCAAAAAATTTAGCAGATCAAATCAAAGATTCAAAGCAAGATCAAAAAAATATGTCTGATACTTTAGAAAAAGTTACTAAAGAACTTGAAAAAATTAAAGGGACTAATGAGCAAGTTTTAACATTTGCAAATCAAATGAAAACCCTTGAAAAAATTCTAGGAAATCAAAAGCAAAGGGGAATATTAGGTGAAATTCAATTAGAAAACTTACTAGCAAATGTTTTGCCTCCAGAATTGTTTCAGATGCAATATTCATTTAGTAATAGTGAAGCTGTTGATGCTATAATTAAAGTTGGTGAGTTTATCATTCCTATTGATGCGAAATTCTCTTTGGATAATTATAATAAAATGATTGAAGGTGACGAAACAGATACGGATAGGTTAAATGATCTTGAGAAAAAATTTAAAAATGATATAAAGAATAGGATTGATGAAACCTCAAAATATATTAGGCCTAATGAGGGTACAGTAGATTATGCTTATATGTTTATTCCTGCTGATGGACTATATCAAGACTTACTAAATAACAAAGTTGGATCATTAAAAATTAATCAAAGAGACCTCGTCTCATATGCATATCAGAAAAAGGTAATGATAGTGTCTCCAATGAGTTTATTTCCAATGCTTCAAGTTACTAATAAGGCATTAAATAATATGAAAGTTGAAGAGTCTATTCAAGAGATTCAGATGAATATTGAAAAGTTGGGGAATCATTTAAAAGCATATTTAACTTATCATGAAAAGTTGGGAAATAGTCTTGGTACTGTTGTAAATCATTATAATGTTAGTAATAAAGAGTTTAAAAAAATTGATAAAGATATCACTAAGCTAACTTCAAATAGAGCTAGTATAGATATTGAGACTGAAAATATTGAAAAACCATTGATAGAAGACTAAAAAAAAAGCCCTCCAATTGGAAAGCTTATTTAGTTGCCTTAGCAACACACAACGTGCAAATGTAATAATTTTTATCAACTTGTCTTTAAGAAGATTAAAAAGTCAGCGATAGCACTCTTGATTTTATCCAAATCTTCGGTAAAATGATTAATCATAATACTAAAAACATATTGTTCTCCTTTATCTGTGATTAGATATCCTGAATAGTTATGATTATTTTTTAATGTTCCTGTTTTACCCCAGGCAAAAGCTTCAGTATTATCTATAATATAATTATTAGGAAAAATTTCTTTGATTGTTTCAAAATCATAATAGTTATCTATCTTTTCTAAAGATGAGACTATTAATGATGGCTGAATCAAATTATATCTTGAGAGTCCAGAACCATCATATATCTGAAGTTTATTATTATCTAAATTATTTAGTATTCTTTTAAGACCTTTTTCAACAGATATAGTATCATTATGACGCAGAGATATGTTCGCAGTCAGACTTTCAGAAACCAAATTATCAGAATCTTTTAAAACAGCAGAATATATCTTAGCCTTTACAGTACTATTCCATGTTTGATAATTCTTCAAACTTTCCTCATTAAAACTAACTGAGATGTTGAAAAAATTTTTAAGTAGATTGATCGTGTTTTTCCTAGACGTAACAAATGGATGATAAATTGTATCTCCAAATTTTATTAAAGAAGGGTTAATAAAAAAATTATTCTCTTCGTTATCTCTTGTCACTTTTTCTCTCTGCTCCATACAGACTGTCATTTTGAAAAAATCAGGGGATACTTGTATAGATTCATCAGATAATTTAACGATTTGAATTACATTTCCATAAATTGGCATTTCTGATCTTTCAGCTTGAAAATAATATTTAAAATCATCCCATGCCCAAGCTGGTCCATATCTATTTAAATCTGTAATAGGCTTGTGGTATACAATATGATTAAATGATTTTATAAATTTTTCTAAATCTTCATCATTATATTTTGGATGAGCAATAAATGGATATGCTGTTGAGGAAATTCTTAATGTATCATTAGAAATTTTATATTTAAGTGAAGGGATAGTATCACCTGCGATTATTGATCCTAAAACAGTTAAAATTTTTGTGTTGGATGCCGGAGTCATGAAAGTATTTATTTTAATTCCTGAAATCTTTTTTTTTTTGTCTAATTGTTTGACTGCAATTGCAACAACTGAATTTTTTAAATTTTCATTTTTAGAAACCCATCTATCAATTTTGTTACTTGAAATTTGAGAGTAAACATTTGAGCATATGAATATTAGGATTAAAGCTTTTTTCATATTTACAATATAATAAAAAAGGAAACCTCAGTAATAAGGGTTTCGAAGCGGTCTGGACATGAACTAAACCATTGAAATACAAGCTCTTGATCACCCCAAGACCAGTATTTTGCAATTTTGGTTTATTTTTAATATACCTACCATGGGATTAAATTATCCCAATAATGGAAATAAACGATTTAATAAAACTGATGAATTAAATTTATAAGAAAAAGGAGATGCAGTAAACATCTCCCAAAATCTATGGAATTCTTACATTGTTATGTGTAATTAATATTTAAAGCTAAAATTCAAGATTAAAAAATCATTTTACACTTTATTTAATAATCTGCATTAATAAATATATTTAATTATCATATTATTAAATTTTATATGCCTTTTTTATCAAATTAATAAAATTTTTAGTAAATTTATTAATATTCCCGTGTGGACTGGGACTAATAATAGAGTCGCGGGTGGAGAGAACGCATCCGAAAAAATCGTTACAATATGTTTAATATAAATCTGAAATATATGAATTCTAATAAATCAAATTTTACTTACAGAGGTGTTAAATATAATCACAATGATATTTCATCTTCTGATTCAAAACTTTCCAATGGTAAATATAGGGGAGTAAAGTTTAATGAAGGTTCACTTGAAAAAAATCAAGCTTCTAAAAGAAAAGGCTTGTATAGAGGTGTAGAAGTTACTATCTAAAAAATTATGATTTCTAATTAGAAGGGCTTTAATATTTAAAGCCCTTTTTTTTGTGGGGTGGCATGATTCAAACCGATTAAAAAAAAGTGGATTTTATAAAAAAATAAACCCTTGAAAATCAAGGGTTTATATGGGCGGTCTGGACGGGACTCGAACCCGCGACCCCCTGCGTGACAGGCAGATATTCTAACCAACTGAACTACCAGACCAAAAGCGGTTGCAAATATAATTATTTTGTATTATAAAGCTGCATTAATTGCATCCTCATATGTTTTTTTTGGAGCTACACCTACTTGCCTGGATACTAGTTCTCCATCCTTAAATAATAAAACAGTTGGTATATTCCTAACTCCATACTTAGCAGCAAACTCTTGGTTTGCATCAACATCAATTTTACCAACTACTGCTTTACCCTCAAAGTCTTTACTAAGCTCTTCAATAATTGGACCAACCATCCTACATGGCCCGCACCATTCTGCCCAAAAATCAACAAGGACAGGCTTGTTAGATTTTAGTACTTTTTCTTCAAAAATTGAATCGTTTAATTCTAATGCCATATTATTTATTTTAATGGCTCAAATTTAATATAATTTTACCTCAACTTTGATTATTTATTTAATAAAAAAATAATTTATTTTTGAATTATGAAAACAGTTTATACCTCAATTTTACTTTTAATCATTTTTTCATGTAATACAAAGCAAGTTGAAACTTTAAAGTGGACAGAAGAAGAAAAGGATCTTACCTACAAAGAGTGTATAACATACACAATGGATATTTTAGAAATGAACATAGATGAATCTGATTCTTACTGTCAGTGTAGTATAGATGTGCTAACTGCAAATTTTGAAAATAATGAGGATGCTAGAGTAAAAATTAATGATGATCCTAGCTTAAGGGGCCTTTTTAGTGGATGCTAGAATAATCTTAATTAAGTTTATAGTTAAATTCGTTTTTTTCAAGGGATATAAGAAGATCTTTAGTTATAGACACCTTTGTATGCTCGGATATCATATTTAATTTAAATTGATTTTTTGGATCATGAATATTAAAATATACAGGTTTAGATCCCTTGTGTTTTGAAAATGTTTTTTTTAATTTTTGTATTTCCTCTTCATTTAATGAATTAGAGTTAATTTCTAGAGTAATTTTTTTAGAACTTGAGTCAATAATCCCCTCTAATAATTCAATATTTAAAAATTGAATCCTTGGATCACCTACTCTCCCTGTTTCTCTATTAACCCATCCCTCTCTAATTGAAATTCTAAGCCTTAATATCTTATTTTCAATTAACAGGTGCTTATATTTCAAATAATCGTCTCCAAAAATTCTAAATTGATATTGATCATTAAAGTCTTCAAATGAGAAAACAGCAAATCCATTTCCTGTTTTTGATACTAGATGTTCAACTTCATTAATAATCCCACCTACATACAGATCTTTATTTATTATATGGTTTAAATTATTTAAAGAGGAGAGCCCAGTTGAAGTAAAATTATTTATTTCTCTTATATATTCATCTAGAGGATGTGCAGATATATATATCCCTACAACTTCTCTTTCTTTTTTTAGTCTTTCTAAATTGATCCACTCATCACAATCAGGAATTGTCAAATCGTTTTTACTGTCAATTGCGTCATACTCAAACATACTTATCTGAGATGAATTTATTAATTCTTGATGCTTTGCTCCATGCTTAATAGCTTTTTCTAGAAAAGTTAAACCATCATTATCCATATGGAAATATTGTGCTCTTTTATTATTAAATGAGTCCAAACCACCTGCTAATACAAGATTTTCAAAAGTTTTTTTATTTGCTAGCCTAAGGTCAATCCTCTTAGCAAAATCGTATATATCTTTATATGATCCATCTTTTCTATTTTGAACAATAGTTTCAACCGCGCCTTTACCTACACCTTTAATAGCTCCCATCCCAAACCTAATTGCCCTATCTTGATTAACATTAAATTTATAGAATGATTCGTTTATATCAGGACCTAATACTCTAACTCCCATTCTTTTACATTCTTCCATGAAAAAAGTGACTTGTTTTATATCATTCATATTATTTGATAGAACAGCGGCCATATATTCAGAAGGATAATTGGCTTTTAGATAAGCTGTTTGGTATCCTATTAATGCGTAACATGTTGAATGTGACTTATTAAATGCATAAGATGCAAATGCCTCCCAGTCTTTCCATATTTTTTCAAGTATTTCAATACTATGACCATTCTCTTGTCCACCTGTCATAAATTTTGGCTTCAATTTTTCAATTAAAGAAAATATTTTTTTTCCCATAGCTTTCCTTAATAAGTCAGCTTCACCTTTTGAGAAACCTGATATTTTTTGAGAAAGTGACATAACCTGCTCTTGATAAACAGTGATTCCATAGGTTTCATTTAAAAATTCCTCCATCTCTGGTATATCATATGCGATTGCTTCAAAGCCATTTTTTCTGGATATAAATGATGGAATATACTCTAGCGGACCAGGCCTGTAAAGAGCATTCATAGCTATTAAATCATTAAAGTTAGATGGTTTCAAGTCTTTTAAATACTTTTGCATACCTAGTGATTCATATTGAAAAATTCCAACTGTCTCACCTCTTTGAAAGAGTTCATATGTTTTTTTATCATCTAAAGGAAAATCTTCTGGATATAGCTGTTTATCATACTTATATTTTATAAGCTTAACAGTATCTTTGATAATGGTTAGTGTCTTTAAACCTAAGAAATCCATTTTAAGTAGTCCTGCATCTTCAACTACTGAATTATCAAATTGAGTAACAAAAAAATCTGAATCTTTCGCTTTAGTAATTGGCACAAATTCTGAAATATCACTTGGTGTAATAATTACTCCACATGCATGAATCCCAGTATTCCTTAAAGAACCCTCTAAAAGGCTTGCTTGTTTTAGAGTCTGTGCAGATAAATCTTTGGAATTATATAATTTTTTTAATTCACTAACTCTGCTAAACTCATCAGTTCTAAGCTCAGACTTTAATTCAGCTTCGTTTTTTGAAAAAATCTCACCTAACTTCATATTTGGAACTAGCTTAGAGATCCTATCTACCTCAGATAATGATAGATCAAGTACTCTTCCTGTATCTCTAATTGATGACTTAGCAGCCATCTTACCATATGTTATTATCTGAGCAACTTGTTGAGAACCATATTTATTGACAACATATTCTATTACTTTATTTCTTCCTTCATCATCGAAATCAATATCAATATCAGGCAAGCTAACTCTATCAGGATTTAAAAATCTCTCAAAAAGGAGGTTATACTTTATTGGGTCAATACTCGTTATACCAAGAGCATATGCAACAACAGAACCAGCTGCTGATCCTCTTCCTGGTCCAACAGATACTCCCATCTCTCGTGCAGCGCTAATAAAGTCTTGAACAATTAAAAAATATCCTGGATAACCTGTTTTAGAGATTACATCTAGTTCAAAATCAATTCTTTCCTCTAGATCTTTATCTATTTCTTTATATTTTGATTTAATTCCCTCGAGAGTTAAATGTCTCAAATAAAGATTTTGACCTTTCTGGTTATCAAAGTCATTATTTTGAATAAATTTTTTGGGAATTTTAAAGTCTGGTAACAGTACTTCCCTTGCTAGTTCAAAAGTGTCAACTTTATCTATTATCTCTGATATATTATAGATGCTATGAGGGATATCTTTGAATAATTCAAACATTTCATCTTTAGACTTATACCAATATTCCTCATTAGGTAATCCGTATCTGAAACCTCTTCCTTTTCCAATTGGCACTGACTGCTTTTCGCCATCTCTAACACATAGTAAAATATCATGAGCATTGGCCTCTGTCTTTGTGGTGTAAAAAGTATTATTAGTAGCTATAATCTTTATGTTGTATTTGGAGCTAAACTCTTTAATAATTGGTATTATATAATCTTCATTCTCTTGATTATGTCTTTGAATCTCTAGATAAAAATCTGATCCAAATGTATCCTTCCACCAACTTAATGACTCTTCTGCTTTTTCTTCTCCTTGGTTTAGAATTTTAGATGATATCTCTCCTCTTAATCCACCCGATAGTACTATAATATCCTCAGAATATTTTTCAAGTATTTTTTTATCAATTCTAGGTAAGTAATAAAATCCATCAATATTTGCTATAGAACTTAGCTTTGACAAGTTTCTAAAACCATTCTTATTTTTAGCTAAAAAAATCATTTGATAACCATCATCTCTATTGGATTTATCAAGATGATTATCACAAATGTTGAATTCACAGCCAATTATTGGCTTAATATATTTTTGTCCATCACTCAGATTCTCATTATAGTTTTTTAGCGTTTTGATAAAATGAAAAGCACCCATCAGGTTTGATTTGTCTGTAATTGCAATTGCATCATGAGAGTACTCAATTGAGTATTTTAATAAATCTAATATTTTGGAGGTTGATTGAAGTACTGAAAATTGAGTATATGAATGAAGATGACCAAATTTAAATTCCTGTTTATTTATTTCAGCTTTTACATCTACTTCATTCTTTTCAACATTTTGATCTATTTTTAATTTTCTAGACTCATCAAATAAGTCAATATGATTAATATCTGGAATGATTACTTTTGAGAGATCAAGCTTGGTTAACTCATCTAAAATTTCATTATTATTTACAAGAGAACTTGGATGAATTTTTTTCTCTTTTAATAATTTGAATAAACATAATGCTGTTGCTTCAACATCAGCAGATGCATTATGAGCAGACTCAAATTTTTCATTAAAAAGATGTTTATATAGTTCCATAAGGGTAGGTAACTTAAACTTCCTCCCTCGTCCACCAGTTAGCATACATATTCCAGCTGTTTCTTCAGTACATGTGTCAATTTTTGGAAAGTCTTGAAGAGGATTAGCTCCTGTAGATCTTAAGTATTCAGATCCCAGAATTTTTTCATCAAAGTTTAAGTTATGACCACATATAAATTTTGATCTTTTTAAGTCTTCATGAAATTTATCTAGGACAAAGCTAATTTCTACTCCAATCTTTTTTCCTAGTTGTGTTGAAATTCCATGAATTTTCTCTGAGTCATATGGAATTGAGAATCCATCAGGATAAACAATATAACTTTGATTAGAAATACATTTTCCCGACAAATCGTGAACCTGCCATGCAACTTGAATTGCTCTTGGCCAGTTCTCAAAATCAGTTAATGGAGCACCCCATTTTTTTGGTAAACCGGTTGTTTCAGTATCAAAAATTAAAAACATTTAGGAATAGTTTCAATTACTAATTTAATATTTTATCTTGGATTGGTTTTGAATAGTTATTAATAGTTTTTAATGAAAAATAGCAAAGAAACTTTTACAATTACTGCTGCTTTACCATATGCAAATGGACCTATACATATTGGACATTTAGCAGGTGTTTATATACCTGCTGATATCTTTGCAAGATATAAGAGACTGACTGAAAATGATGTTGCATTTATTTGTGGAAGTGATGAGCATGGTGTTGCAATATCTTTAGCTTCAAAAAAAGCATCCATAAGTCCAAAAGAATTAATTGATAAATATGATGAAATGATTAAATCATCTTTCCAAGAATTTGGTATTTCATTTGATAATTATTCAAGGACGTCAAAAGAAATTCATCATGAAACATCAATAGATTTATTTAATTTATTAAAAGAAAAGAGTTTGTTTTCATTAATAGAGTCTGAGCAATTTTTTGATGTAAATGAAAATCAATTTTTGGCTGATAGATATATTACGGGAAATTGTCCTGTGTGTGATTCAGAAGGAGCTTATGGTGACCAATGTGAGAAATGTGGTTCAGCATTAAGTCCGGAAGAGTTGAAGAATCCTAAATCTACAATCTCTGATTCTATACCTATTTTAAGAAATACAAAACACTATTATATAAAGCTAAATGAGTTTGAAGATTTCTTAAGAAGATGGATCACTTTAGATAATAAAGACATTTGGAAAGCTAATGTTATCGGACAAGTTAAATCATGGCTAGATAATGGACTCAAGCCAAGAGCTGTAACTAGAGATTTAGACTGGGGTATTCCAATTCAGGTTGATGGTGATGATGGTAAAGTTCTATATGTTTGGTTTGAAGCACCTATTGGCTATATATCATCTACCAAGGAATGGGCACTGAAAAATAACAAAGATTGGGAACATTATTGGAAAAATCCTGATTCAAATCTAATTCATTTTATAGGTAAAGATAATATCGTCTTTCACTGTATAATATTTCCAATTATGTTAAAAATGTTTGGGGATTTTATTTTGCCTAAAAATGTTCCAGCTAATGAATTTCTTAATCTAGAAGGAGATAAGATATCTACATCAAAAAACTGGGCAGTTTGGTTACATGAATATTTAGTAGAGTTTCCAGATATGCAAGATGTTTTAAGATATGTTTTAACAGCTACCTGTCCTGAGACAAAGGATAATGACTTTACCTGGAAAGAGTTTCAGACAAGAAATAATAGTGAATTAGTATCTATTTATGGAAACTTTACAAACAGAGTCTTATCATTAATAGATAAATATTATGATGGAAATATCCCAAAATCTAACTCAACAGACATATCTGATCAAGAGGTTTTAAATGAGGTTATAAGTTTTAAGAATCAATTAATGATCTCATTAGATAATTTTAAATTTAGAGAA
>CABYCA010000012.1 GCA_902517365.1 uncultured Bacteroidota bacterium | reverse complement strand
TTCTCAAATCGAGAAATAATATCATTAAATTTTCCATCGTAAGTATAATATACTCTCATCTCATAAATATCATGGTCAACCGTATTAGTAGGTTTATCCATATTCCCACTACAAGAAATTAATATAAATCCTATTGAATATAACAGTATGATTCTTTTCATTTATTTTGACTTAATTCAAACTTTTTCATTGAGTCAACTAAAATATTTAAACTTTCTAATGGAAGAGCGTTATAAATTGAAGCTCTATATCCTCCAACTGATCTATGACCATTAATTCCTGATATATTATTTTTTAAACATATCCTATTAAATATTTCACCATCAAAACCTTTATTCAGATTAAATGTTGCGTTCATTTGACTTCTGTCTGAAACATCTGCAAAACCAGAAAAACATTTATTTCTATCAATTTCACTGTATATTATGTCAGACTTAATTTTATTTTTCTTACCTATATTGTCTAAGCCTTCTTCTTTAATTAGTCTAAGATTTAAAAGGATACAATAGATTGGGAACACAGGGGGAGTGTTAAATGAGCTATCTTTATCAATATGGACTTTATAGCTCATCATTGATGGTATATCTCTCTCAACTTGGTCTAACAAACTATCTTTAATTAAAATCATAGTTGCTCCTGCTGGTCCAAGATTTTTTTGAGCACCTGCATAAATTAAATCAAACTTAGAAAAGTCAATCTTCCTTGAGAAAATATCAGAACTCATATCAGCAATAAGAGGACAGCTAGACTCTGGAAATGAATGAAATTGAGTTCCAAATATTGTATTATTTGTAGTTATGTGTAAATAATCATAATCTTCATTGATAATTATATCCTTAGGTATGTAATTAAAATTTTTATCGAAAGAAGTTGCTATTTCAGTCACATTTCCAAATAGTTTAGCTTCCTTCATTGCTTTTGTAGACCAACTACCAGTGTTTACATATCCAGCATTCTTGTTAAGAAAATTATATGCGGTCATTAAAAATTGCATGCTAGCACCACCTTGAAGAAATAAACAAGAATATTTATTCTTATCAAGACCTGCAATCTCAATGGCTAATGACCTAGCTTCTTCGAGAACATCAATAAAATCTTTACTTCTGTGAGATATCTCTAATATAGATAATCCTTTACCATTAAAATTATTTATTGATGAAGATGCTTGTTCAAAGACTTTTTCTGGAAGTATGGATGGGCCAGCACTGAAATTGTGTACTTTTTTATTCATAAATATTTGCAAATATCTAAACTTACAATTAATAATTAGTAACAGTATTTTTAAAATATGTAAAAATTGTTAACAAAGATTAAACAATACATATTATTTTTGCACAAATTACTATGGCAATAATCATAACAGACGAATGTATTAATTGTGGAGCCTGCGAACCAGAGTGTCCGAATAATGCTATATACGAAGGTCAAGAAAAATGGAATTATAGTAAGGGTACTAATCTTACGGGAGATGTTGTTCTTCCTAATGGTAATAAAGTTAATTCTGATGTAGACAATATCCCCATTTCTGATGAATTCTTTTTTATTGTTCCTGATAAGTGTACAGAGTGTATGGGGTTTCATGAAGAACCACAATGTGCAGCAGTATGCCCAGTTGATTGTTGTGTTCCTGATGATAATAATGTTGAGACAGAAAATGAGCTTTTGTCAAAGCAAAAATTTATGCATGATTAATAAATGAAAGTAGGTATCGTAGGATTGCCAAATGTTGGTAAATCAACTCTTTTTAATTGTCTTTCTCAGAGTAAAGCTCAGAGTGAAAACTACCCATTCTGCACAATTGACCCCAACGTTAGTATAGTTAATGTTCCAGACTTTAGATTAGACAAATTAAATACGATTATTAATCCAGAAAAGTTAATTCCAACAACAGTAAAAATTGTTGATATAGCTGGTCTTGTTAAAGGAGCAAGTAAAGGAGAAGGTTTAGGTAATAAATTCTTATCAAATATCAGGGAAACCGATGCTATAATTCATGTTTTAAGATGTTTTGATGATCCTAATATTGTCCATGTTGATGGAAAAATTAACCCATTATCAGATAAAGAAGTGGTAGAGTATGAATTAGTACTTAAGGATATTGAAATTATTGAAAAAAGACTTGATAAGATTAAAAAAACTTTAAGATCAGGAAGTAATGAATCGAAAAAAGAAATTGAGGTCCTAGAAAAAGTATTATTTCAGCTTGAAAATATGAATGTAAGTAAAATTGATTTCTCAGATGATCAATTTGTGGATTTTATTAAACCTCTAGAATTGATATCATATAAGCCTATACTTTATGTATGTAACGTTGGAGAAAATGACATTATAGATGGTAATAGTTATGTTGAAGGTGTTAGAAGCGAAGTTGCAAGTAAAGACTCTGAAATTATGATTATTTCTGCTAAAATTGAATCTGAGATAAATGAATTAGATTCTTTAGAGGAAAAGAAAATATTCCTTGATGATCTAGGTCTTGAAGAGTCAGGATCAAATAAATTGATTAGGGCTTCTTATAAGCTTTTAAACTTACATAGTTATTTCACTGCAGGAGAAAAGGAAGTTAGGGGTTGGACAATAAAAATTGGTGATTCAGCTTATGATGCCGCTGGACAAATTCATACTGATTTTCAAAAAGGTTTTATCTGCGCAGAAGTAATTAGTTATAAAGATTACATTGAGTATGGATCTGAAATAAAAGTAAAAGAAGCAGGTAAAATGAGACTAGAAGGGAAAGATTATGTTGTCTCTGATGGAGATATAATGCACTTTAGGTTTAACATTTAGTATATTTATAAAAATGGCAAATACATCTAATTATACTGAAGAAAATATTAAATCTCTTGACTGGAGAGAGCATATTAGATTAAGACCTGGTATGTATATTGGTAAATCAGGAGATGGTTCATCTCCAGATGACGGAATTTATGTTCTGCTAAAGGAAGTAATTGATAATTGTGTAGATGAGTTTGTAATGGGGGAGGGAAAAATTATTGATATTGTTATAAATGATGATTTTGTATCTGTAAGAGACTATGGAAGAGGAATACCAATTGGAAAAGTTGTAGATGTAGTATCTAAGATGAACACTGGTGGTAAATATGATACAAGAGCTTTTAAAAAGTCTGTTGGACTAAATGGTGTTGGAACTAAAGCTGTCAATGCATTGTCTTCTAATTTTGTTGTAGCATCTACTAGAGATGGAAAAACAAAATCAGCTGAATTTAAGCTTGGAGTGCTTTCTAATGAAAATCTACATGATACCGAAGATAAAAATGGAACATATGTAGAGTTCACCCCAGATGAATCTATTTTTAAAAACTATAGGTATAGAATTGAGTATGTTGAAAAAATGATTAAGTTTTATGTCTATCTTAATCCAGGGTTAACAGTTAAATTAAATGGCAATAAGTTTAAATCTGAATTCGGTCTCAAAGATTTAATTGAGGATCAGTCCAATGTTCAGGACTTCCTCTATCCAATTATTCATCTTAAAGGAGAGGATATTGAGTTAGCTATAACCCACTCTAGAACTCAATATAGTGAAGAGTACTATTCTTTTGTAAATGGTCAATATACTGTACAAGGAGGGACTCATCAATCAGCATTCAGAGAGGCTTTTGTTAAAACAATCAGAGAATTTTTTGGTAAAAATTATGAAACATCTGATATAAGGAAGTCAATTATTTCAGCAATAAGTATTAAAGTTATGGAGCCTGTTTTTGAATCTCAAACAAAAACTAAATTAGGTTCGACAGAGATGGGTAAAGGCTTAAAGTCAGTTAGAGTATTCATAAATGACTTTATAAAAAAAGAACTTGATAATTATTTACATAAGAATTCAGAGGTTGCTAAATCAATTCAAAATAAAATTATACAGGCTGAAAAAGAAAGAAAGGAATTATCTGGAATTAGAAAATTAGCCAGAGAAAGGGCAAAAAAAGCAAGCCTTCACAATAAGAAGCTAAGGGACTGTAGAGTACACTTAAATGAATTAAAAAAAGATAAAAGATTAGATTCAACAATTTTTATTACAGAGGGTGACTCTGCAAGTGGTTCTATAACAAAGTCAAGAGATGTTAACACACAAGCTGTCTTTAGTTTAAGAGGAAAACCATTAAATTCATTTGGAATGACTAAGAAGATAGTTTATGAAAATGAAGAATTTAATTTACTTCAAGCTGCACTCAATATAGAAAACAGCATGGAGGATTTGAGATATAATAACATTGTTATTGCAACTGATGCTGATGTTGATGGGATGCATATTAGACTGCTCATTATAACCTTCTTTCTCCAATTTTACCCTGAGTTGATTAAAAACGGACACTTATATATTTTACAGACTCCTATTTTTAGAGTAAGAAATAAAGAGAAAACACATTATTGTTACAGCGAGGCAGAAAAAAATGATATAATTAATGACTCTAAAGGCAAATTTGAAATTACCAGGTTTAAAGGTTTAGGGGAAATCTCTCCTAATGAGTTTGAAAATTTTATAGGTGACGATATTAAATTAGATCCAGTAATTATAGATAAATCTACAACTGTAGAGGAACTACTAACATTCTATATGGGTAAAAACACTCCTGATAGACAGCAATTTATAATAGATAATCTTAAAGTTGAACTAGATCTCATAAACGAAAATCTAAATGATTGAAAATGATGAAAACATAGATTCGGATTACCCTAATACTCTTACTAGAGTTGGAGGAATGTATAAAGAGTGGTTTCTAGACTATGCCTCATATGTAATTCTTGAAAGGGCAGTTCCGGATTTAATGGATGGTTTAAAGCCAGTGCAAAGGAGGATATTACATTCAATGTTTGACCTAGAGGATGGTAGATATAATAAAGTTGCTAATGTAGTAGGCCATACAATGCAATATCACCCTCATGGAGATGCTAGTATATCTGATGCTATGGTGCAAATTGGTCAAAAAGAGCTATTAATTGACATGCAAGGTAACTGGGGTAATATATATACCGGGGATAAAGCTGCTGCATCAAGATATATTGAAGCAAGATTATCAAAATTTGCACTAGAAGTTGTATTTAATCCAAAAACTACCAATTGGCAACTTTCCTATGATGGACGTAAAAAAGAGCCTATTCACCTTCCTGTTAAATTCCCATTATTATTAGCTCAAGGAGCAGAAGGTATAGCTGTTGGCTTATCAACTAAAATTTTACCCCATAATTTTAATGAGTTAATTGATGGGAGTATAAAATATCTTAAGGGAAGAAGCTTTAAGCTTTATCCTGATTTCCAAACTGGAGGTAGTATAGATATTAAGAATTATAATGATGGAAATAGAGGTGGAAGAGTCAAGGTAAGAGCTAAGGTTGAGAAATATGAAAAGAATGTGATTATAATCAAAGAGATACCATATGGAACAACAACAGCTTCTTTAATTGAGTCTATTATAAAAGCCTCTGAGAAAGGAAAATTAAAAATTAAGAAAATTGAAGATAATACTTCATCTGAAGTCGAAGTTCTTGTTTACCTGCCTTCTGGATCTTCAGTTCAGAAAAGCATAGACTCATTATATGCATTCACACAATGTGAAGTTTCTATATCACCATTATGTTGTATTATTTCACAGAGTAAACCACAGTTTTTAGGCGTAAGAGAAATACTAAAAATTTCTACCGATAATACAAAAGATCTATTAAAAAAAGAATTAGATATCCAACTTACTGAACTAGAAAATCAATGGCATACCATATCACTTGAAAGAATATTTATTGAAAACAGGATATATAGAGATATTGAGGAGAAGACTACATGGGACGATGTTATTTCAACAATTGAGGATGGACTTGAACCATTCAAAAATAGATTGAAGAGACAGATAACTACTGATGACATAAAGAAACTTACTGAAATTCCTATTAGGAAGATATCAAAGTTTGACCTTGATAAGGTTAAAGAAAAATTAGCTAATATAGAAGCTAACATAGAGGAGGTTAAAAATGATCTTAAACACCTAGTAGAATACACAATTCAATATTTCACTCATTTAAAAAAACAATATGGTAAAGACAAAAAGAGAAAAACTCTTATTAAGGAATTTGATGATTTAGATAAAAAGAAAATATCAATAAAGAATCAAAAACTATATGTAAATAGAGAAGAAGGTTTCGTTGGCACTTCAATGAAAAAAGATGAATTAGTCTGTGAGTGTTCTGATCTAGACGATATAATTATTTTTACTGAGGAAGGAATAATGAAAGTAATTAAGGTTGATTCAAAGGTATTCGTTGGAAAGAATATTAAGCATATTTCATTATTTAATGCAGATAGTAAAAGTAAAATTTATAATCTAATATATAGAGATGGAAAAAATGGAACATCCTTCATGAAAAGATTTAAAGTCTCTGGTGTCATTAGAGATAAAGAATATGTTTTAACTCAAGGAAAAGACTTATCCAAGATCCTTTACTTTAGTGTAAATACAGTTGATGAAGCTGACCTAGTAACAGTTTATTTAAGAAAAAAACCATCTCTAAGAAAAGATAAATTTGAACAAGATTTTGGAGACCTAATTATAAAGGGTAGGGACTCAAAAGGAAATATTGTTACTAAAGACTCCATAAGAAAGGTGTCTTATAAATCAAGAGGCTCTGTTTCAAAAAAAGATAGTGAAATTGATAATATTGAAGTTAAAGATGAACAACAGGTCTCAAATGATAGTGAAGAAAATCAAACAAAAATAAATTTTCAATAAGTACCTTAGAAACTATAAATTTTAATCATATGAAAAAATATTTAATAATAATTCTATTAACCATATTATCATCTTGTAGAGTTAATGACAAGTCTCTAGATAATTTAAATAATGCTCAAAGTTTTCTTGATAACATAATTACTAATCCTGAAAAAGCAAAGTCACTATTACATGATGACTTTAGTTTTGCGTGGATGGGTATAATAGAACAGGGAGGTAAATTGTGGAATAAAGAAAATCTCTTTAATGAATATTTTGCAACTATTATACCTGAGATTCTGCCTAATGGGATAATTCTAAAAACTGTGGATTCTATCTCAGATGAAAATGGGGTTGCAATTATTCAAGTTGGTGATGCAGAAGGTAAAAATGGAGAATATGATAATAACTATGTTTGGGTTTTTAAATTTAAAGATGGACTTATATATGAACTTCGAGAATATAATAGTGATTTATTAGTTGCTGAAAGATTATATGATTATAAGCTGATTAAATTAGACTAGTTCTATTTAGAAATTCTTTTGACAGTCCCCCTTGTTATCTTTTGTGGATTATTAACTTGTGAAAATTCAAAATCATATTTATCCCCATAAGTTCTTAATATCTTTATTCTAACGGGGCGTCTTTCTTGATTTGTCCTAGGGTTTAATTTAGTTAACAGAAACTCACAATTATTAACCCACTTAATGGATGATGAATCTTTAATACCATTATATAACTCGATCTCAAATTCATTGGCTCTAGTAAAAGTTGAAGTAACAAGAGAGTCATTAACTTCTGTTGAGAATTCAAATACACCTGTTTTGAAATCAATACAATTTCTTTCAACGTTGTAGCATGACGTAAATAAAAAAGCAACAATTAATATTTTTTTCATCTAAAGCTTATCAATTTGCTCAAATTTATTGTTTTCGTAGATAATAATGATTGATTTAACCCTATTATTAGATTCTTTAACAGAATCTTGACTATTATCTTCATCATGTAAAGATAAAAGATCCTCAGAGGCCTTAATTTCATCTTTTTGGGATAAAATGCTTCCAAAAATCAGATAATCTGTAGTTATGTCATGAAATTCTTCTGAAATCTTAGTTATTATATCTAAACTAGCTTTATTTCTTTTTGAGAGTAGGTGAGAGATAGATGATTTAGGAACTCCTATTTTTTCAGCAAATTCTGAGTTTGTTAGATCATTATCTTCTATAATCTTTTTGATTCTATCTAGGACTGTTTTATTATTCATGTTTTACTTTTAATATAATTTATAAATTACTGATTTACAACACATATATATTTAATAGTTTACAATTGTAAACATAAGAAACATTTGTAAAATGGACAATAATATTGATAAAAAAAACGAGAAATAATTGTAATTATTGAGTTATATTCATAAAATATTGAAAATGATAAGAAAATTTTAATATTTTAGCATATATACCTAACAATATGCTAAAATTAGATGACGTTGACAGAAAAATCCTTGATATTTTAATAGATAATACAAGAACACCCTTCACTGATATTGCGAAAAGACTCCTGATCTCCCCTGGGACAGTTCATGTTAGAGTAAAAAAAATGGAAGATTTAGGTATTATAAAAGGCTCATCCTTAACTTTAGACTATAAAATGCTTGGTTATAACTTCATTGCTTATGTAGGGATTCTTATCGACAGATCAAGAAGAACTTATGAAGTAATTGCAGAACTTGAAAAGAAACCTTATATAACTGTTGCTCACATAACATCAGGTAAGTACAACATATTCTGTAAGATAAGAGCAAAAGGTACAGAACATGCTAGAGAGATCATTTTCTCTATAGATGATGTGGAAGGTGTTCTTAGAACTGAGACAATGATATCATTGGAAGAGAGTATAAATGATAAAAAGAGATTGATGAAGAATATTTTTAATGAACTATAACTTATTCATTGTAGAACACAAAAGATTCTACAAAGAGGTCTTTGTTTACAGTTTGATCAATGACTGGTTTTCCAATTTCTTTTAATAATACAAAGTTAATCTTACTCCCCTCATTTTTCTTGTCATAGACCATAAGATCATATATATTCATTACATCATCTTCTTCTAAATGAATTAAACTGAAATACTTTTTTAGATGCTCTTTAACAGACAATACATCCTTCAAAGGAAAATTAAATTTTTTGTGTGAGATAAAAAGTTCAGCAATTATACCTATAACAATAGCTTGACCATGTTTAAGATCAGCTATTTTATCAGAAATATAAGAATAAGACTCTACCGCGTGTCCAATAGTATGACCTAGATTAAGAATTTTTCTTATGTTTGACTCATACTTGTCAGATTTGACAATTTCATTCTTCACTAATGAATAACTATTAATTATATAACTCGAATCTTTAAATAAATCGAGTTTAACTAAGCTGTAAAAAGTTAAGTCAGGTTTGTTAGTTAATAAGCTGTGTTTGACAACTTCTGCATAACCATTAATAAACTCTTCTTTTGATAAAGTTTTTAAATACTCATTATCTAATAAAACTTCTAGCGGTTCATTAAATACTCCTATTTGATTCTTTAATAGTTTAAAATCAATACCCGTCTTTCCACCATGTGCTGCATCAACCATTCCTAAAAGTGTCGTTGGAATATTAATAAAGTCTATTCCCCTTAAATAAGTTGATGCTGCAAAACCGCCTATATCTGACAAAACGCCACCACCAATGTTAATTAATAGGGATTTTCTATCAGCTTTAAAAGAATTTAGTTGATCCCATATTGATATACATGTATCAATATTTTTATTCTCTTCACCTGAAGGAATAATTATTTTATTAAATGATTTAATACCACTTTTTTTAATGAAAAGTTCAAGGCAAAACTGCTCCGTGTTTTCATCTACTAATATAAATATCGATGAAAATTTATCTGAACTAATTTTTTCAGCTATGGATAAATAAAGATCAGTTTTCATTTATTAATTTTTTATCTAGATTTACTGCAAAATTAGGTATTTATTTTATGCTTTTAGACAATACTAAAAATGGATTTACACTAAAAACAGACTTTGAGTTAAGAAAAGCATATCTTCTATTTAAAATAATTTCAAATAAAACACTTACAAACCTTGGCAAAACAGCCCTTGAGTTTGCATTAAAATTAAGACTTCCAATATTATTTATTATCAAGGGTACGGTTTTCGAACAATTTTGCTCTGGCGAAACACTGGATGCATCTTTTGATACTGTAAAAAAACTCAATAATAAAAATGTAAAAAGTTATCTTCACTATTCTGTAGAAGGACTTGAAAATGAGGACTCTTATGATCAATCCTTAAAGGAGGTGCTATCCTCCATAGAATTTGTTGCAGCAAAACCAATACTAGATTTTACGGTTTTTAAGCCAACAGCTATTGCTTGCACTCGAATCTTAAAAAAAGTTTCTTCCAATGAACCTTTAGACCATAAGGAAAAGATACTTTTTGATAAGTCATTAGAAAGATTTGACAAAATTTGCTTTCTAGCATATAAAAAGGACGTAAAAGTACTTGTAGATGCAGAAGAATCATGGATTCAAAAAGCGATAGATCAAATTGTATTAAAAATGATGATAAAGTTTAACAAGGATAAGGTTGTTGTATTTAATACCTCTCAGATGTATAGACATGATAGATTAGATTATCTTAAAAGTCTTTACATAGCTGCAAAAGAGAATAACTTTCATGTAGGCATTAAGCTTGTGAGAGGAGCATATATAGAGAAAGAAAATAAACGTGCAAAAAAAAACAATTATCTATCACCAATATGTAAATCAAAGGAATTAACAGATGATAACTATAATCATGGTGTAAGTTTCATTTTATCAAATTTAGATTTATTCTCCTTATTCATAGGCACTCATAACGAAGAAAGCATATATAAAATAATTGAAATAATGAATTCTATGGGGATTAATAAAAATGATTCAAATATCTGGTTTGGGCAGTTATATGGAATGAGTGATAATATTACATTTAATCTAGCAAGTGAAGGATTTAACGTAATAAAGTATCTTCCATATGGACCTATTAAAGAAGTTATTCCTTACCTTATAAGAAGAGCTGAAGAAAATACTTCTGTAAAGGGGCAGACATCAAGAGAGCTTGAGCTAATTAAAAAGGAACTAAATAGAAGATATTCTATCTAATCTCAACTATTGCTTTTTTATCACAATTTTCAACAAGTAAGCTTAAAGTTCCCGATTCAATAAAGTATAATGCACAAGGCTTTTTATCAACATCACTTTTGTTAAACCTAACCTTACCATTTGAAATAAAATCAACTAATTTCTCATTTTCAATAGAGTCTTGATCAGCTTTAAAAATTAGTTCTTTAGATATAATATTGTCAATAACTCTAGCACTTGGCCCATAGTTACATGATGTTTTTTTACCATTAAAAATAAAAAACAAAAATATAGTTCCAATTATAAGACCGGTAGAGAAATAATACAATCTTTTTAAAAAACTCATCTATTTTTTTTAAGTATTCTAGAGTTATAATCTTTAGTAATTGTAAACTTATTATATTCTGAGTCAATCAACTCCTCAATCATTTCACCCCACTCAATTATGCAAGTTTTTCCAGATTCTAGATATTCAAAAAAACCAATATTATCTAGCTCTGATATATCTTTTATTCTGTAAAGATCCATATGGTAT
This sequence comes from uncultured Bacteroidota bacterium, assembly GCA_902517365.1. Next base: position 8,671 of record CABYCA010000012.1, on the reverse strand, counting down.
ATAGTTTCATCTTTATCAGTTGAATATTCATTAACAATAGAGAAAGTTGGACTAGACACATTGTCAATTACACTCATAAGCAATAACAATTCTTTAATTAATGTTGTTTTACCAACCCCCATTTCACCACATATTAAAATAATATTATGGTTAATATTTTTTTTGAGATCTCTTGAGGTCCTTTTTAACTCATTTAGTTTAAATTTTACATTCATATTAATCGAGCTAAATATAAGCATTTAACATAATTTTTTAATTTTGCAGATATGAATTTAACAGCTGGACAAATTGCTGATCAAATAAATGGAACAATAGTCGGTGACCGAGATGTTGATATATTTAATATATCTAAAATTGAAGAAGGTGGAAAAGGTTCGCTTACATTCCTTGCAAATCCAAAATATACTGAATATATATATTCTACAAATGCTTCTGCTGCAATTGTAGCAAATGATTTTGAACCTTCAGAAAAAATTAATACGACTCTTATAAAGGTAAAGGACCCGTATTCTTCATTTACAACCATCTTAGAACTTTTCAATAAAGAGATTAAATTAAAAAAAGGTATAAGTGAATTTACAGTGATTGATAAATCTGCTAAAATTTCTGACTCATCCTACATTGGTTCATTTACTTCAATAGGAAAGAATTCTGAAGTTTCGGATAATTGTGTAATTGAAAATCAAGTTTATATTGGTAATAATGTTGTAATAGGTCAAGGATCTAAGATATTTCCGGGAGTAAAAATTTTAGATGATACAATAATTGGAAAAAATTGTATTATACACAGCTCATGTACAATTGGCTCCGATGGCTTTGGTTTTGCGCCAATTGATGATGGTAGCTATAAGAAAATACCTCAGACTGGAAATGTAAAAATAGGAGACAACGTTGAGATTGGTTCAAATTCAACTATTGATAGGGCAACACTAGGTTCTACTGTAATCCATAATGGTGTTAAACTTGATAATCAAATTCAAATTGCCCATAATGTTGAAATTGGAGAGAATACTGCAATTGCTGCGCAATCAGGAATAGCAGGTTCCACAAAAATTGGAAAAAATTGTATGATTGGTGGCCAAGTTGGAATTATTGGACACCTTAAAATTGGAGATAATGTTAAAATTCAAGCTCAGGCAGGAGTTACCTCCGATATTAAAAGTGATTCAAGGGTTACGGGAACACCAGCTATATCTTACATGAACTACAATAAATCTTATATTCACTTCAAAAACTTACCTGAAATAGTAAAAAAAATTGATAACAAAGACTGATGATAAGAAGAACTGTTCCCCAAAAAACAATTTCTAAAGAATCTTCACTTAGTGGAGTAGGTCTCCACACTGGTGAAAACGTTAAGCTTACATTTAAACCAGCACCATCTAACACTGGTCTTGTATTTATTAGAGAAGATATTAACGGTGATAATTTAATTGAGGCGCATATAAAGCACATATCTAACACAGACAGAGGGACAAACCTTGACAACGGTTCTTTTAGAATTCATACTTCTGAGCATGTCCTAGCAGCTTTAACTGGTTTAGATATCGATAATTGTTATATCTCTCTTGACGGAGCTGAAGTACCAATTATGGACGGTTCATCAAAATTCTTTATCGAAGCAATTGAAAATGCAAAAATTGTAGAACAGAATGCTCTTAGAGAAGAATTTTTTCCTACCGAAAAGATTTCTTATGAATGTGAAAATACAGGGAGTAAGATATCCATAATACCAGATGAAAATTATTCTATAGATACCAAAGTAAATTATGACACAGAGGTATTAGGTATACAAACAGCTGTTTTAAATAATATAACTGAATTTAAAAATGAAATTTCATCTGCGAGAACCTTTAGTTTTCTTCATGAACTAGAGACTTTGCTAGAAAATGGATTAATTAAAGGTGGGGATCTAAATAATGCTATCGTTTATGTTGACAAACCATTAGCTAATAGTAATATGGACAGGCTAAAAAAAGCATTTAATAAAGATGCAATATCAGTAAAAGAAAACGGAATACTTGATAATCTTAGTCTTCATTATCCAAATGAAGCTGCAAGACATAAATTACTAGATATTATAGGTGATTTAGCTTTAATTGGAATGAAGATAAGAGGAAAAGTAATAGCTGATAAACCAGGACACTCAATAAATGCTAAATTTGCGCAAAAAGTTTCTCAAGTGATAAAATTAGATAGAAAGAACATTTTACCTAAACTCAATTTTAACAAAAAACCATTAATGGACTCAAATCAAATAATGGATGTAATTCCACATAGACCTCCATTTCTTCTTATTGATGAAGTTTTAGAATTATCTGACTCTCATGTAATAGGTCTTAGAAGAGTCGAAGAAACTGAATCTTGGGTAGAGGGTCACTTTCCAGGAGCCCCTGTTATGCCTGGTGTACTTCAGGTAGAATTTATGGCTCAAGCAGGTGGAGTACTAGTATTAAATACTGTACCAGATCCGGAGAACTATCTTACTTTCTTTATGAAAATGGACAAATGTAAATTTAAAAATCCAGTAGTTCCTGGTGATACACTTATTTGTAAATTAGAGTTAATTTCTCCAATAAGGAGAGGAATAATACATATGTATGGTCATACCTTTGTCGGCAACGAGATTAAAAGTGAAGGTGAATTTATGGCAAAAATTGTAAAAAAAGATTAAATATGAATCAACCATTAGCATACGTACATCCAGGAGCAAAAATTGCTAAAAATGTTGTTGTTGAGCCTTTTTCAACTATAAATAACAATGTTGAAATAGGGGAAGGAACTTGGGTTGGATCAAATGTAACAATAATGGAAGGAGCAAGGATTGGAAAGAATTGCTCAATATATCCTGGTACAGTAATTTCTGGTAATCCTCAAGATTTAAAATTTGAAGGCGAAGACTCATTGTGTGAGATTGGCAATAACACAACTATTCGTGAATGTGTAACTATTAATAGAGGAACAAAAGATAGAGGAATCACAAAGATTGGATCAAATTGCTTAATAATGGCTTATTCTCATATAGCTCATGATTGTTTTGTTGGTGACAATTGTATCTTCTCAAATAACAGTACTCTTGCAGGACATATTACTGTTGGAGACTATGTTATTTTATCAGGATTTGTAGCTGTTCACCAATTTTGTAGAATTGGATCACATTCTTTTGTTGCAGGTGGATCTTTAGTGAGAAAGGATGTTCCGCCATATGTAAAAGCAGCTAGAGAGCCATTATCGTATGTTGGGATAAACTCTGTAGGACTAAGAAGAAGAGGATTTGAAAGCAAGAAAGTTCAAGAAATTCAAAATATATATAGAATACTTTATCAAAAGAAATATAATAATACTCAAGCAGTTGAGATTATTCAGGCAGAACTAAATGCAACTCCTGAAAGAGATGAGATTATTCAGTTTATAGAAAATTCTCAAAGAGGGATAATGAAAGGGTACTTTCAAAAAAATTAAATTATGGCAAGCACTAGTGATATTAGAAAAGGACTTTGCATTAAGTATAATCACGATATATATAAGATAATTGAGTTCCTTCATGTAAAACCAGGTAAAGGACCTGCTTTTGTTAGAACCAAATTAAAGAGTGTAACCAATGGGAAAGTTTTAGATAATACATTTCCGTCAGGACATAAAATTGAAGAAGTAAAGGTAGTTACTAGTCAATATCAATTCTTGTATAATGACACAGATTATTTTCATTTCATGAATAATGAGGATTATAATCAAATTACCATCGATAAAAATAAAATTGATTACCCTGATCTTCTTAAGGAAGGAGAAAATGTCACTATAATTATTAATACTGAGGATAATAGTCCTCTATCAGTTGACATGCCTTTGAGTGTTATTTTAAAAGTAACTCATACTGAACCAGGTGTCAAAGGAAATACTGCTACAAATGCTACAAAACCTGCTACTTTAGAGACAGGAGCTAATATCAATGTACCTTTATTTATCAGCGAGGGTGATAAAGTAAAAATTGATACTGAAAAAGGTCAGTATATCGAAAGAATAAAATAAATTTGTCAAAAATTAGACTAGATGAGTATTATAGTTGATAAAAACTCAAAAGTTTTAGTTCAAGGATTTACAGGAAGTGAAGGAACATTCCACTCTGAACAAATGATTGAATATGGGACTAATGTTGTATGTGGAGTAACTCCAGGAAAAGGTGGTACAAAACATTTAGATAAGCCTGTATATAATAGTGTTGCAGATGCACTAAATAATGAAGACATAAATACATCAATAATTTTTGTACCTCCAATGTTTGCAGCAGATGCAATTATGGAAGCAGCTGAGTCAGGTATAAAGACTATTGTAACAATAACAGAGGGAATACCAGTTAATGATATGACAAAAGTTGTTTCTTATATAAAGGGTAAAAATATTAGATTGATTGGACCTAATTGTCCTGGAATAATTACTCCTGAGGAAGCCAAAATTGGTATTATGCCTGGTTTTGTTTTTAAAAAAGGAAATGTAGGAATAGTATCAAAATCAGGGACTTTAACATATGAAGCTGCTGATCAAGTTGTAAAGTCTGGATATGGGATTTCAACTGCAATTGGAGTAGGAGGTGATCCAATAATTGGAACAACTCTTCTCGACTCAGTTCAGCTATTTATGGAAGATGAACAAACTCATGTAATAGTTCTTATCGGAGAAATAGGTGGTCAATTAGAAATTGATGCTGCTAGATGGATAAAAGATAACGGTAATAAAAAACCAGTTGTTGGATTTATTGCTGGAGAGACTGCTCCAAAAGGTAGAAAAATGGGACATGCAGGTGCAATTATTGGTGGAAAAGATGATACTGCCTCTGCAAAAAAAAGAATAATGAGGGAATCAGGTGTTAATGTAGTTGATTCTCCTGCAGATATAGGTAAAACTGTAAATGAAATACTTAAATAATGAAATTACTTGAATCAAAAGTTGCAATTATAACTGGTGGGAGCAGAGGTATTGGTAAATCCATTTGTGAGACTTTTGCTCAAAATGGTTGTAATGTTGCATTTACTTACAATAACTCTAAAGAATCTGCAGAGAATTTATCCAAGGAACTTAATAAACTTGGAGTAAAGGCTAAAGCATACAAAAGTGATGCTTCAAATTTTAATGATGCCACTAAACTAGTTGAAGATGTTTTAAATGATTTTGAGAAAATTGATATTCTAGTGAATAATGCTGGTATCAAAAAAGATAATTTATTAATGCGAATGGAAAAATCTGATTTTGATTCTGTAATTAATACAAATTTATCTTCTGTATTTAATCTTACTAAGGCTTCAATTAGAACATTCTTGAAGCAAAGAAATGGTTCAATTATAAATATTAGCTCTGTAGTTGGTGTTAAAGGAAATGCAGGGCAATCAAATTATTCTGCTTCAAAGGCAGGTATCATAGGTTTTTCTAAATCCATTGCTCTAGAATTAGGCTCTAGAAACATCAGAAGCAATGTAATTGCTCCTGGATTTATAGAAACTGATATGACAGACTCTTTATCAGAGGATGTTATTAATTCTTGGAAAGAAAGTATCCCACTAAAAAGAGGTGGTAATCCAAGTGATGTTGGAAATGCATGTGTATTTTTAGCATCAGATCTGTCTAGTTATATTACTGGGCAAGTTCTTCATGTAGATGGAGGAATGTTAACTTAAAAATTAAATTTAAATGAAAAATTTACCAAACATAGGTTTACCTATTATTTTATTATCACTATTACTAATTGTATTCATATCTAGATCATCTGTAAATATTGGATCCGGTGAAGCTGGAGTATTATTTAAAACTCTAGGAGGTGGTGTTGTGACTGATTCTCCGCCAAAAGGTGAGGGGTTTAAAATTATTGCACCATGGAACAGGATTGTTATATATAATGTGAAACAACAAGAGGTTCTTGAGAGTATGCAAGTTTTATCTTCTAATGGTCTTGAGATAACTATTGATGTATCAGTCTTATATCAGCCTCTTTACGACCAGTTAGGTTTATTACATCAAACTAAGGGGGAGAATTATTTAAACTCTGTTTTACTTCCTAATATAAGAGCTGTAGCAAGAAGTGTTGTTGGAAGATATACACCAGAGCAACTTTATTCTACAAAAAGAGATGCTATACAAAATGAAATATTTATTGAAACTAGAGATGATGTTCTAGGACAATATATTCAGTTAAACTCTGTTCTTGTAAGAGATGTTACTTTACCTACTGCAATTAAAGAAGGTATTGAAAGAAAACTAGTTCAAGAACAAGAAGCTCTAGAATATGAGTTTAGACTTGTAAAGGCAGAACAAGAAGCAGAAAGACAAAGAATTGATGCGGAAGGTAAAGCAATAGCTAACAGAATTCTTAGTGCATCTTTAACTGATAGAATCCTACAAGAAAAGGGTATTGAGGCTACATTAAAGCTAGCTGAATCACCTAATGCTAAGGTTATAGTGGTAGGATCAGGAGAGAATGGTTTACCGATAATTTTAGGAAATAACTAAATAATAGGTTAAATCAAAAAAGAATCCATTATTATTAATTTGATAGTGGATTTTTTTATTTTTAGATATATGAGAAGTTTGATATTAATAATATTAATCGTTTCAACAATAGGTTGCTCAAAAGATATTCAGACAGATTATTCCACAAATAATGATTTTCAATTAGTCACAGATATAGAAACAGCTAATCCATCTATAGTTGATACAGGTAGTTCTTCATCGTTTAACTCAATATCCGAGAGATACTCTAGCATTAATGAAACAACTTCTTATTACAAAGGTCAGGAATATTTTGTCAACTATTTGAGTAAAGATAAATTAGACTCATTTGGGTATTTTATGGATGGAATAAACTATAGAATTTTTAACAGAGATCTGGTTTACACAGATATGAATAATGATAATTTACCAGATGTTTTTGCTTTTAGCACAGCTTTTCCTCCTGGTAATACATACTCATATGATACTGGAAGATATTTTTTTTTATCAGATCATTTATCCTCTAATAACTTTATTTCTCAACCATCACAAATTAACTTTTCGGGTGGAAGAATCTTTCCTAATGATTTTAATAATGATGGAATAAATGAGGTTTTATTTAATCATCATAATGGTAAAATGAATTGGTATAATGAACAAGAAAATATTGGAGGGGGTGTAAATTTTGAGATAAAAAAACCAAGGATATTAAGTTATACAGGCATATTAGAAGTTAATCAAGTTGGAATTGAAATGGATTCTCATGCAGGAGCTTCAGGAGACGTAAATAATGATGGTCTGGTAGATTTCATTCAATTTCCAATCCCTAGTGAATATAACGGTATGCCTAATGAAATGTTTGCAGTTACTAATTTAAATCAAGGCGGATACTCTTTTAATTCAGTTGATATGTTTAATAATACAAATTTTAAAGAAGAGTGGGAGTGTGGATGGAATGCAACTGCATATGATCTATTTGATATTAATTCTGATGGATATTTAGATTTATTAGTAGGCTGGTGGATTGGAGACTTTAAAGGTCAAAGCTGGTCTTGTGATTATACGACTAACTTAAATAAACCGATCATTTTACTTGGAAATGGAACTGGATATTACAACACAGAAAATTCTATAATCTTAGATGAAACTTCTTTAAGTGATAATTTAATAAGTGCCTCTATTTTAGGTTTTGGTTACACTGATTATGATTTTGATGGTGATATTGATATTATATTAACTAATACAAGGGATGAACCTGATGGAACATTTGAAGCTGGAACATATTATGATAACTATTATTTATTATTCTTTGAAAACATTGACAATACAAATTTTATTGAAATCACAAATGAAGTAATAGAAGGGTCATATGACCAAACAAGATCTCATTTTGGTAACTTTTATTCAATCAGAACTGTAGATATCGATGGAGATGGTGATTATGACATTGTACCTGACCAATATGCAAACTGGGGAACAATTCCATATGTAGATAATCTACATTGGGAAAAAGTAGGAAATAAATTTATTAGAAGATATAGTAACTAGTAATCTCTTTTTTCGAAATCTTCATTTTCTTCTTTAATTATCTTCCTAATTAAAAGATATATTAAGGATGCAATTATAATTAGCCAAATAACAATACTAAAAATCATTTCTGAATCATTCATTTATGTCAGTTTTACTGCTGTTCCATAAGCCATAATCTCGGAACATCCTTGCATAATCATCGATGTAGTAATTCTTACATTAATGACAGCATCTGCTCCTAAAGATATTGCATCATCTTTCATCCTGCTAATTGCCTGTTCTCTTGCTTGGGCCTGCAGCTTAGTATATTCATCTATTTCGCCACCAACTACATTTTTTAATGCTGCAAAAATATCTCTAGCAGCATTTCTTGATCTCACAGTATTTCCACGAGCAATTCCAAGAACCTCTGAAACTTGTTTTCCATCTATATATGGGGTAGTAGTAATAATCATAGTCTAAATATACAAACTAAAGCAGACATATCCTGTTTTACATAATATTAATTATAGGACATTTTACTAATAAACCCCAAATTGATTAAGGTAAAATGCTGTATGCCCTCTTACTACCTCTTTTAATGTCCAATTATCAACCTTACCATGGAAAGTATTAATTAAATATTTTTCATTAAAATTATTAACTCTCTTTAAACTTTCAATAA
>CABYCA010000011.1 GCA_902517365.1 uncultured Bacteroidota bacterium | reverse complement strand
GAATCACCAACACCTGCAAATCCGTGTCTTTTCACTACACCCTGAAAACCTTTACCTTTAGAAAGGCCTGAAACATCAACATATTCTCCCTCCATAAAATGATCAACAGTAATTTTATCACCGAGTTTTAGGTCACCTTCAAATCCTTTAAATTCAACCAACTTATTCATAGGTTTAGATTTGCTTTTTTTAAATTGACCTTGATATGATTTTGAAATATTCTTAGTCTTTTCATCAAATCCAAGCTGGAAAGATGAATAACCGTCTTTATCATCTGTTTTTATTTGAGTGATAGTACAAGGGCCTGCTTGAAGTATAGTACAAGGTATATTCTTTCCACTTTCATCGTAGATACTTGTCATTCCAACTTTTTTACCAATAATACCTGACATAATAATTATACTTTAATTTCAACTTCAACTCCACTAGGAAGTTCTAATTTCATTAGTGCATCAACAGTCTTTGAAGATGAACTATAAATATCCAATAGCCTCTTATATGAACACAACTTAAATTGTTCTCTAGATTTCTTGTTTACATGAGGTGATCTTAGAACAGTAAAAATCTTTTTGTGAGTTGGAAGAGGAATAGGCCCCGTAACAATTGCACCTGTATTTTTTACAGTTTTAACAATCTTATCAGCTGACTTATCAACTAAGTTGTAATCATAAGATTTTAATTTTATTCTAATTTTTTGACTCATATCTATTCTTTTATTCTGTTGTATTTCCTTTTACTTCAGAAATAACAGTTTCTGATATATTAGTTGGAGTTTCTGCATAATGAGAAAATTCCATAGTAGATGTTGCCCTACCAGATGAAAGTGTTCTAAGAGAAGTAACATATCCAAACATCTCAGATAAAGGAACTTCACCAGCAACAACTTTTGCTCCTGCTCTATCATCCATAGAATTAACTTGACCTCTTCTTCTATTAAGATCACCTACTATATCACCCATATTCTCTTCAGGAGTTATAACCTCTAATTTCATTATTGGCTCCATAATTACAGCTTTTGCTGCTTTTGCTGAAGTTTTAAAAGCAAGCCTAGCTGCTAATTCAAATGACAAAGAATCTGAATCTACAGGGTGGAATGAACCATCTTTTAGTGTTACTTTCATTGAATCAACCTCAAACCCAGCTAAAGGACCATTTTTCATAGAATCTTTGAAACCCTTTTCAACAGATGGAATATATTCTCTAGGAATATTTCCCCCTTTAATGAGATTTACAAACTCTAATCCAGCTTTACCTTTTTCTCCTGGTTCGATTGTAAATACAATATCTGCAAATTTACCTCTACCACCAGTTTGTTTTTTGTATGTTTCTCTATGATCAGCAGACTGAGTTAAAGATTCTTTGTATTCAACTTGAGGCTGTCCTTGATTAACTTCAACCTTAAATTCTCTTCTTAACCTATCAACAATAATATCAAGGTGAAGTTCTCCCATACCTGATATAACAGTTTGGCCTGATGCTTCATCAGTTTTAACTTGAAAAGTAGGATCTTCTTCAGCTAATTTTCCAAGAGCCATTCCTAACTTATCAACATCTGCTTTTGTCTTTGGTTCAACAGCAACACCAATAACTGGATCAGGGAACACCATACTTTCTAATACTATCGGATGCTTCTCAGAAGATAATGTATCCCCTGTCTTTATATCCTTAAATCCAACTGCAGCTCCAATATCACCAGCTTCAATATAGTCAATAGCGTTTTGCTTATTTGAGTGCATCTGATAAATTCTAGAAATTCTTTCTCTATTGTCGGACCTGTTATTTAAAACATATGAACCAGCGTCTAATCTACCTGAGTAAACTCTAAAAAACGCAAGTCTTCCTACATAAGGATCTGTAGCAATTTTAAAAGCGAGTGCTGAAAAAGGTTCAGATACTTTTGGAAGTCTTGAAATTTCATCTTCAGAATCTGGTTTTGTACCTATAATAGCATCTTTATCTTCAGGAGATGGTAAATATCTACATACAGCATCTAGTAAAAACTGAACGCCCTTATTTTTAAATGCAGAACCACATATCATTGGAATTATGCTAATATCCTGAGTTGCAGCTCTTAAAGCATTGTGAACTTCATCCTCAGTTATAGAATCTGGATCTTCAAAATACTTTTCTAGAAGGTTTTCATCATATTCTGCTACAGCTTCAATCAGCTCTCCACGTAGTCTTTCAGCCTCATCTTTTAAATCATCAGGAATATCAACAATATCGAAAGTTGATCCGAAATTGTCTTCATGCCATACAATAGCCTGATTCTTAACTAGGTCAACAATACCTTTAAAATCCTCCTCGTCACCAATATTAAGTACAATTGGAACAGCCTTAGAACCAAGTTTTTCAATAACTTGATTACATACACCTAAAAAATTAGAACCTTGTCTGTCCATCTTATTTACAAAACCTATTCTTGGAACTTTGTAGTTATCTGCAAGTCTCCAGTTAGTCTCAGATTGTGGTTCAACCCCGTCAACAGCAGAAAATAAGAAAACAAGTCCATCAAGAACTCTAAGTGATCTGTTTACTTCTACTGTAAAGTCAACATGACCAGGAGTATCTATGATATTGAAATGATATGCTTTAGTGTCATCAATTGATTTTCCTTGATTAGTTGGAAAGTTCCAATTACATGTAGTTGCAGCAGAGGTAATTGTTATACCTCTCTCTTGCTCTTGTTCCATCCAATCCATTGTAGCAGCTCCATCATGAACCTCACCAATCTTGTGACTAACTCCAGTATAGAAAAGAATTCTTTCAGTAGTAGTTGTCTTACCAGCATCAATGTGAGCAGCAATACCAATATTTCTTGTAAATTTTAAATCTCTTGACATAATTGAATTTTAAAATCTGAAATGTGAGAAAGCTTTGTTTGCCTCAGCCATTTTATGAGTATCGACTCTTTTCTTTACGGCAGATCCTTCTTCTTTGGCAGCTGCAAGTATTTCTTGAGCTAGTTTAACTGCCATAGACTTTTCATTTCTTTTTCTTGAAGCAGAAATCAGCCACTTCATTGCAATTGAAATTTTTCTGTCAGGTCTAATTGGTGTTGGAATTTGAAAAGTAGCGCCACCTACTCTTCTACTTCTTACTTCAACATGTGGCATTACATTGGAAAGAGCATCTTTCCATAATTCTAAAGAAGTTTTTTCGTCACCCTCTTTCTTGTTTTCTACTATATCAATAGCATCATAGAACACTTTATAAGCAGTTGATTTTTTACCTTGAAGCATGAGATTGTTAACAAACCTTGTAACTAGTTGATCGTTAAATTTAGGATCAGGCAATAGAGCTCTTTTTTTGGACTGTTTCTTTCTCATTTAGGGATTTATTTTTTTGGTTTTTTTCCTCCATACTTGGATCTTCGTTGAAGTCTCCCTTCTACACCTGCTGTGTCAAGCGCTCCTCTCACAATATGGTATCTAACTCCTGGTAAATCTTTAACTCTTCCACCTCTAACCAAAACGATTGAATGTTCTTGTAGATTGTGGCCCTCACCTGGAATGTATGCATTAACTTCTTTTCCATTTGTAAGCCTAACTCTCGCAACCTTTCTCATTGCTGAGTTTGGCTTCTTTGGAGTTGTAGTGTAAACTCTAGTACAAACCCCTCTTTTTTGAGGTGATTTATTAAGTGCAACAGACTTACTCTTCTTAGTTGAAGAAGTCCTACCTTTTCTTACTAATTGCGATATTGTTGGCATACAATAATTTTTTAATTCCGTATTAAAGCGTGCAAATTTAAAATTTTTTTTTGGTTATTGTATGTATAATCGCATGTTTTTTTTAAAAAAACAATTATAAATCTTAACAGATTACTCCTGAGGCAATTAATTGGGAATTATCATATATGGCAAGGAATTGACCTTTAGTTATAGCAGATTGAAAATCTTCAAATTCAACATATAAAAAATCAAGATATTTGTGAATAGAAATTTTTTGAAGTTTTTGCCTGTATCTTATCCTAGCTTTAAGTTTTAAATCACCTATATTTTCAGAATTAAAATCATCATTTACCCAATTTAATTCAGAGAATTTGACCTTTAGAGCCTTTCTATTTAAACCTGGATGATTCTTTCCCTCTCCAACAAATATTTCATTAGTTTGAGTATTAGTTGAAATAACAAAGAGAGGATTCTTATATCCCCCTATAGCTAGACCCTTTCTTTGACCAATAGTGTAATAATGGGCACCATTATGATTTCCAATAATTTTTCCATCTGATAAAGAATACACTATTTGATCACTCAAACTCTTCATTCTTTCATTTTCGTTTATGAAGCTTGATGTATTATCAAAAAGTTTAGAATCGGATGGAATCTCTATTACATTGCCTTTCTTTTTTTTAAGTTTTTGTTGAAGAAAATCAGGTAAGCTTACCTTTCCAACAAAGCATAATCCTTGAGAATCTTTTTTTTCAGCAGTTACCAATTTATTTTTTTTTGCAATTTCTCTTACTTCAGTTTTCATTAAATCACCTATAGGGAATATTATCTTATTTAGTTGTTCTTGATTTAATTGACATAAAAAGTATGATTGATCTTTAGTTTGGTCTCTTCCTGAGTGTAACTCGTATTTAGTTTTATTACCACTTATATTTTTTATTTTAATTCTAGAGTAGTGACCAGTTGCAACATAATCAGCACCTAAAGAAAGTGCAATATCCATAAAAACATCAAATTTTATCTCTCTGTTACATAAAATATCAGGATTTGGAGTGTTTCCTTTTGAATATTCTTCAAACATATAATCAATTATTTTTTCTTTGTAGTCTTTACTTAAATCAACTACTTGAAATGGAATATTAAGTTTCTCTGCTACTAACATTGCATCATTACTGTCTTCTAACCATGGACATTCGTCAGATATAGTAAAACTTTCATCATGCCAATTCTTCATAAATAGCCCAATTAAGTCATACCCCTGTTCCTTAAGTAAAAAAGCAGCAACACTTGAGTCAACACCTCCGGATAAGGCAACAACAACTTTAGTTTTTTTCATTAGAAATTATTGTTCTCTTCTTTTCTTTTGTTTCTCAGCTTCTTCTAGAGCCTTTTGAAGTCTAGCTCTGAAACCACCAACTTTTAGTGGTTTCTTTTTATTTTCCTCAATTTGAGTTAATATTTTACTATCATCAATAATAAAATTCTTAATAACTAGCATTAATACAATCGTAAGTATATTTGAGATAAAGTAATATAAACTTAGTCCACTAGCATAATTATTAAAGAAAAATAACATCATTAGTGGCATCATATACATTATAACTTTCATATTAACTCCCCCAGTTTGAGATGCTGGCATCATTTGTTGTCCAGTTGTCATTTTTGTGTAGAAGAAAATTGCTACAGATGCTAAAATTGGAAAAAGACTAACATGATCACCATAAAGAGGGATGTAAAAACCTAATTCAAGTATTGAATCATATGAAGAAAGATCGTCTGCCCATAAAAAACTTTTACCCCTTAAGCTAAATGCTGCAGGGAAAAATACAAAAAGTGCAAAAAATAAAGGCATTTGCAAAAATGCTGGTAAACATCCAGACATTGGGTTAGCTCCTGATTTAGTGTAAAGGTTCATAGTCTCTTGCTGCTTCTTCATTGGATCATCTTTAAACTTTTCATTTATTACTTCAATTTCAGGTTTTAAAACTCTCATTTTAACTTGAGATTCATATGATTTGTATGTTAAAGGAGCGATTGCAACTTTTACAATTATTGTCATTAAGATTATAGATAATCCATATGAGAAATAGTTTGTGAGAAAAGAGAAGAGTGGAAAGAAGATGAATCTATTTAACCAACCAAAAATTCCCCAACCAATTTGAACAGAATTTTCAAGATTAAGATTATATTCTTTTAGTGTCTCGTAATCTGTAGGACCATAATACATACTAAAACTAAGGCTATTATCTGAATTAAGTTTCAGTGGAACATTCGCAAGAAACCTCTTTGTAAACTCATTATCTAAAGTTTCATTGCTTGCTAAATCTTCAGAGCTTATATCAACATCGTTTACTTGATTATTTAATATAAGAATTGAACTAAAAAAATGTTCTCTAAAGGAAATCCAATTAACGTTGTTTATATTTTTATTAGTTGAACCACCAACAGATAAATAAGAATCTTTATTCTCTTCGAAACCATATGCAAGTGCAGTATATCTATTTTCATAATCAATACTCTTTGAATTTCTGAAAGAGTCTCTCCCCCAGATCAATTCAACATTGTCATAGTTATTTGATCTACTTGAGTCATTTAGTTTAATATCAAAGTCAACAATTCTGGAGTTATCCTCTAATTTAAAGGTTAGGTCTAATGATCTCTGTTCATCAATAATACCTGTAAATATAACTTCTGAGGCTGGTTTAATAACTCGGTATGAATAGTTTAAGTCTGCAGAATTAATTACAGAATTTCTGCCAATTGGAATGTTATAACTAAAAATCGATTTATTATCATTAACTAAAAAAAGTGGCTCTTCATTATAATTCGAAAAGTTTTTAAGTAAAATTTTGTTTATCTCAGCACCACCGGTACTAATTTCAAGTAAAATATTTTCATTTTCAAGACTAATAATCTCTTCTTCAAATCTTTGGTCAATTTTTAAATTATTTGAGCTTGTATTATCCTCTTTAATAGGTTTTTCATAGGTTTCTTCTACTAATTTTTCAGCTTCACTCGTTTGTTGGTTCTCAATCATACTTGATTGATTATCGTAAAACCAAAACATTAAAATTGCTGATATTAGCAGAAACCCGATGAATTGTAAAGGATCAAATTTATTTTGTTCCATAATTATTTTTTAAGATAATTTTTTAAACTAGCTTTTACAAAGTTTACAAAAATTGGATGAGGATTATAAACACTACTTTTATATTCAGGATGAAATTGAACTCCAACAAACCATGGATGATCAATATTTTCAACTATTTCAACAAGTTTTGTTTCAGGATTTGAACCTGCAATTATAAATTTATCATCAAATATTTTTTCTGTATAATTATTATTAAATTCATATCTATGCCTATGTCTCTCTGAAATTAATTTTTTCTTGTAAGATTTATAAGATTTTGTATTTTTTTCTAATTCACAATCCCAAGCTCCAAGCCTCATAGTGCCTCCCTTATTAATAATTTCCTTTTGTGATGTCATTAAATCTATAACTGGATCTTTGCATTTCTCTGAGATCTCTGTTGAATTAGCGTATCGCATCTTTTTTACATTTCTAGCATATTCAATAACAGCCATTTGCATTCCTAGACATATACCAAGGAAAGGAATTTTATTTACTCTAGCGTGTTCAACTGCAAGAATTTTACCATCAAGACCTCTTTGACCAAAACCTGGCGCAACAATTATCCCATCTATTTGAAATAATTGTTTTGAAATATTTTCTTTATCTAAATATTCAGAATGAATTGACTTAACAATAACCTTTACCTCATTTTCCGTTCCAGCATGAATAAGAGATTCTAAAATTGATTTATATGAATCATCCAACTCTACATATTTACCAACTAAACCTATGTTTATTTGATGTGTTGGGTTCTTTAGTTTATGTAAGAAATTTTTCCATTTATCAAGATTAGGCTCAGACTCTTTAATTTTAAATTTTTCTAATGTTACCTTATCTAGACCCTCATCCATCATTTTAATAGGAACATCATAGATAGTCTCTACATCTATTGATTGTATTACACAATCAAATCTAACATTACAGAATAATGCCAATTTATTTTTTATCTCGTCAGATAACTCCCTTTCTGATCTACAAACAAGAACATCTGCTTTTAAACCTAATTCCATTAGAGTTTTAACTGAATGTTGAGTTGGTTTGGTTTTTAATTCGCCTGTAGCAGATAAATAAGGAATTAATGTTAGATGAATGACCATAGAGTTTTCAGGACCTTCTTCATAAATAACCTGCCTGACTGCCTCCAAAAATGGAAGTGACTCAATATCACCTACTGTTCCACCTATCTCAGTAATTATTATATCTAAATTATCTTTATGATTAAGATTTCTAATATTCTCCTTAATCTCATTTGTAACATGAGGGATTACCTGAACTGTTTTACCAAGAAACTCTCCTTTTCTTTCCTTATCTATCACATTTTGATAAATTTTTCCAGTTGTAATATTATTTTTTTGTGAAGTATTTATACTTAAAAATCTTTCATAGTGACCTAGATCAAGGTCTGTTTCAGCTCCATCATCAGTAACATAACATTCCCCATGCTCGTATGGATTAAGCGTGCCAGGATCAACATTAATATATGGATCTAACTTTTGGATTGAAACTTTTAAACCTTGAGCTTGAAGAAGTCTTGCTAATGAAGCAGATATTATACCCTTACCAAGTGATGAGGTAACACCGCCAGTTACAAAAATATATTTAGGTTTATTCATCCGGATAGAATAATATTTCCGGACTCAAATTTACAAAATATTAAAGTATAATATAATTTATTGATCAATAATCTCTTCAATATCATATTCTCTATGCCTTAGAATGAACATTGAGGAGTTAAATAAACCACCTAGGGTATCTTTTTTATATAAAAATTTAGATTCTGTATATGATTGCTCATCATATTTAGTAGTTCTATTTAAATTTTTATCAATCAAAACTCGGAGTAAAATATCTTTAGTTACATCATAACCCCTTATTACATCTTTATTTGGTAGACTACCAAATAAATTTAAATACCTACTTTCAAATTTTGAAATTGAATCATTATTTATTTTTTTTGAAATTGAAGTGTAAGTAAAAGCTAGGTTTCCAAGATCTTTAATATTTATACTAGGGTCATCATACTGATTACCTCTGTAAGTAGTATATAATTTTACATCTCTTTCAGAAGTTATCTGAGAGTTAAGTTGTGATACTACACTAGATATCAATGTAAATATTTCAGATTCAACGATTACCTTGTTTGGTAGGGAATCAACCAGAAGTGAATCTAAAAGTTCTGGTAAAATATATCCTTCAAATTCAGGTTTTATTTTAATTGAATTAGGGAATATCTCTGATAGCTTAGATTCGATTTCGATATTTAAAGAATCAGCTATTATTACAATATTTTCCTCTCTATCTAAATTTTTATCTAAATAATTTATCATTCTCTCTCTCAAAAGATTTTTTGGTGTGACAGACTGAATTACACCTTTTATTATCTTAATTGGGATGGTTGATAAAGGAAATACTTTAGGAATTGATTTTAGTAATTCAATATTTGAGAATGTTTCAAAATTTCTTGGGATAAGAGGACCTATAATCAAGTCTGAATCTTTAATTGAATTCGCAAATGATATTTCATTTAATTTATTTACTGAATTCTCAGTATCAAAAACATTAAGATTGACTGAAATATTTAATTCCTTTAAATCTTCAATCGCGTACAAAATACCTGAGTAAAAATCTAAGGTAATAGTATACAAGTTTCTATCCTCAAATAAAGACTCAACTTCCTCAATTGAGTCATAGTTAACTGTATTAGATCTAAATGGAAGAAGAACAGAGAGATTTAATTGATTATCTCTTTTTCTTTTCTTTACAAAAATTGAATCCAACCTGAATAAGTCATCTTCTGTGGGCAGTGAGTCTTTTTCAACTAATGTATTCTCTTGAATAGTTTCTATTACAGGAATTAAAATCTTTGATTTTTTTTTTAATCTTGAGTTTCGAAGTTGTGGATTAAGCTCTAGTACATCATTTATATTGATCTTGTACTTCTGTGAAATTGAAAAAAGAGTTTCTTTTCTCTCTACTTCATGAACAATAGTATCAGTTACAATATTTTGAGAGAATATTGGTTGTAATGTGATTAATAAAAAAATTAATACTCTTTTCACCTATTTCTGTCTTTCAAGTTTCCATAATTCATAATGCTCATTATTAACTATGTATGACCAATGTAATAAAGACTGTTGAATTCTAGGAGAAATATCCGTTGTATTTTCTATTCCTAGTCCAGACTTGTATATTTTATTATAAATAGAATTTCTAAATCTCCCATTAGGACCGCAGAATGCAAGCCATCTTTTTATTTGCCTTACATCATCCTTGTGACGTCTTCCATTATAATACTTACAATACCATTCAAACCAACCTCGTGGATCATCTTCATTTATC
Organism: uncultured Bacteroidota bacterium; assembly: GCA_902517365.1. The sequence continues at coordinate 10,472 of CABYCA010000011.1, read as the reverse complement.
CATCCTTTCGCTTCCCATTCATCCTGAGATTGCCCAGATTTAATTTTAAATAAATTAATTTTTACTAAATATTTTTTTGATAAATAATAAGATTTATCGAGATTCTCGAACCAATCTTTTGGAAAAATTCTATAGTCAACAAGCTGATTAAAATATGTTCCTCCAAAAATACCCTTATGAAGCATTTGTTTTGGTGTTAACATTGGTTTAAATGAATTATATAGTTCTTCCATATGTACTTTATTCCCACTCAATTGTTGCAGGAGGTTTAGAGCTTATATCATAGACAACTCTATTTATTCCTTTAACTTTATTAATTATATTATTGGAAACCTCTTTCAAGAAATCATTTGGAAATTCATACCAATCTGCAGTCATTCCATCAGTTGAGACTACTGCCCTTAATGCAACACATCTTTCATAAGTTCTCTCATCTCCCATCACACCAACACTTTTAACTGGTAAGAGTACAGAGCCAGCTTGCCAAATTTTATTATAGAGATTCCATTTTTTTAAAGCATCAATATATATTTTATCAGCCTCCTGAATAAGTCCTATACTTTCATGGTCAACTTCGCCAAGAATTCTTATTCCTAGACCTGGACCGGGAAAAGGATGTCTAGATAGTATTTCTTGAGACATTTTTAGAGAATTACCAATTTTTCTAACTTCATCTTTGAATAACATCTTAAGGGGCTCAATAACTTTAAGATTCATTTTTTCAGGAAGTCCTCCAACATTATGGTGAGACTTGATAGTTGCCGATGGCCCCTTTACAGAGATTGACTCAATTACATCTGGATAAATAGTTCCTTGAGCAAGCCATTTTGCATTTGATATTTTTTTGGATTCTTCATCAAAAACATCAATAAATGTATTACCAATTATCTTTCTTTTCCTTTCAGGGTCAGTCACACCTTTAAGGCCATTAATAAATTGATCTGATGCATCAACACCTTTTACATTTAGACCCATTCCAATATATTGGTCTAATACTTCATCATATTCATTTTTTCTTAAAAGACCATTATTTACAAAAATGCAATGTAAATTCTTACCTATTGCTCTGTCAAGAAGAACAGCAGCTACACTAGAATCTACTCCACCTGAAAGTCCTAAAATTACTTTTTCATCTAATATTTCAGATTTCAATTCTTTAACTGTCCTGTCAATGAAAGATTCTGGATTCCACTCTTTAATGAATTTTAACTCCTCTATAAAAAAGTTTTCAAATATTTTTAGACCATTATCTGTATGAAAAACCTCAGGATGAAATTGTAGAGCATATAAATTAAGAGACTCGATTAAGTAAGCAGCATTTTTTACAGAGTCTGTACTTGCAATAACTCTTGCACCATCAGGTAAAGCTGTAATTGTATCTCCATGGCTCATCCATACTTGATTATTAATTTTTATATTATTAAAAAGCTTACAATCTTTTTCAATAAATGATAGGTTAGCTCTTCCATATTCTCTTGAGTTTGAGTTCTCAACTTTTCCATTAAGGGATTTTGCAATTAGTTGTGCTCCGTAACAAATTGCAATTACAGGTTTGTTGCCTAAAATACTTTTAAGATTAATTTCAGGAGAATTTTCTTGATTAACAGAAAAAGGAGAACCAGAAAGTACAATAGCCTTATATTGATTTAAATCTTCAGGGAGGTTGTTAAATGGTGAAATCTCACAATAAATAAAAAGCTCTCTAATTCTCCTTGCAATTAATTGAGTATACTGAGAACCAAAATCAACTATTAAGACTTTATTCTGCATGGACAAAAATACAACTATAAATTAATCTTCAAGATCTATTATTAATATTTTATCGTCCATTATTGAGATTTTCTCAACTATGTAGTTTATGAAAGAAGGTCCCTTACATGAGTAGAAATTTCCAAAATTTAAGTACCTCTCTTGATTAATATTACCAGGGTGAAGATACCTATGAATAGACTTTATTGATTCGATTTCAGCTTCATGATTTTTCTTTTCAGCTCTATTGAGTTTTTTCTCAAGATCATCAATTCCCTTTTTTTGTTTTTTTTCTTGAGCATTAAGGGCACCTAAAAATGACTTGTCTGTTTCGAGTGAAACTTTTCTTAACTCATCAAATTGTGAAGATAAATTTGATCTTAAAGAATCAAAGTTTACTTTGATACTAGAGGTGTTCTCTATTTTGTAATTTACTAGTTCTTTTAGTTCTCCCACAAAATACTTGATTTCAATTCCAAAGTTTTTAATTTTTTTTGAAGTCTTAGAATCAATTATATATGCACTACTCCTTAATTTAAGAATTGGAAACTGAACTTTATTGTCATCAAAGTAAGTTTTTAATTGCATCCAATATCTCAATTCATTTGGGCCTCCAACATAACAGACATTTGGCAAGACAATTTCTTGATATAAAGGCCTCATAATTGCATTTGGAGAGAATAACTCTGGACTTCTGCCAATCAATTCTAGCATCTTATCTTTATTGTATGAACTCTCATCATCTACTTTAAATGATTCATTATTGTATCTTACCCTCTTTCTTCCTTTATCAGTAAGTTTAAAAAAATTAATATCAGATGGGTTTACTTGTGCCTTATATGATTCAAAGTCTTTTTTAAGTTTAGATATCTGTGAAGAATTATTTTCTCTACAAGAAAAATTTTCTATTTCATTTTTTAATTGAGGTTTAAAAAAATTTTTTAATTCCTTTTTGTTAGCATCAATTATTATTAATCCATGGTCTGAGAATAAAGAATTTATAAATTTTATTGTTGACATAGAGAGACTATCTCCATCTTTGTAAGAATTATCTATAATCTCTTCCAGTTTTTCTTTGAAATCATAATCAATAATTAAATCCTTATAATTCCCTAACAAATCCTTGAAGTTATTAATATCAATTTCTCCGACAGGCTTATTATTTGAATTGATTTCCCATTTAATATTTTTTTGATTTAGGTTGACCTCTGAGATCTCATCAAAATCATGATCTTCACTGGCGATCCAAAGGACTGGTACATAATTAAAATTTTTAATTTCTGAATTTAACTGCTTACTAATACTAATTACCTGAGCTATCTTAAGAATAACCATCAAAGGACCAGTAAACAAATTAAGCTGGTGACCAGTAGTGATACAAAAAGTTTTAGAATCAAGTAAGGAGCTAATATTTTTTGATGTTTGTTTCGAAATGTCAATTTTAGAATATTGATTTTTTATAGATTTTACAAGAACTTCTCTTTGTTCATTGGAAAAGCTTTTACTTTTATTTTCAGATTGCACTTTGACATTTTCATGACTGTAAAAAGAATTGATGTATTTCAAAACTTTTTTATCACCTAAAATGAATTTTTCAATAAGTTCATCTGCAATGAGTTTAGTCTCTCTTTGGATTATCTGACTTTTCATCCCTTAATTTTTGTAAATATATCTGAATTTTTCAAAATTGAATGTAACTTAGTAAATCTAACTAAAAACTATTATGTTGATGAAGAATTTTAAAATCCTTTTTGCTTTAATTGTAATTTCACCCCTTTCATATTCTCAGAATTTAGAGGAAAAATTAGATGAGGTAAAATATAGAAACATAGGGCCTTTTCGAGGAGGTAGATCCGTAGCTTCAGTAGGAGTTATTGGAGACCCACTCACTTATTACATGGGAACTGTAGGAGGAGGTTTATGGAAAACAACCAATGCCGGGGTTAATTGGTTTAATATATCGGATAATTACTTTAAGACATCTTCAGTTGGTGCAATTGCAGTTGCTGATAGTGATAGTAGAATAATTTATGCTGGTATGGGAGAGCATGCTCCAAGAGGGGTAACCACTTCTTATGGAGATGGAGTGTATAAATCAACTGATGCAGGCGAAACTTGGGAGCAAATTGGTTTAGAGAAGACTCAACAAATTTCAAGAATAATAATTCACCCAGATAATCCTAATGTAGTTTTTGTTGCTGCTCAAGGTGCTATAAATGGACCAACTAAAGAAAGAGGTATTTATAAATCAATTGATGGTGGAAAAACCTGGAGTAATGTACTTTTTGTTAATCAATTAACAGGAGCTTCAGAACTTTCAATAGATTATAATAATCCCAAAATTTTATATGCAACGATGTGGAAGCATCAAAGACTTCCCTGGAAGGTTATAAGTGGTGGTCAAGGAGATGGAGTTTACAAATCTATTGATGGTGGAAATAATTGGTTTAAAATTGAAAATGGTTTACCATCAGAGCTAGGAAAGATGGCAATATCAGTATCAAGAGCAAACTCTGATAAGGTATTTCTTCTTGCTGAAGGTAATTCAAACAAAAGATCGGGAGGCTTATTTGTATCAAATAATGCTGGTGAAAGCTGGTCTAAAATTAGTTCTTATGCTGAACTGACATCAAGAGCATGGTATTATATTGAAGTATTTGCAGATCCAAATGATGAGGATACAGTTTATGTGTTAAGTGCAAGAGCTTTTAGATCAATTGATGGTGGTAAAACCTGGAAAAGGATATACAGTGGTCACGGTGATTATCATAACTTATGGATAAATCCTGATAATTCTAAAAATATGATTATTTCAGATGATGGGGGTGGTGAGATAACATTTGATAATGGAAGTACTTGGTCCAGTATATACAATATGCCAACTGCTCAATTTTATAGGGTCAATGTTGACAATTTGTTTCCGTATAACCTATATGGTGGTCAACAAGATAATTCTACAATTAAAATTGCAAGTATTGGGTCTAGAGGTGGTATTTCAGAAAGAGATTGGTCAGCCTCTGCTGGAGGTGAAAGCGCGTTCCTTGCTTTTGACCCTGATGATCCAAGTATTGTGATGGGGGGTAGTTATCTTGGAAGTGTCAACATATATGATACAAAGGCAAATGCTAGAAAAAAAGTAATGATTGAGCCAATAAACTATATTGGAAGGGCTTCAAGAGATATGAAGTACAGGTTTAATTGGAATGCTCCTATTATTTGGTCTCAACATGAACCAAATACTTTCTATCATGCTGCTCAACATCTATTCAAGACAAATGATCAAGGTAAATCTTGGAAAATTGTTTCTCCAGATTTAACAAGAGATGAAGATGAAAAACAAGGAAATGGTGGTGGACCATATACAAACGAAGCAGTTGGTGCTGAAAATTATGGAACCATAAGCTATTTGGCTGAATCTCCTCATGAGGCAAATACAATTTATGTTGGATCAGATGACGGATTAGTTCATATTTCTCAGGATGCTGGTGAGTCTTGGATTGATATTACACCTAAAGGTCTAACTGAGACAATAATTAATGCAATAGATGTTTCGCCTCATGATAAAGCAACAGTTTACATTGCTACTACAAGGTATAAGTTTAATGATAAAACTCCTGGATTGTATAAATCAACAAACTATGGTAAATCTTGGAAGAATATCTCAGGTGATATACCTAATGGAGCATATACTAGGGTTGTTAGAGAAGATAATAAAAGAAAGGGACTACTAATTGCAGGAACAGAACTAGGAGTCTACATTTCATTCAATGATGGAAAAAATTGGGAGTTATTCAATCTTAACATGCCAGTATTAGCTATTACAGATTTAATGATTAAGCATGATGATTTAATCGTTGCTACTCAAGGAAGGTCTTTTTGGATACTTGACGATATGGGACTTGTAAGACAACTTGATGGTGATAGCGATACCAAGTTATATGATCCTGAGAGCTCAACAATTGGAAATTGGTCTAGTGAATTAAATTCAAATGACTCAGATGGAACTTCATCATTTACAGGAGTTAATCCTGCCAATGGTGTTGTAATATATTATAACATTGGAAAAGAGGATAATGGTAAAAAAGTTTCTATTAAGATTTATGATGAGGGCAATAAACTTATAAGAGAGATTACTAGTATATCCGACAGTAATTTCATTTCATACAATGGAGGACCTTCAAGTGAACCAGTACTTTCAAATAAAGTTGGATTAAATAGATTTGTATGGGATACTAGACATACTTCTTTAATTGGTGTTCCATATGCATATATTGAAGGAAGCTTTAGAGGACATAAAGCAATCCCTGGCAAGTACAATCTAATTTTAGATGTTGGTAACAGTTCATTTAATTCAGAGTTTGAGATTTTAAAAAATCCAAATTTTAGTGTTTCAGATCAAGACTATTTAGATCTCGATAAATATGCGACTCATATGGAGAGTAATTTTAATGAAATGGCAGGATATATCAATGAAAATAAGAAGTCAATAGATAAGTTAAGTGATATGATAGATGAATTAGATGATAATTCAGAGGTTAAAAATAATGGGAGTAAATTGCTTAAGTTAATGGATAACTGGGATAAAAAAATGATGCAAAGAATGTCAATGGCATATGATGATGTTGAAAATTTCCCAAATAAATTTTTAGCTGATTATCTTTTTATACTTGATCAAATTAAAGGAGATATTCCAAATATCAGTGAGGGAATTCTTAAATCACTTAAATCACATGATGAAAAGTGGATTGAACTAAAAAAAGAAATAGATCAAATAAATCAAGTCAATATTCCAAAGTACAATAATGAACTTTGGATTAATGGAATTATAGGTGCATTAAATTAATTGGTGGAAATATCCCCAAATTTTTTGAATTAGAAGGTGTATAAATGTAGACTAGAGGACAAAAAAGTAATGTAAGAATTATTATTTTGACTTATCCTCTGCAGCTGGCTCCTCAGCCTTTGCTTCCTCTGCAGCTGGCTCCTCAGCCTTTGCTTCCTCTGCAGCTGGCTCCTCGGTTGAAGGTTTAGGAGGTTCTTGTTTTTTTTCAATTGGCTTACCAGCTAACCAGTCATTGACAAGGTCTTGAGGCAGGATTCTTTCCTCAAAAGAGTAGCTGTCAGAACCATTCTTTTTAATCATTCTGATTGCTTTTGCAAGTTTTTTTGAGCCAGATTGTAGACTAGCAACAGCTTTTTTTGCCATCTTATTTAATTTCTTTGTGAACTGTCATTTTCTTCATAATAGGATTGAATTTATTAATTTCCAATCTATCAGGAGAATTTTTTTTATTCTTAGTTGTTATGTATCTAGACGTACCAGGTAAACCGGAATCTTTGTGCTCAGTACACTCTAAAATTACTTGAACTCTATTTCCTTTTTTTGCCATTTTTACTTAATTAAACCTTGTTTTCTAGCTTCTTTTAAGACCTCAGATATACCTTTTTTATTTATAGTTTTCAAAGCAGATGCTGAAACCTTTAAAGTAATCCATTTATTTTCTTCAGGTATGAAGAAACGTTTCTTAATAAGGTTTACATCAAATCTCCTTTTTGTCCTATTTAATGACTTAGAAACATTGTTTCCAAACATGACTTTTTTTCCAGTAATTTCACAAGTCTTAGACATAACGCACTAATTTTTTGTAACGTGCAAAACTAATGTATTTAAGTTTAATAAAAAAATAATTTTATTGCTTAATAATTTTATCGAAAAAAAGCTGAAAAGAGCTTTTTGTTGCTTCTATAATGAAGTCTTCTCTATTGCAATTAAAATGAAATTTCTGACAGAAAATCTCATTATTAGATAAAATAGCAATAAAGCAGTCACCTAGATTTGTTTCAGGTGAGTCAACAGATGGTCCAGCATTACCAGTAATTGCTATTGAATAATCAGTGTTAAATTTTTCTTTTACACTCTCAGCCATTTTAACTGTAATTTCTTGACTTACCGTAGAATAATTGTCCAATTCACTCTCATTAATCTCAAGAATATTTTTTTTGGAGTATCTAGTATAAGAAACAATTGAACCAATAAAGATTTTAGAGGCACCTGGTATTTTAGATATAGATGATGATAAATTTCCACCAGTACAACTTTCAGCAAAACAAATTGTTTCATTGTTAGACTTTAAATAATCAAATACCTTCTCAATCATTTTATTTTACTTTAAGTGTAAACATTTTGTCATTAGATATGAATCCTTCAAGGATATCTCCACTCTCAACTTTTGATACTCCTGATGGTGTCCCTGTAAAAATTAGATCTCCTATTTTCAAAGTAAAGTATTGAGAGACATAAGAAATTAATTCATCTATCTTCCATAACATATCGGATGAACACCCCGACTGAACTAATTCATTATTTTTTTTTAGACTAAATTCTATTTCAGAAATATTTACTAAACTTTCTTTTTTCAAAAACTTCCCAACCATACACGAATTATCAAAAGCCTTAGACTTTTCCCAAGGATGACCTTTTTCTTTTAAGTTATTTTGAATGTCTCTAGCAGTAAAATCTATTCCTAATCCTATCTCATTATAATACTTGTGGGAAAAAGACTTATCAATATGTTTACCTACCTTATTAATTTTAACAACTAACTCCACTTCATGATGAATATCATTTGAAAAAGAGGGTATAATAAAGTTTTGATTTTTTGCAATTACTGAAGAATCAGGTTTTAGAAAAACTACAGGATTTAAGGGCTTTTTATTAGATAACTCCTTTATGTGGTCAATATAATTTCTTCCTATGCAAATAATTTTCACCTTATTTATTCTTTATTATACTTAATTTTAACTCTGTAAAAATCTTCTTGGTATATTGAGGAAAATCTCCTTTCATTATCCAAGAATAATATCCTTTATCAGATTCAAATACATTTATGACCTTTTGACCTGTATATTTACCAAAAGCAAAAATCGCATCATTATCTGCATCTACTCTAATTTTACCTGCAAAATCAAGATTGTTACTTCTTTTTGTATACTCACTTAAAAAATCAATATCTGGTTCTAAATCATCATACTTTTCAAGTTGAGCTTTAAAAACTTCATATGTTGCTATTGTATCAGCAAGAGCAGAATGAGCATTTTCCAAATTCTTACCACAGTAGAACTTTAAAGCCGCGGAAAGATTTCTGGGTTCTTTTTTATGGAATATAACTTGACTATCTATCATTCTAACTTTAGAAAAATCAAAATTAATATTGGCCCTAATTAATTCTTCAACTAAAATTGGAATGTCAAACTTGATTGCATTAAATCCAGCTAGATCACAACCCTTAATAAATTGATAAATTTCATTTGAATAATGAGCAAAATTTGGCTCTTTCTCTACCATCTGATTTGAAATTCCGTGTACTTGTGTAGCCTGAAAAGAGATATCCATTTCAGGATTAATTCTCCATACCTTTTGAGACTCTTGATTATTAATATCTACTCTCAGAATGGCAATTTCAACAATCCTATCTTTGCCAACCTTAGCACCAGTTGTTTCAAGATCGAAAAAGCAAATTGGTCTATCTAGCTTGACTCTCATACTAAATTGTTTGGTTCATATCCCATTCTTCAAGATATTCAGCAACCCTTTTAATAAAGCTGCCACCAACTGAACCATTTATAATTCTATGATCATAAGTATGAGATAGAATAAGTTTCTTTCTAATACCAATGAAATCTCCTTTATCTGTTTCAATTACAGATGGTAACTTTCTTATTACACCTATGGCTAGAATTCCAACTTGAGGTTGGTTAATGATTGGCGTACCCATGATTGAACCAAAATTTCCAACATTTGTTACAGTATATGTTCCATCAGAAATTTCCTCAGGTTTTAGTGAGTTAGATCTAGCTCTCCCTGATAAATCATTAACAGCTAATGTTAGACCTTTTAAATTTAGGTGATCTGCATTCTTTATTACTGGCACAATCAAATTTCCATTTTCTACAGCTGTGGCCATACCAATATTTATAGATTTTTTGATTATGATTTTTTCATCAACTATAGAACTATTTAAAATTGGATAATCTTTTAGTGATTTTACAACTGCATCGATAAAAAGTGGAGTAAATGTAAGTTTCTGAACCTCATTTTCAAAAAATGATTTTTTATATTTTTCTCTCCAATCCCATAAATTAGTTACATCAACTTCAATAAAAGATTGAACATGAGCAGAGATCTTTTTACTATTTGACATGTGGTCAAAAATAATCTTACCCATTCTATCAAGTTCTAAAATTTGGTCTTCTCTGTTAGAATTTATTTCAGCTGAAATATTATCATTTGCACTATTAGATCTAGAGCTAACATAGGATAATATATCCTGCTTTGTAACTCTCCCATTTTTTCCACTACCAACTATTGAATCAAGTTCTTGATTGCTAATTTTTTCTTTTTTTGCAATATTTTTTACTAATGGTGAATAGAATTTATCAGTCTTGGTCTCATCTTTAAGACTATCGATTAGATTTTCTTTATCTAATAATTCTAGTGATGGAATGTCATCTAGTTCAATCTCATCTGATGATTTCTCATCACTCTCTACTTGAATAATTTCTTTTTTTGTCTCTTTAGGTTTAATAATTGGTTGGTCATTCTCAATCATTTCTGTTTCAATCTCAGCTATAACCTCTCCAACTTTAACTATATCATCTACCTCAAAGTTTTTTTTAATAAGTTTTCCTTTGTATTCAGATGGTACATCTGAGTCTACTTTATC
>CABYCA010000010.1 GCA_902517365.1 uncultured Bacteroidota bacterium | reverse complement strand
AAACCTTTTAAATGTATCTCCGTCAATATCTATTGCTATTCTTGCACCAATTATTGCTCCAAAAGTTGCTGCAATTCCAAAATATAGCCCCCATGGATGGGTTGATATGCCCTTACTTCTATATCCGTAGCTTGCCACTAATGCAGCTGAGATCACCATTAACCTATTTGTTCCATTTGCAATAGCCTCATCTAATCCAAAAAAAAGTATCAATACAGGGAGGGTTACCAAAGAGCCTCCACCTGCGAGGGTATTAACTACACCAGCAAATAAACCAAGACCAAAAAGAATTAAAATAGAGTTTACATCTAGTACCATTAATGACAATATAATTCTTTTTTTATAATAGACTTAATGAATAAAGTAAAGTCATTTTGAATTATATTTGATTGATTTAAAAAAAAAAAATGAATATATCAATTTTAGGATATGGAAACCTAGGAGGTAGTATCGCAAACGGTCTTATATCATTTGGTGATTTAAACAAATTATATATTACCAAAAAAGACGTAAAAACTTTAAGCCAAAATATTGAAGATAAAAGATGTATTTTAACAAGTAATAATTTAAATGCAGTATCAGACAGTAATATAATTTTTTTAACTGTTCAGCCTAAACAATTTAAGGGATTAGCAGAAGAAATAAAAGGGCACATAAACTCAGATCAAATTATTATATCTCCAATTACAGGAATCTCTATCAAGGATTTAGAAGATGCGTTTGGTAATGATAAAAAAATAATTAGATGCATGACTAATACGGCCGTTGCGGTTAAGCAAGCGGTTACATGTATCTGTTCAAATAGAACTGGAAAAAAAAGTGTTGAAATTGTTCAAAATATTTTTAAAAAATTAGGACATACAATGATAATCGAGGAAAAAAATATGCAAGCTGCAACAGTAATTTCAGCAAGCGGAATAGCTTTTTGGATGAGACTTATTAGAGCTACTGCTCAGGGTGGTGTTCAGTTAGGTTTTGAATCCAGACAAGCACTTGAAATGTCCCTTATGACATCATTAGGGGCTGCCAAATTATTAGAAGAAAATCAATCCCACCCTGAAGATGAAATAGATAAAGTTACAACACCTAACGGTTGTACTATTGAAGGCTTAATTGAGATGGAGCATCAAGGTTTAAGCTCAGCTCTAATTAAAGGAATTGAAAAGTCTTTTAGCAAAATTAATTTAATGAAAAAAGAATAATTTATTTCTCTACAAAAAATCTAAAATCACTTATATTTGCAATGCTAATGGAGAAATGGCAGAGTGGTCGAATGCGGCAGTCTTGAAAACTGTTGAGGGTCATACCTCCGGGGGTTCGAATCCCTCTTTCTCCGCAAAACCTCCTGCAAAAATAATATTTACAGGAGGTTTCTTAGTCTACCTCCTATTTCAAAACCTATTTCATTCAAATATTTTTCTGCATTATTCATAGCCTTTTTAATTGAATCTGTTTTTTCTAAAATGGTGTAAACTTTTCTTATTCCTAATTTCACTGACACACCCTTTTCTTTATCTCCACAAACTGCGATAATAGATTTATTATGTTTTCTTGCTAGCTTACAAATACCACTTATAACTTTTCCTTTTTCGGTTTGCAAATCTATTTTACCTTCTCCTGTAATTATTATATCACATTCCTTGATTAGTGATTCTAATTGAGTAATTTCAATAAAATTCTGTATACCTGAAATTAATTTTGCCCCAAGTAAGGAGACTAAACCACCACCTACTCCTCCAGCAGCTCCTGATCCAGGAATATTTGCAACATCGGAAAAGTTATGTTTAAGTAAAATTGTTTGTAAATTAATTAATCCTTGGTCTAATTTCTTTATTTCAATTGAGTTTGCTCCTTTTTGTTTACCATAAACAAAAGCCGCACCATTACTTCCATATAAAGGATTATGGACATCACAGATAACATTAATATTAACTTCTTTAAAATTAAAATTGACCTTACTTACATCAATATAATCAATTGATTCAAGATTTTTTCCAACTGGAGATAATAGCTTTTTAAACTTATCATAAAATTCAAATCCTAATGCCGAGGCTATGCCGATTCCACCGTCATTTGTAGCACTGCCACCAATGTATAAATTTATTGTAGTCAAGCCCTTATTAATTGCATCTTTAATTAATTCACCCGTTCCAAAAGAAGATGTGTTCATGCAGTTTTGCTCTTCTTTTTTAAGTAAGGACAAACCTGAGGCTAATGACATTTCAATATAAGCAGTAAGATCTGAAAAATAATAAACAGATTTTATTGGACGAAATAAAGGATCATTGATAATCAATTCTACAGGCTTAAGACTTAAATAATTATTTATTATATCAATTGACCCTTCTCCCCCGTCAGCCATTGGACATGATATTATTTCATGTTTAGATTTATTAATTTTTATCCCTTTAGTAATAGCACCACATACTTGATTAGCACTTAAGGAACCTTTAAATTTATCACAAGCAATTAAAATTTTCATTGCAAAATGGTTTTTCTATCTATTGTAAACAAAAATAGATTATTTTTAAAATTGCAATATGAATATTAATTCAAAAAATATAGGTTTAATATCAGGGCCCTTAGCTTTTTTAGCTGTATTATTTTTCTTTAATCCTGAAAGTCTAAACCCTAGAGCAAATGCTATACTTGCATCAACTATTTGGATTGCAATCTGGTGGATTACAGAAGCTATACCTATAGCTGTAACTGCATTATTGCCAATTATATTGTTTCCCTTAACCGGTGGATTAGGGTTAACAGAAACAACTGCCTCGTTTGGACATAAGTATGTTTTTCTTTACATAGGAGGTTTTATAATTGCAATCGCTATTGAGAAATGGAATTTGCATAAGCGAATAGCATTAAATATTATTAATTTAATTGGAACTAACATTGTGAATATTATTCTTGGTTTTATGATTGCTACTGCATTTATGTCAATGTGGATATCAAATACAGCTACTGCTGTTATGATGTTACCTATTGCAATTGCAATTGTTGCCCAATTAAGAGATAACCCAAGTACTATTGAGGATGAGAATTTAAATTTCGGAAAAGCTCTTATGTTAGCTATTGCCTACAGCGCATCAATTGGTGGTGTTGCCACTTTAATTGGAACACCTCCTAACCTTGTTTTAGCTGGTGTTGTTGAAGAAACTTTTGGATATGAGATAACCTTTGCTAAATGGTTCCAATTTGGTTTTCCAATATCAATTATTCTTTTATTCATATGCTGGAAATACATAACAAGTATTGCATTTAAGTTTAAACAGAAAACTTTTCCAGGTGGAAGAGAAGAAATTTATAAACAATTAAAAGCTTTAGGAAAAATAAGCTATGAAGAGAAGTTAGTAGCTGGAGTTTTTGCATTTACTGCATTTGCGTGGATAAGCCGTTCTTATTTACTTCAATCAATTATACCTGGGATTGATGATACTATCATTGCTATGATAGGAGCAGTTATAATATTTTTATTACCAACAAAAAATAGAGAAAGAAAAATTCTAAAATGGGATGAGGCTGTTAAGTTACCATGGGGAATTTTATTATTATTTGGCGGGGGCATGGCTCTAGCAGCAGGATTTAAAGACAGTGGCCTTGCATTATGGATAGGTAATCAAATGACTTTATTGGATGGTGTGTCGTTGATATTATTGGTCTTCATTCTAATTGCATCAGTTAATTTTTTAACTGAAATTACATCCAATCTTGCAACCACTGCAATGCTTCTTCCTATTCTTTATCCTATGTCAATGACAATTGACGTTCATCCTTTTATATTAATGGTTTCTGCAACAGTTGCGGCTTCTTGTGCATTTATGCTTCCTGTTGCAACTCCTCCAAATGCTATAGTTTTTGGATCAGGATACCTAAGAATTCCTGATATGGTCAGAGTTGGAATATGGATGAACCTAATTTCAATTGTTCTATTAACACTATTTGTTTTTTTTCTTCTTCCATATTTATGGGATTTTGATCCTTTAGTTTTTATAGTGCCAGAATAAAATTGATTCTTTTTTTTAATTTTAAATATGAGACCTTATTTTATCACTCTTCTATCATTAGTGCTATCATTTTGCAATCTTTATGCTCAGGAAGGGTCTAAAATTGATCTCAAGAATGTTAATGTTGGTACAAAAAGACTTCCTACAATTTTTTTATTTGGAGAGGAATTTACAGCTAGAGATAGAGATGAATTACTAAGAGGTGTTTTAAAATCTCAATTTCATAGACAAGATCTAGAAATTATTATAAATCTTCAAGAATTTATTTCAAAAAGATATTTTAGTTTCAGGCATAAAGGGTCTGTTGATGTTATTATTAATGGAAAAAGGTTAAGAAATCAAAATAGATATAATAATACATCACTTTATAGCCGTGGTGGTGACTCTAGTTTACTAAATCTAATAAATGAAGTGAGCAATGTAAGAATTGACAGTAATTTTAATGGCATTTTAGAAAGAAGAGTTATAAAAAAAGAGATTAAGTCAATTGACGATCAGATTGCAAAATTTATCAAAAATATAAGCGCAGATATTGAAAATGACACAATATTTGTAGACAAAAAATCTAATGAGAAAAAATTAAAAAAATTTTATAGAATAAAGAATAGGCAAGAGAAAAAACTTAATGAGACTAAATTAATTGAGATAAACATTATTACGAATTAATCAGATTAAATTTAATTTTATCACTGGATTTTATTTGTGATAAATGGTCTAATGAACTTATATTAAGCTGCAGAATCCTTGGATAACCACCTATTGTTTGGCAATCTCTATGAAGTATAATCATATTTCCCGATGGAGTCAGTTGAACAGTACCAGGCAGTACGGGTGAAGAAATAATTGATTTTATCCCAACTTGAAGCTTTTCCTGAATATTATAAGCCATTCTGTTGTTAGTGCTAATTGTAAATTGATTTTTAAATAATTTATTTTTTGAATTAGTAGATAGTAAATCAAATTCAGGACCTTTGAAGACTTTCATGGACATGTTTAATTTAAATTTTAATTTATCCCATTTTAAAATTTTATTTTTATAGCTTTTTAAAACTTTAATTTCATCACCCATTTTTAAATAATACGAATCAGTTATATTGCTAAAGAATGATTTACTTCCAAATAAAGACTTTACATTAAGCCCTCCTGAAACAGCTATATAGCATCTAGCACCATTTATTGTATAATTTAATTTTAATTTATCTCCTGACTCAACATTAATTGGTTGATACATTTTAGCAGGTACTCCATTAATCAAGGGGTTAAAATTACCACCTGTAATTGATATTACATAATTTCCATTAAAAATTAGGGTTGGTCCAATAAGTGTAATCTCAAAAAGAGATTCATCTTTATTATTATCTACAATTTTATTTGCAGTCCATGCACTTTCATGATCCATAAAACCAGAGGTAGGTATTCCAAGATTTCTAAACCCATATCTTCCTCCATCCTGTATGGTTGTGAAAAGACCTGGTTGAATTACTTTAATCATTTATTTAGATATTGGTTTTAATGATTTTTCATTTTTTATTTTTTGATATTGTCTGCTAGATATTTCAATAAATTGAATTTTATCACCAGGCTTGGCAAAGCAAGGATTTTTAGATTTTAAATTAAAAAAATCTAAAGGTGAAGCACCTATGATATGCCACCCCCCAGGACTGTCTTGAGGATAAATGCATGTTTGGTTTAATGAAATTCCAATAGACCCTTTTTTTATATCTAAAGAGGGGGTTTCTTTTCTTTCACAATGAAGATTCTCGTCGGTAAAACCCAGATACATAAAACCAGGCAAAAATCCCATTGACAAAACATTATATACTTTTGATTTATGAATATTGATAATTTCTGATGGAGACAGTTTTTTTTCTTTTGCCAAATTTTCAAGATCAACTGCGTACTTTAGATCATAACAAACTGGGATTTGCCATGTTTTACTGGATTCAAAATGATCAGTCTCTTTATCTTCAATTTTTTTTAATTCAGTAATAAGATCATCAGTTGAAATTTTACTAATATCAAAAATTACTAGTAATGAACTAATAGATTGAACAATTTCAACAATACAATCATTAAGATTTATTTGAATTCTTTCCTTAGTATTTGATATATGACTAATTAATTTGAAATTGATTTCACAATTATATGATATTAAAATAGATCTATCACTAAAAACAAAATATGTCTTAATATTATCTTCCATTAAATTTTTTATTTATTTTTTTTAATATGTCTATAGAGTTATTAGTATCAGAATGAATACAAATAGTGTCAAACTTTATTTTTTGAAAATTTCCATTTACTGTTTTTACAGTATTTGTTTCTTTCATAGTATTTATATGTTCAAAAACAGTCTCTGGATCAGTAATTAATGCGCTTTCATGATCTCTAGACACTAAACTTAAATCATCATTATAATTTCTATCTCCAAATACTTCATATACAATCTTAAATCCTCTTTTTAAAGCTATCTTTTCAATTTCAGATTTATATGGAATATATATAGAGTATCTATTTTTAAACTCTTCTATAGTATCTAGATAAAATTTAGAAAGATCAGCATCTTTTATCATTTGATTATAAAGTGCCCCATGAGCCTTAATATGATTTAGGGTAACACCATATGAATTTGAAATTGCCTCAAGAGATTCAATCTGAGAAATTATACTATATGATAATTCAGAGGGAGGGATATTTATTTTTTTTCTTCCAAAATTAATTTTATCAGGATAAGATGGATGGGCTCCAATTTTTACTTTATTTCTAATTGAAATTTCAACACATTCAATCATACTACCATTATCACCTGCATGACCACCACATGCAATATTACATGAATCAATCAACGGCATAATGATATGCTCATTATTAAGTCCCTCTCCTAAATCACAATTTATATTTAACATTATATGAGTGATATTAAGCCTTTAGCTCCTAGGACTAGTGATATAATCACTATAAGAAAACCAAAAATATTTTGGTACCTATAACTATACTTATTACTGATTATGTTTTTATTATTAATCAGCCATAAAAGAATTATTGCAATAATTGGTAGTAGAAGACTATTAGAAAACTGTGCAAATTTTATTATTTCAATTGGATTTATTTTTACCATAGACACTAGAACACCTATAATTAATATAATGATCCAAATAGCTCTAAATTTTCTACTCTTAAGTGAATCTTGCCAACCAAAGCAGCTTTTAGCAACATAAGCAGCAGCTAAAGGAGCTGTAATAGATGAGGTAATCCCTGATGCAAATAAACCAATCCCTAAAAAATAGATTGCAAATTTTCCGTATAGAGGCTCAAGTCCTCGAGCTAAGTCAATTACTCCAGTAACATCTTTATTATTTACGGATGCTGCAGTGATTATGATTGATAATGAAACTAAGCCACCAACAAGAATTGAAAAAAAACTTTCAAGTCTTGCGACTTTTAATTTGTCTAGAGAACTCCACTTTTCAGAAACCAATGAAGAGTGAAGAAATAAATTATATGGAACAACAGTAGTGCCTATTAGACCAAGGACAACCATTAGATTACTTGAATTAAGTTCTGGTGATATAATTCCATCTATTAGGCTACTAATGTTAGGTTTAGTCATAATTGCAGCAATAAAAAAAGAAGAACTCATAATTAGCACTAATAGAATAAGAATCCTTTCTAATATTTTGTAATCACCTTGATAAAGTATTATAAATGCAATTAATCCAATAAAAATTGGTATATAATTAATTGATTGTAAATTAAGAATTGCAGATATACCGAGTGAAGCTCCTGTAATATTTCCTGCTTCATATGCTGCATTTCCAATTAATATTGAACTAATAATTAATACTAAAAAAAGTCTATTAATAAGTTTGGATTTAATATTAGTTCTTACAACCTCTGCTAAATTCATCTTGGTAATTAATCCAATTCTAAGAGACATCTCTTGTAAAACAATTGTAGAAAAAATTGATAGGATAATAGCCCATATTAAAGTGTAACCAAATGAAGCTCCTGCAATAGTAGATAGAGTCACAGTACCAGGTCCTATAAAAGCTGCAGCTATTAATACACCTGGTCCTATATCTCTGAACCATTTCATTATGGGACTCTTATCTTATCTCCAAAAAGTATTGCATTAAGAAATAATCTATTTGTTCCATACCAAGAACCTCTAAAATTTGGATTATCAGAAAACATAACTGCTCGTCCTTGACCAATTTTAGATACTAATAACGAAACTGTAGATTTAAGTTTTTCGGAATTTCTGCTTGTAATGAATCCATCAATTAAGGGATCTTCTGTATATCTTACTACAGATGAGTAACTATTTTTAGAAGGTTTAATCCATATAGTATTATTCTTATATACTGGTAGACTAGTGTCCTCTAATCCAAAACCCAGAGGATGAGTCAAATCTACACTTGTTTTTTAAAATAATTCCACCTATTTGCTCTTTGCCTCGATTATTCATTGCATCACCGTATGGAAGATATAGATCTTCTATTGAGTTATTTTCTGAATCTAATAAATCTTCTTTTACAATTTTATTATCAATTAGAAACTTAGAGCCTGATCCAATTGATATTATTGTATTACCTCTACTAGCCCAATCTTTAATTATTTGAATCTGATTATCATTAAATTTATAGTTACCTGAAACGATTACCATTGTTGAGTATTTATCTAATGAAATTCTATCAAAGTTTCTAATAGGTATTTTAGAAATAGGCATACCAACTCTTTGATCTAAAAGATGCCAGACCTCTCCTGCTTCATATGCCCTTACACCAGTTCCAACCAACATCATTGCTTTTTGCTTTTTGATTGGTGATACATACCTGCTTCCAAGATCAATACCACCTGAGCTTAAACCAGAATTAACTGAGTAAATGTTCACGTTATAATCCTCTTGAATAGAGCTAAGTTTTTCAAATAACATTTCATTATCTACATCCTGAATACTTACTGCAATAACAAGCGAACCATAATCGAATGACTGTAAACCACTAGTGGTATTAATTTTGAAAGGTTTAAAGGCTGTAGAAACCTTAATTTTATTATCAAGTAATGTATTAATTACAGCTGGAATATTATAATCAACAGAATTAATTAAATATGCATAATTAGATTTCTCAAATGTGTTAGTTTCAAATAAGTTGTCTAAATTTTTAATGTTTGTCCCTTCCATCTGTCTAGTTGAAGAGGTATAATTAATATCATAAAAATTTGCAATTGACCATGATGAAGCATCATAAAATACACTATCATTAAATTCTTTATTAGTTTCAAAAATTGATCTAACTGTTCTATAATTTTTTTGTTTAGTTGGAACATAAAAATTGTTGTTTTCTCTATAAACATTGATGTCATGAATTTTTAATTTATCTAAAAATGCTTTAGTCTTATTTCTGTCTTTACCCATTTTAAAAGAGTACCCTTTTATTCTTTTTTTATCTGCATCTGAAAGTGCTGTTGAAAAAAATCTCTGTTGATATTCTTTTAATTCATCTTTAATTTCAACTGAAGCTTTAATAGTGGTCATACCTGAGATATATTGATTTCTTATAGTGAAAGGGAATGTTATCTCTCCAAATTGTGTTTCTTGAACGTGTCCCCTTGAACTGGCTTGTTCAAATAACATACCTATACCGCCCAAAAGGTCTGCATAAGATGAATGATATCCAGGATATGTTTTATCAAATGCTTCCTTAGAAAAATATAATGATCCTATTTCATCAAGTCCTTCAGCAAAAAAATTTCCAAATAATTTTTCGAAATACTCATAGTTTTCCTGAGGTATAACAGGATCTTTTGCAGCATGTGCTTTCCATGGTACAAAAAAATATGTACTATTTGTTCCCATTTCATGGAAGTCCATTGTAACATTGGGGTACCAATTATGGTGAAAATTTATTTTACCTCTTGTTTCAGGATGTATTCCTAGCAATACATCCCTATTTAAATCAAACCAATAATGATTTGTTCTACCACCAGGCCAATATTCATTATGCTCAGCATCTTGAGGATCACTTAAAAGTGGAGAACTTTTATAACTGTTGACCCATTGTGTGTGTCTATCTCTTCCATCAGGATTTATTGTAGGGTCAATTAATACAATAGAATTATTAAGATATTTATCTATCTCATTTGACTTTGAGCTAATTAAAGTGTATGCAGTAAGCATTGCCGCCTCAGAACTCGATGGCTCATTACCATGAACATTGAACCCTAGATTAATAATTACTGGAAAATCATTTGGTTTACTATTCCCTGTATAATTTTGATCTTCAGGATCTATGTAAGAAATATGAGATTCTCTTATTGAGTCAATATCCTTTATTGTCTCTGGTGAACTCACAATTAAATAAATTAATTTTCTTCCCTCATGTGAAGTTGCATAATGAAGCATGTAAGCTTTATCTGAAACCTCCGACAAATATTTTATATAACTATTGATCATGTCATGTCTAGTGTGCATTTCACCAATAGGATATCCTAAGAATTCTTCTGGAGACATAATATTTTCATCAAATGGTGCATATTTTTCAAAATAATAGTCTTGAGAAAATAGTGAACTTATAAATAGAAGATTTAATATTATTATTTTTTTCATATTTTTTGATTTAATCATTATCTAGTGCTTTTTCAATTATTGACTTTAAATGCATTTTATGTGCTCTAGATGATATATTTCCGTTGGAGCTCATAGATTTCATAATTTCATTAAGATTTAACAATGCTATAGATTTAGCGTGGTTTTTATAGCTTTTACCCTTTTCACTACTTATTATATCAATAAGTCTTTTCGTGTAAACTATTTGAAGATTTTGTCTGAAACCATCAATATTTTTATCAATATCAGAAAAAATTGAATTATTTAAATCTGTCATAAACTCTGATAATTTATATTTATTACCGTAAAGTTCAGAATCCTTTAGACGTTGTAATGTGTTTGGAGACATTAATTGAGAAAGAACTCTGGCCTGATTAGATAAAATTAAGTCATGAATTTTGGGATCCTCAGAACCACTATAAAACTCAAAACCTCTTCTTTGTCTAGCTAAATAATTAAAAATATCAGAGGGAATTTTGTAATTATCAGAAGAGAAAATATATTTATCTAAAGCCTTGAAAGCTCGCTTCTGGTCTCTATAACTTACAGGAGTATATGGCTTCTTAGAACCTTTTTGTCCAATTACAGATCTTTCAACATATACTCCACCTATAAATTTGGAGATCGTTGAGGCTGCACTGGCATATTGTGAGTTAAGATTAAAAAATGCTCTTCTAAGATCCTCATAAGTATTACCAGGAATTTGAAATTTATCTAAAATATCATCAAAAAGTCCATTAACAAGTTGCATTCTATCAATTGAATAACTTATTGGGTCAGAAGACATGTCATTTGTTTGAACTCTTGGGTCAATTCCCCGAGAAGAATAAAGTATATCTGCATCATTTCCAAAAATAAGTAACGGATTTGTTGACCTTGATAAAATTTCGTTTCTTTCCTGCTCAGATTTGAAAGGTTTATATCCAAACTCAATAGCCCATTTATCATAATGTCCAACTGATGAATCTGCATATGGAGATTTAATTTTTGGATTAGGATTTAAATTAAGCGCAGGGTAATCCATCACAGAGCCTGAAATAGCTTTTCCTTTCAGTTTATTACCATCATAAAGTTCACTAATAGTATGGATACTACTTGACTTCATATTATGATTAAGACCTAAAGTATGTCCCACTTCATGCATAATTAAATACATCATTGATTGTCTCTCTAACTCCTCTAAATCATAATCATCTCCGTTTAAAGCAATAAAAGTTCTTCCAAAATTTATATTATCATGTAAAATGCTCCCTGCAGAGCAAACAAAATTATCATGATCATGAGTATGATTATAATTATTTGTATCCATTATTGCAGTCACATTAGAGTATAATTTGTCATAAAATACTCTGTTTGTAAAAAAAACAAACTCAAGCATAATATCAGCGGCAATTATTTCACCAGTTTTTGGATTGACCATACTTGGTCCATACCCTCCAAAAGGTGGTTCAGGTGAAGAGGTCCATCTTAATACATTGTATCGAATGTCTCCGGCATCCCAATCTGCATCATCAGGTTGAATCTTTACTTCAATAGCATTTTTAAACCCAGCTTTCTCAAATGCAGGATTCCACTGCAATACTGCCTCCTTTATTGTTTCTCTCCATTCAATAGGAGTTGAGTTTTCGATCCACCATATAATTGGTTTAACAGGCTCTGAAATTTCTAGACTTGGATCTTTTTTAATTAACTTCCATCGATTGATCAAGTCTCTATAATTTGTAGTTCCAGGGTCTGTAAGATTATCAACTTGAGTTAAAAAATAACCAACTCTTTGGTCATCTAGTCTTATCTGATAATCATCATCAGGCATTTCGACAATTGTATGAAATGTTTTTACAGAAACATATCTTGAATCCTCAACAGCATCTGAACCAGAAGAACCTACATTTGGATTATTATAAACATA
The DNA here is from genome assembly GCA_902517365.1 of uncultured Bacteroidota bacterium. Next base: position 9,589 of record CABYCA010000010.1, on the reverse strand, counting down.
ATTTGTTTTTACATTTAAGTTCTTAGGATAGTTATTAATATTTTCAATTTTTGATTTTCCTCTGTCAAACCTTCCTAATTGAAATGATCGATTATATTGAAAAGGATTAGTTGGTATTTTAATTCTAGTTAAAAGCTCAGATATAAATAATCCATTGGCATCTATTAAATATGCATTTTTCTTTTTATCAAAATATTTAATTTCTATGCTTGATATCAATGAATTACTAATATTTGCATCTTTTGATTTACTTAATGGATTATTTTCATCAAAATAGAAATTTGAATTGACAGCTAATATTTCTATTTTATTAAAATATTTTTTAAAGTTTAATATTTTTTCATCCCTATACTGTCCTCTAAATCCAGCAGTTCTGACTACACCATCTGCAATTTGCGATCCATAGATATAGTCCTTGTTTAGTTGATCTTCCCTTATCAACATTTGAATTTTACCTGATATAGTATCCTGATATATATCAAATAAACCCTCAATTAATATACTTCGTTTTGTTAATTCTTTAAAAGATTTTTCTTTTTTCGACTCAACTTTCTTAACTCCTTTATCTTCTTGAGCATGAGAAAAATTTAGAACTAATAATAAAGTTAATATTGAATAAAAAAAATTTTCCATAATTATGATTTACATAAATATAAATGTTTTTAAAATTATTTTAACACAACGTATATAAGTAATACTTATATTTGATTTGTACTAAATTAATCAATGAATTTAAAAACTTTATCAACCTTACTGATTTTAAAATTGTTTCATGTTGATGGTGTTCAAGCTCAGAATTATTGGCAACAAAATGCTGATTACAAAATTTTTGTTGATTTTAAAGCAAAGGATAATACCTATAAGGGAAATCAAGAGATTATTTATAAAAACAATTCAAGAGATTCATTAAATAAAATTTTTTTTCATCTTTATTTTAATGCATTTAAGGTTGGAAGTGATATGGCTGTTAGATTGGAAAATGGAGATGATAATAACAAAAGGTTTGATGTCAATATTAATGAATTAAAACCTGAAGAGGAAGGTTTCCTTAATGTTACTAATCTTAAACAAGATAATTTAAAAGTTGAAACTTATTTATCTGATACTATTTTAGAGGTAACACTTGCCAATCCATTACTTCCTGGAGAATCATCTGTTTTTACTATGGATTTTAATGGACAAGTCCCAGTTACAATTAGAAGAGCAGGAAGGGACTCCCCTATGGGAGTTAAATTTTCGATGGCTCAATGGTATCCAAAAATATCAGAATATGATTATGAAGGATGGAATACTGCTCCATACACAGGAAGAGAATTTCATGGTGTTTGGGGAGATTTTGATGTTACTATAAAAATAGATAAAGATTTTATTGTTGCAGCTTCTGGGTATCTTCAAGAGAGAGATCCTTCAAATTTAAAACTTGGGAAAAGGTCTGGTAATAAAAGAATATGGAATTTTCTTGCTCCAAAAGTTCATGACTTTACATGGGCTGCTGATCCTGATTATATTCACGATATATTTGATGGACCTAACGGTGTTAAATTAAATTTTTATTATAAAAATGATCCTAAAATTATTGACAATTGGAAGACTCTTCAACCAGTTACAGCAGAGCTAATGAAATTCTTTAATGAGAATATAGGGATTTATCCATACAAACAATATTCAGTGGTTCAAGGAGGAGATGGCGGAATGGAATATTCAATGCTAACACTTATTAATTCTGGTGAAGATCTCATCCCTCTAGTAAGTGTAACCTCACATGAGTTAGCACACGCATGGTTTCAAGGAGTCTTAGCTACTAATGAGATGAAACATGCTTGGATGGATGAAGGGTCAGCATCTTACTTTGGTGAACTCGGAGAAAGTCATGTCTTTAATATAGACTTTCATCCATTTTATACAAGAAGCCCATATAAAGATTATATCTCTCTTGCCAAGTCTGGGCAAGAAATGCCCTTGGCAACAAATGCTAATAGATTTAAGTATAACAGAGCATATGAAGACGCAGCTTATGACAAAGGTTTTGTTTTTCTTAGTCAGTTAAAATATATTATTGGAGATAACGATTTTAAAAGAACAATTAAAAATTATTTTGACACATATAAGTTTACTCATCCGCTGCCAGATGATTTAAGGCGAATTGCGGAGCAAACTTCTGGCATCCTTTTAAATTGGTATTTAACTGATTGGACAAATACAACAAATACAATTAACTATGCCATAAATAAGGTGGAACAGACAAATGGTAAATCTAAAGTTACAATTGAGCGAATTGGTCTAATGCCTATGCCACTTGAGGTGCTTGTTAAACATAAAGATGGAACCGAAAAGTATTACTACATACCTATTTCATTGATGAGAGGTGAGAAAAGACAACCTTCATATGCAAAAAGCTGGATACAATTAAAAGATTGGTCTTGGGCATATAAAAAATATAGTTTTGAGATAGAAAGTGAACTAGATTCTATTGAATCAATTGATTTAAACCCTACTGAACTTATAGCAGATACAGATAATTCAAATGATAAAGTTATATTTGACTAGTATGGAAAATTTATTGTTGATATTTGAAAATATTTCTTCTGTTAATAGGGCCCTAATTATAGTATCTGGAATTACTCTTTTTTGGGTAATTGAAGGAATAGCTCCATTTAAATTTCTTGATTACATGAAGTGGAGGCACTCAATTCCAAATTTTTTATTGACACTTACTACTATAATTGTGAATTTTTTCTTTGCTTTTCTTCTAGTTTTTGCAGCTGATTGGACAAATGAAAATAATTTTGGAATTATTCATCTAGTAGACTCATCGTTAATAATTAGTATAGTATTAGGATTATTAGTGCTTGACTTAATCGGTGCTTATCTACCCCACCTAGTCCAACATAAGGTTAAGTTACTTTGGTTTATCCATATTGTACATCATACAGATCATAAAGTAGATACTACAACAGCAAATAGACACCATCCTTTTGAAAGTGTTGTTCGATTTGTGTTTACTTTTATTGGAATTTTCATTTCTGGGGCACCTATAGGGCTAGTTCTTATGTATCAATCTATATCTGTGATAGCATCTCAGTTTAATCATGCAAACATTCAGATTTCAAACAAAGTTGATAAATTACTAAGTTATATTATTGTATCACCTAACATGCATAAAGTCCATCATCACTTTGAACTTCCATATACTGATTCAAATTATGGTAATATTTTTTCAATTTGGGACAGACTCTTTGGCACCTATATGGAATTAGATAAAGACAAAATTATATATGGAGTTGATACAGATTTAGATGAAATTCAGAACTCCAAGTTTACTAGTTTAATTGAAAGACCATTTAAGAAATGGTATAACCATTTCAACTAAGATTTTCAATTTCATTTAAAAGATTACTAATATCAAATGAGGATTGATCTCCACTCTTCATATCTTTTAATATGAAAATATTAGATTTTACCTCTTCATTACCAATAATTACTACATAATCAATTCCTTTTTGATTTGCGTAATCTAATTGTTTTTGGATTTTTAAATTAGATGGATATAATTCACAAGTAATATTTTTTTCTCTTAATTGATTTACATAGAGTAAAATACTGTCTAGCTTTTCAAGTCCAAAATTTAGAAAAAGAAAAGATTTTGAAGAATCTAATTCACTAGGAAATAATTTTAATTCCTCCAGTATTAAGAATATTCTATCAAAGCCGAAAGATATTCCAAATCCACTAAGTCTTGGGTTGTTTTTCTGAACTAAGTCATCATATCTACCACCTCCTCCAATTGATCCAATATTAAACTCTACTGGGGATGAGACTTCAATGATTGTACCTGTATAGTAACTAAGGCCTCTAGCTAAAGATAGATCAACATTTATATTAATATTATTTAAATTGAATTTTTGTGATGTTTTAATTATTTCCTCGAGTAAATCAACTCCAATTAATGAAATATTATTTGAACTGAAAAGACTTCTCAAATTTTTAATCTTCTCATCGTTAGTCCCTTTTATATTAAGTAGCAACTTTAATTGGTTTACAGAATCATCTGAAAAGTTTCTATCTTTTAATTCTTTCATCACTCCATCAACTCCTATTTTGTCAGTCTTATCAAGGATAGAGGCTATCTCAGTTACATTTTCTAATTTCATTAACTTAGATACTCCCTCTAAAATTTGTCTATTGTTGATTCTAAGAACCACCTTTGGCATTCCTAGTTTTTGAAACACAGAATCATAGACTTTAATACATTCTAACTCATTTAAAATATTAGACTCACCTATAATATCAACATCACACTGAAGAAACTCCCTATACCTACCTTTTTGAGGTCTTTCAGCTCGCCAGACTAATTGAGTTTGAAATCTTTTAAATGGGAATGAAATATTATTCAAATTTTGAGAGATGAACCTAGATAATGGCACAGTAAGATCATATCTTAAAGCTTTGTCAGATAATGAATTAGAAAACTTAGATAGTTTATTATCTTTAAATGCATCTAAATCAGCTTTTTTAATTTTATCACCTGAAGCCAATATTTTAAACATTAAATTATCTTCCTCATCTCCATACTTTCCCGTAAGAGTATTTAAGTTTTCAAACGAAGGTGTTTGTATCTCTTGAAAATTGAAAGATTTAAAACAATTTTTCAAAATATTAAGTAAATATTCTCTTTTTTTTAATTCTAAAGAAGAAAAATCACGAGTACCCTTTGGTGTATTAAGTTTTTGAGACATCAAAAAATAATTTGATAATCAGTAAGTAATAAAGTTATGAAATTATTTCTTTTCAGGCTGAAGCTCGAAGTTTAATTGAGCAGAAACTTCTCTGTGAAGTCTTATTGTAGCCTGATAGCTTCCAATTCTTTTGATAGATTTACCAGGAATTGAAATGTTTTCTTTTTCTACCTCAATCTTTTTATCAAAAAGACTTTTAGCTACATCAGCATTTGAGATTGATCCAAATAGTTTACCATCAGGACCAACTTTAACAGAAATTTTGAGTTCTAATTTAGAAATTTTAGTTGCAGTTTTTTTAGCAGCATCAATTATCGACTTTTCTTTAAAAGCTTTTTGCTTCAAGTTTTCAGCAAGAACCTTTTTTGCAGATTCAGTGGCAAGAACAGCCTTACCAGTAGGAATCAGAAAGTTTCTTCCATAACCAGCTTTAACAGAGACTAGCTCATCTTTAAAACCAACATTTGCAACGTTTTCTTTGAGTATAATCTCCATATTTATTTTAATAAGTCTCCAACGTATGGAAGCAGTCCCAGGTGTCTTGCTCTTTTAACAGCTACAGCTACTTTTCTTTGATATTTAAGCGAGGTACCTGTTAATCTTCTTGGTAGTATCTTACCTTGTTCATTAATAAATCTACTTAAAAAGTCAGGGTCCTTGTAATCAACATATTTAATACCTGATCTTCTAAACATACAATACTTTTTTGCTTTAGATGTATTAATATCTAATGGTGATAGATATCTTATCTCACCTTCGTTCTTAATTTTTGACTGTTCCTCAATACCTGCCATAATTAACTAGCTTTTTTTGTATTTCTGTTTCTTCTTTTTTCAGCCCAAGCTAGCGCATGTTTATCAAGGGTTACTGTAAGATATCTCATTACTGTTTCATCTCTAGTAAACTCCAGTTCAACGGAAGAGACAAGTTCTGCTGGTGCTGTATATTCTATAAGATTATAAAACCCACTATTCTTGTTTTCGATAGTATAAGCTAACTTCTTTAGTCCCCATACTTCTTTACTTATTATTTTAGCTCCATTAGACTTTAACGACTTTTCATATTTGTCAACAGTCTTTTGAACTTGCTCTTCAGAGAGAGCTGGATTTAAAATAAATACAGTTTCGTAGTTTTTCATTTGCAAATCTTAGCCCGCAAAATTAGGTTATTAAATATAATCTGCCAAATTTATTTTAGAGTTATCAAATTGCTATATTGGATCTACATCTACAATGATTCTAACACTTCTATATTTTGAGATTGAATCAAAGCTTTTTTGAATTTTTTTAAAAATACTTCGAAATCTATTTAACTCATCTAGATTCCTGAGTTTTATTAAAAATTGTTTATGATATTTATTTTTAATTCTTGATATTTCAGGGTATACAGGTCCTAAAACTATTCCTTTATAATTGTCTCTAATGACTCTATTTAACCAATCCCCTGAACTATTTAGTTTTTCATAACTCTTATCTTTTATAGTTATTCTGATTAGTCTAACAAAGGGAGGATAATTATAGTCTTTTCTCTCTAATAATTGGTTTTGATACATCTTTTCATAGTCGTTCTCAATAACATTTTTTATTATGGGGTGTTCTGGTTGATAAGTTTGCATCAGAACTTTACCTCTATCCCCAGACCTACCAGATCTTCCTGCTACCTGAGTTAAAGTCTGAAAGGCTTTCTCATGAGCTCTAAAATCAGGGAAATTCAAGAAGTGATCTGTATTTATTACACCTACTAAACCAATATTTTTAAAATCAAGTCCTTTTGTAATCATTTGTGTACCAATAAGAATATCTATTTCTTGTTTTGCGAATGAGTTAATTATTTTATCAAATGAAAATTTTCCCCTTGTTGTATCCCAATCCATTCTTTTACTTATTGCATTTGGAAATAGTTCTTTAATAATTTCTTCAATCTGTTGAGTTCCGTCACCCTTAAAACTCATAGCTTCAGATCCACATGAGTTACATCTAATTTCTGCTTTCGATGAAAACCCACAATAATGACACTTTAGCATATTTGAAGATGAATGATATGTTAAGCTTACATCACAGTTGTCACACATTATATTATTACCACATGAGTCACACATCCACTGTGGAGAATATCCTCTTCTGTTTCTAAATAGAATTACTTGTTTATTCAATTTTAGAGTGCTGTGAACTTCTCGAACAAGATTTTCAGAAAATATAGAGCTATATTGATTTTTAATTTCACTTCTCATATCTAGAGTAATTATATCAGGCATTTCAATATTTCCAAATCTCTCTTTCAACTTAACATAACCATATTTTTCATTCTTAGCATTATAAGAAGAATCAATCGAGGGTGTAGCTGATCCAAGTATAACTTTAGAATTATTTAGTACAGATAGATAAATTGCAGAATCACGGGCGTTATACCTTGGAGATGGATCTTGTTGCTTGTATGAAGTTTCATGCTCCTCGTCGACAATAACTAATCCAAGTTTATTAAATGGGAGAAAAACTGATGATCTTGTACCTACAATTAGTCTACTTGAATCCTTATTTGATTTTATACTCTCCCATACCTCAGTTCTCTCGTTTAATGAATACCTTGAGTGAAATACCGATATTTTATCACCAAAATTTGTTTTTAATTTTTGAATAATTTGAGTTGTTAGTGATATTTCAGGAAGTAGATAAAGGACTTGCTGCCCAAAATTGAGATAACTTTCCATAAGTTTCATATAAATCTCAGTCTTTCCTGATGATGTAACACCTTCCAATATTAATACATCCTTTTTCTTTAATTGATTATTTATTTCATTTAATGCAACTTGCTGTACTTTTGATAGTATATTTATTTTTTGATCGTATTTTTTATTATCCTCATTCCTGTTAATCTTAATTTTTCGTATTGATATAAAACCTTTTTTTTCAAGTCCTGTTAATGAAGCTTCAGAAAAATTAATTATTTTTTTAAGGTCTTTAATCTTTAGATAAGCATCAGTCTTAGTAGAGCTGATAATTTGCATCAGTATTTCTTTTTGTTTAGGAGATTTCTTAAGTAAATCAATTGATTTATTAATAGTTTCTCTATTTGAGTAAATTACCCTAACTAGTTTTGGCTTATATATCTCATTTATTTCAAAATTTAATTCAATTAGGTTTTTTTGAATCATTTTTTGAATCACTGAGTATGTGTTTTTTTTATCAAGAATTTCTGAGACCTCATTAATTTTTAAATTTTTAAAATCAAGAGCGTCATATATTAAGAATTCCTCTTCACTAAGTTTTTTAAGAGTTTCATGATCTATCTCTTTTTTAATAATTACTGTATCACTTTCAAGAAGAAATGTTGAGGGAATTGCAGCTTTTAAAACATCACCAAGTGAGGCAAAATAATATTTTGACATCCAACTCCAGAATTCAATTTGTAGGTCAGATACAAGTGGTTTCTTATCGTACGAAAACTCAATAGGTTTTATTTCGCTGAATTCAGGTTTTTTGTTGTGAATTTTTTTAATTACTCCAGTGTAAATCTTTCTTTTCCCAAAACTAACTGCTACTCTATGACCAATTCCTAATGATTTACTTTGCTTTAGTGAAAGTTGATATGTAAATGTCCCTTGAATAGGAAGAGGAAGTATCACATCTGCATAGTAATTCATAGTTAATTATAATATATTCTTTCTAATTTAGCAATTAGCCCGATGAAAAAGATACTAATATTTATTACTCTTGCATTTTCTTTTATCTGTTTCTCACAAGAACAGAGTCAAACTGTTAAAGGAAAAGTTCAAAGTGAAACAAGTGAAGCAATTCTTCAAAATGTTCATGTACTAAATTTAACCAAAGTAAAAGGTACAATTACCAATAAAGAAGGTGAATTTGAAATAAATGCTAAACTTAACGATACATTATATTTTTCATACATTGGATATAAACCTCTTAAGATTGTGGTTACTAATGATTTAATTCGATTCGAGTATAATACAATAGAACTAACTGAGCTTGCATTTGCACTTGAAGAAATTATAATTAAACCATATCAACTTACAGGTTACTTAGAAATAGATGTTAAGAATGCACCTGTTAATACTTCAACAAGATATAGAATTATTGGTTTACCAAATCTTGGTTATGAGGCAGGTAGAAGATCACGATCTGGAATCTCTAAAGTAATTGGTGCGATTTTTAATCCAGCTGACTTCCTTAATAACCTCTTCAAAAGGAAATCTGCTAAAATGGATAAACTTAGACTTATGAGAGAAGATACTGAAATTAAAAATCTATTATCAACAAAGTTTGATCGTGAAGTTTTAGTTCAACTTTTAGGAGTTGAGAGGGCAGAAATTGATGAAATTTTAAGAAACTGTAATTTTTCTGATACTTTCATTAAACAAGCTAATGATTTACAAATAATGGAAGGCATTAATGAGTGTTATGATGAATACAAGCTTCTTGAATTTTAATATACTACTCAGTTACCTTATCTTTACACAATGAGTGAATTTAATTTAAATTCAATTTCTCCAATAGATGGAAGATATTTCGAGAAGACTAAAGTTTTGAATAAATACTTTAGTGAAAAAGCATTAATGTTTTACAGACTTAAAGTTGAAATTGAATACTTTATTTCTCTATGTAAAATTGAAATCCCTCAATTAGAAGGCTTTGAATCAAAAAAGTTTGATGAATTAAGAAAAATTTACTTAGAATTTTCAAATGATGACGCAACTAAAATAAAAGAGATCGAAAAAATTACAAATCATGATGTAAAAGCAGTTGAGTATTTTATTAAGCAGAAATTTGATGCTCTTAATGTAACTAAGTATAAAGAATTTATTCACTTTGGATTAACATCACAAGACATCAATAATA
>CABYCA010000009.1 GCA_902517365.1 uncultured Bacteroidota bacterium | reverse complement strand
CAATACCTCTAAAGCATCTTTTTTAAAATCAACAATACTCCCCTCCTCAATTTTATTAGTTAACATTTTTCTCCAATTAGTTTTATCAGAAAAGTTATTTTTTAATTTAACTTCAGCAATACCGGCAAGGTATCTATTAGGAACTTCAATTAACTCAATTGCTTCAATTGCTCCTTGATCAATCCATCTGGTTATTTTATTATTTGATCTAGTTACACCGACCTTGATACCACTTGTTTTTGAAAGGTATACAATATGATCTTGAAGTTGAATTTTCTTTTCATATTCAAGATCTCTATCTTGAATATCTAGGTGTGCTTTACTTAATTCAGGTTTCATTACCCAATCACCAGACATGGGTGACTCAAAAAAACACTTTTTACAAAATCCATTTGCAAATATTTCAATATTATCTTGACATGAAAGGCAACAATATCCTGTTTTTTGAATCTTAAAATTTTTACCAATTGATTGATTAAGAAATAGCAGATCATCGCCAAAGTCTAGTATATATTTGACAGGATCATCATGAATTGAAATCATTTTTTTAAATACTCCTGAAAACATATTTTAATGTTTACTATTTTTACGATAAATATATACATTCCATGCCAATTCCAATTTTTAATTCTGTTGCATCATTCTTTTTAAAAAGAAGAATTAGTCAAATAGAGCTTTTTAAAGATTACCCGATTGAAGTGCAACAAGAAGTGCTCAGGAAAATGATTGTTTATTCAATCGATACTGAAATTGGAAAAAAATATGATTTTAAAACAATTAGACATTATAATGACTTTAAAGAAAGACTACCAACAGTTGCGTATGAGGATATTTACAACGATATAGAGAGAAATAGAAAAGGAGAGCAAAATATATTTTGGCGAACTCCTATCAAATGGTTTGCGAAGTCCAGTGGAACAACAAATGCAAAAAGTAAATTCATACCAATAAGCTTTGAATCGCTAGAGGATTGTCATTACAAAGCAGGTAAGGATATGTTATCTCTTTATTTTAATAATAACATAAATTCGCAGCTTTTAGTTGGAAAATGTCTCCGTCTTGGTGGATCAAGAGAGATCTATGAAAATAATGATAGTTATTATGGAGATTTATCAGCTATAATTATAGATAATTTACCTTTTTGGGCAGAATTAAGCAGTACTCCTAGTTCTAAAACATCCCTTATTCCAGAGTGGGAGGACAAAGTCAAAGCAATCATTAAGGAATCCTTAAATGAAAATGTAACAAGTTTTGCAGGAGTTCCTTCCTGGATGCTATCCTTATTTCAACAAGTAATAAAGAAAACAGGTAAGGATGATATCCTTGAGATATGGCAAAATGCTGAAGTTTATTTTCATGGAGGTGTAAGCTTTGAGCCATATAAAAACTTATACAGCAGATTATTTCCATCAAAAGACTTTAAATATTTTGAAATTTTTAATGCCTCTGAGGGTTTTTTTGCAATTCAAGATCAAAATAGCTCCTCCGAATTGTTATTAATGCTTGATTATGGGATATTTTATGAGTTTATTCCAGTAAATGGTTCGGAAAATGAAATTGTTTCTCTTGCAGATGTTGAGCTTAACAAAAATTATGAAATGGTAATAACCACTAATTCTGGTCTATGGAGATATAGAATTGGGGATACTATTAAATTTACTTGTTTAAATCCTTTCAGGGTCATGGTTACTGGTAGGACAAAACATTTCATAAATGTATTTGGTGAAGAATTGGTAGTAGAAAATGCTGAAATGGCATTATCCAAAACCACAGAGCTTACCAAAAGTGAGATATCTAATTATACTGTTGGCCCTATATTTATGGGTAATAAAACTAAAGGATCTCATGAATGGATTATAGAATTTTCAAAAGAACCAGATGACATCAATAAGTTTACTGAAATATTAGATTTAAGCTTACAAAGTCTGAATTCTGATTATGAAGCAAAAAGACATAAGAACTCTACATTAGAATTACCCAAAATTATAAATGGGAGAAAAAATCTTTTCTATGACTGGTTAAGATCTAGGAATAAACTTGGTGGACAAAACAAGATTCCTAGACTTTCAAATTCTAGAGAATATGTTGAGGAACTTTTAAAGATTAATTAAGAAACAGCTTTTAAGTGAGATATATCTACATTTTGAAGTTTCTGATCAGCATAAACTTTTGTAATCTTTAACTCTTTTATGTCTGAACTTGGTAAGTTGAACATTGCATCATTTAATATTGCCTCACAGAGAGTTCTTAGACCTCTAGCACCAATCTTAAATTCAAATGCCCTTTCTACAATATAGTCAATAGCACTAGGTGTAATAGTAAATTCAATGTCATCCATTTCAAAGAGTTTAATATATTGTTTTACAAGAGCATTTTTTGGGACTGTCATAATATCTCTTAAGGCACGTTTTGATAGGGGGTTTAAATGGCACATAACCGGTAGTCTACCTATTATTTCTGGAATTAAACCATATGATCTAATATCATGGGGATTAACAAATTTTAGAACATTTTCTTCATTATCATTTACAACTTTTTCATCGGATGATTTAAAACCTATAGATTGTAAATTAAGTCTAGTCTTTATTATTTTGTCTATTCCATCAAAAGCACCACCAGCTATAAACAAGATATTTGAAGTATCCAGTTCAATAAATTGTTGATCAGGATGTTTTCTTCCACCCTTTGGAGGAACATTTACAGTTGTACCTTCCAGTAACTTAAGCATTGCTTGTTGGACACCTTCACCCGATACATCTCTAGTAATTGAGGGATTATCACTTTTTCTTGCAATTTTGTCAATTTCATCAATAAATACTATTCCATTCTGTGCCTTTTCAACATCAAATTCAGCTGCTTGAAGTAATTTACTTAATATACTTTCAACATCTTCTCCTACATACCCAGCCTCGGTAAGAACTGTTGCGTCAACAATTGCAATCGGAACATTTAAAAACTTAGATATTGTTTGAGCTAAAAGTGTTTTTCCAGTTCCAGTTGGACCTACTAGGAGTAGATTACTTTTTTGTATTTCAATATCGTTAGGAAGTTGTTTTTGATTTATTCTTTTATAATGATTATAGACAGCAACAGCTATTGTTTTTTTTGCTTGTTCCTGCCCAATTACATGTGTATCAAGAAAATTTTTGATTTCTATTGGAGGTTTTAGATCAACTAAAAAGTCACTTGATTCTTTCGAAGTTTGATCATCTTTAACAATCATATCTGCTTGAGATATACATATATCACATATGTGAGCATCTAATCCAGCAATAAGAAGTTTTGTCTGAGATTTTGCCCTTCCACAAAAGGAACATAGAATTTCTTCCTCGCTCATGTTTACTTGTTTAATACTTCGTCAACCATTCCATACTTGTGAGCTTCATCAGCCTTCATCCAATAATCCCTATCACTATCTGCATTAACCTTTTTGAAGGTTTGACCAGAATGTTTTGAAATTATTTTATAAAGTTCATCTTTCAATTTCAATATTTCACGAGCAGTAATTTCGATATCAGCAGCTTGACCAGAAACTCCTCCTAAAGGTTGATGAATCATTACCCTAGAATGCTTTAGAGCAGATCTTTTACCCTTTTTACCTGCACATAAAAGTACTGCAGCCATAGAGGCAGCACATCCAGTGCATATTGTTGCTACATCAGGTTTAATATATTGCATGGTATCATATATTCCAAGACCTGCATAAACTCCACCACCTGGTGAGTTTATATACATTTGTATATCTCTTGATGAATCTGTACTCTGTAAGAAAAGTAATTGAGCCTGTATAACATTAGCTACACTGTCATTGATTGCAGTTCCTAAAAACATTATGCGATCCATCATCAACCTCGAAAACACATCCATCTGAGCTACATTAAGTTGTCTTTCCTCAATAATATATGGAGTCATACTACTTACGATTTTATCATAGTAAGTAGAACTTACTCCATGGTGCTTAGTTGCATATTTTTTAAACTCTTTTGAATAATCCATCTATAAAATTTTATGTCAAAATTAATCAAATAGAAGTCTAAATAAAAGATATATAATGATTATTTAATTCAAGTTTTTAATTATAGTCCAATAGTATGATATATTTTGTTAAATTTGCTTCCTGAAATTAGTAACCTGGGTCGAGTACCCAAAACATTAAAGTTATGGCAGTAAAAATTAGACTTCAAAGACACGGAAAAAAAGGAAAACCATTTTATTGGATAGTTGCAGCAGATGCTAGATCTAAAAGAGATGGTAGATATTTAGAAAAAATAGGTACCTATGACCCAAATCAAAAACCAGCGGGAATTGATTTAAATTTTGATTCAGCCTTAAACTGGTTAGATAAAGGTGCCCAGCCTACTAGTACTGCAAAGGCTATTCTTTCATATACTGGAGTTTTATTGAAAAGGCACTTAAATGGAGGTGTAAAGAAAGGTGCATTCACTGAAGTTGAAGCAAAAAAAAGATTTGATGCATGGATGAAAGAAAAAAGTGCTAAAATTGAGAAAAAAATTGAAGATGCAAACGCAACGCTTGAGTCAAACAAGAAAGTAGCAAGAGAAAGAGAAGAAGAATATAGAAAGAAAAAGTTAGAAGAAGCAAAAGATAAAGAACAAGCTAAAGCTGAAGAAGCTCCTGCTGAAGAAGCTCCTGCTGAAGAAGCTCCTGCTGATGAGGCTCCTGCTGATGAGGCTCCTGCTGATGAGGCTCCTGCTGATGAAGCTACTGCTGATGAAGCTACTGCTGATGAAGCTCCTGCTGATGAGGATAGTGGTTCTGAAGAAGATAAGTAGTCCTTATGAACGTTAATCATGTAAAAATTGGAACTGTTGTTTCAAACCATGGTTATAAGGGTGATATTAAAATTAATATATCATCATTTAATCTAAATGATTTCCCAAATTTAGCTCACCTTTTCATCGAATTAGATGGCAGCTTTATTCCTTTTTCGATTAATGAGATAAGATCATTCTCAAAAAATGTTTTAATAATAAAACTGAAAGAGATAAACTCTGAAAAGGAAGTTGACGAAATTATTCATAAAAACATTTATGTTGATTCCACTAAAATTGAATCTAGAAAAGATTTTGGATTCTTTTATAACGATATTATAAATTTTAATGTATTTAGGGATTCACAAAAAATTGGTTCAATAGAAAATATTAATACTAACTTACCTCAGCCTGTTTTCGAAATAAAATATAATTCAAGGTTAGTTCTAATACCAATTCATGAAGACTTAATAAAAGAAATTGATAAGGAGAACAATATTATTCACTTAGATATTCCCGATGGATTATTAGAAATTATTTAATTGAATATTTAATTCATATTTTTGTAGTATAAGTTCCAAATTATGCATGATAATTTTACTTCTCCAGATTTCTATCAAATTGATGACCTACTTTCTGAAGAACATAAGTTAATTAGAGAATCAACAAGACAATGGGTATCTAAATCCGTTTCTCCTATAATTGAGGATTATGCTCAAAAAGCTGAATTTCCAAAACATCTTATAAAAGAACTTGGAGAAATTGGTGCTTTTGGCCCATATATACCAGAAAAATATGGAGGAGCAGGGCTTGATCAGATTAGTTATGGTATCATGATGCAAGAGATTGAAAGAGGAGACAGTGGAATAAGATCTACAGCATCAGTTCAATCTTCATTAGTAATGTATCCTATATGGAAGTTTGGAAGTGAAGATCAAAGAGAAAAGTTTTTACCTAAACTGGCAACTGGAGAAATGATAGGGTGTTTTGGACTTACAGAGCCTGATCATGGATCTAATCCAGGTGGTATGATAACTAATTTCAAAGATGATGGTGATCACATAATATTAAATGGATCTAAAATGTGGATTTCTAACTCACCATTTGCAAATATTGCTGTTGTATGGGCAAAAGATGAGAAGAAAAGAATTCATGGTGTGATTGTTGAAAGAGGTATGGAAGGCTTTTCAACTCCTGAAACTCATAATAAATGGTCGTTAAGAGCCTCTTCGACTGGGGAGTTAATATTTGATAATGTTAGAGTACCAAAAGAAAATATTCTTCCAGGAAAATCTGGGCTTGGGGCACCACTTATGTGCCTTGATTCAGCTAGATATGGGATATCATGGGGAGCCATTGGTATTGCAATGGATTGCTATAATACAGCTTTAAACTATTCACTAGAAAGAATTCAGTTTGGAAAACCAATTGCAGCTAAACAACTTCAACAAAAAAAGTTAGCTGAGATGTTGACTGAAATTACAAAAGCTCAATTATTAGCATGGAAATTGGGAAAGCTTAAAAATGACGATAAAGCTTCCTCAGCACAAATTTCTCTTGCGAAGAGGAATAATGTAGATATGGCAGTCAATATTGCAAGGGAGGCGAGACAAGTATTAGGTGGAATGGGGATTACAGGTGAATACAGTATAATGAGGCATATTATGAATCTTGAATCAGTCATCACATATGAGGGTACTCATGATATACACCTGCTTATACTAGGTCATGATATAACTGGACATAATGCATTCTAGTTAAAAGTCAAAGACAAATCCGATACTTGGTATTAATGAATTCCTATTATCACTAATTACTTCAATTAGATTCCTAGGGTCAATAATATTTAAGTTTCCATCTCTTTGTAGTCCATATTCAGGTGGAACTGGAATCTCGTCCATCAAAAGATTCTCAATATCTATGTAGAAATTCATGGATGTTGATTTAAAATTCCATCTCTTATCAACTCTAACATCTAATTTTGTAAAATTATTCAAAAAATAATTTCCAATTTGCGAATAATCAAAAATAATCTCTGGATAAGACTGAGTGGTTGATAATATATCTACTGGAGAATATGGGGTTTTTCCAGTAAATTTAATTTTAGTACTTATTTCCCAATTCTTTTTTAGCTTATACCCTCCAGTAAAAGAGAGTAAGTGTCTATTATCCCAAACAGACGGAAGATAGATTTTATCTAATCCGGAGAACTTACTATAAAAGAAAGTATATGAAAGTATTCCGTAAAAATTGTCTTTCAATTTTTGCTGGTAAAGAAATTCTACACCATATGATTTCCCTTTGCCAATTGTTAGGATCTCCTCATTACCAAGAACTTCAAAGTCAGCCCCCTTGTTTGCCAGAGATACACCGTCAACTTTTGATACTGGGTAGTTGTTATATTTTTTATGAAAGGCCTCAAAAGTAAATCTTGAAGATTCTGTCCAATTAAATTCAAAACCTCCAACAATATGATCACTCCTAGTGTATTTAGATCTTTTATTTAAAAATACGTTATCAAAGTTTTTGAATCCTAAAGAGGTGTATGTTGGAATTTTAAAGTATCTACCTGTGGCAAAATTAAATTTCCATTTTTTATCTTCAGATATTATTAGTGAAAGTGCTAGCCTTGGAGATATATTTTCAAAAATATTATTTTCTTGTGTAAAATTATCTTGGTCTAATCTTACACCCAAAGATACTCCAAGCTTATCATCAATAAATGTATTATTTGATTTTAGAAACAGACCATATTTTATAAAATCTATTTTAGTATTATAAACTATGTTATAGAATTCAAACTGAGTGTTATTTTGATAGTTTGATAATTGTATATTACCACCATATGAAAATTTAAAATTTTCACTTTTTTGATTACTAATAAATCTAATTTTTGTTTCATCTTCAATAGATATATTCGAAAATGAAGGGTTCGATTTAGAAATGTTATTTTTGAATCTTTCAAAATTATTTTCTAGCCTGTTATTACTAATCGATAGATTAAAAAATCCATTTTTATTTTTATAGATTCTCTTCCAGGAAACACCAAATGTTCTAGATTTTTGGTTAATTATAGGAAGTTGTTCTATTTGAGATTCATTCTCAAAATTAAATTCTTCAGCCTCATTAATAGTAAGCTCATCGATTGAGCCAATCCCTATTAAATTTATATGATTAAAATCATCAATTTTATGTGTTATTTTCATCTGATAATCCCAGTAATCAGGTAAAAAAGAAAAACCAAATGCTTTAAAAATAAATTGTAAATAACTCCTTCTAATTGAAAAGATAAAAGATGTATCTTTATTACTGAACAACTTTAACGGGCCTTCAAAAGTTAACCCAGCTTCACTTGATCCTACTCTAAAATTTCCTGAAACTTTATCAATTTTTGCATCTTTTTGATCAAATGACAAAACACCAGACAGAGCATTATCATATTCTGCACCAAATGAAGAAGTTGAAAGAGTAACATCCTTTATAAACGATACATTTATTAAACCAACTGGGCCACCTGAGCTTCCTTGAGTACTAAAATGATTTATATTAGGTATTTCAATTCCATCAATATAGTATACAGTTTCATTGGGACCTCCACCTCGTATAATTATATCATTTCTAAAACCACCTATAGATGGCGAAATTCCTGGTAGACTTTGAATTACCCTAGTAATATCATTATTTCCTCCAGGATAAGTTTCTATCTCAACAGCTGAAAATGTTTGAGTAGAAAGTGGAGTTTCTATTGAGGTTTTAAATGGTGACTCAATAACAATTATTTCATCAAGTTCTTCTAATGACAGATTTAATCCATACTGCAAAGATTGATTTCCAGCTGATTTAACTATTACATTGAATATAGTAAGAGATTTAAAACCTATAAAACTGGCCTTAACATTATAACTTGAGGTAGGTACGTCATTAATTTCAAAGAACCCTTCACTATTAGTTATTGCAAAAAAATCAGAATTTTCAACTTGAATTGTTGCCCCTTCAAGGAATAGTCCAGTCTCATTATTAAAAACTTTACCTGAAATAGTTCCTAAATTTTGAGATTGTAAGTTTGTACTAATAAATGATAAACAGAAAATTAAAAGCTGTCTCTTCATCTATGAGATTAGAACTTTTTTACAATATTCAAGGCATTTCTTAACTTCTTTAACTCTATTTGATCCTTCAGGAATCCTATATTCAAGTTCTATGGTAGCAGTAAATTTATATGAGTTATCTCTCATTAACTTTAGAACTTTATCTATTGGTGTATCTCCAAAACCCCAAATTTGATTGTCACTTAAACCAGGGTTAGCAATTTTACCGTATTGTCTGTCTTTTAAATGAAGACTGCATATTTTTTTATGATTATTCTTTATAAATTCTATTAGAGATTCTCTTGTATTACCCCTAACATTTATATAATGTCCTATATCTAAATTTATAAAGTTATTTTTTGAAGAGCTAAGAGCATAATCCCATGCTTCATTAGTAGCCATCTTGTTTGATCCGAGATTATTACTATGTGTATGATAACCAACTTTAACTTTATGTTTTTTAGAAAAATAGTTAACCCTATCAATGTCATCATTATCTAGTAACTCGTTCATTAGAAAGTCCGCTCCTAAAGCTTTTGTTGCTCTCATAGCGTATTCAATTTCACCGTCTGTATTTCCTGAACTTATACAATTGGGCTTATAAGCAAAAATATTAATCCCATTATCATTAAAAAACTTTCTCATGCTCCTGAGTTGCTTATTTGTTATATTTGATCTCCAATTAGCGTGCTGTCTGGTTGATCTAGGAATTCCTAACGTTTTTTCTATGTGGTAGCCCATTAATTCAATATTATCTACTCCTGAGTCTAAACAATTTTGAATTATAATATTTGCTTCTTCCTGACCTCTACTAAATGAATAAGTAATTACTGATATGTCAACACCATTGACATCAGTTATAATTGGAGTAAAATTATAATTTAATGCTCCTATTGTAATCAAAGATGATTTTTTAATAAAGCTTCTTCTTGAATTCATAATAATGTTAATAATTAATATTAGTTTTTTTTAAGTTGATACTTAACTTTAAATATAATTAAATACTTTTTTAAAATTAGGTCGTAAAATGATAAAAGGTGTGATTTTTGATATGGATGGGACTATCGTTGATAGCTTACCATATCATTATAAAGCTTGGGAAAAATTTTTTAATGAAAATAAAGTTGAAAATTTTTCAGAAAAATTAAAAGATTACAAGGGTGGTGGAACTCTTGATTTAATGACTGTAGTTTATGGTGATAAATATTCAAGAAAAGAATTAAAAATTATGACTGACGATAAAGAGATAATCTTCAGAGAAATTTATAAAAACAATGTAATTCCAATTATAGGTTTTATGGAGATGTTTAAATTAATTAAATCTAAAAAAATTCTAGTTGGTATTGCAAGTAATGCTATAAGAAAGAATGTTAAAATGATCTTAAGTGAACTAAAAATATATGATGAGTTTGATAGTATTATATGTGGGGATGAAGTAAAAAAAGGTAAACCTTACCCTGAGATGTTTAATAAAACTGTTGATAGATTCAATTTGAAAAAAGAAGAGTGTCTAATTTTTGAAGATTCAGTAGAGGGTGTGTCAGCCGCGGTTAATTCGAGAGTGGATGTAGTCGGTATAACTTCAAGTACTTCAAGAAAAATCCTTATGGATAAAGGCTGTAAAAAAACTATTGATAATTATTTAAATTTTGACATGTCAATTTATGGATAACATATATCTTATTTATTAACATGTTTTTCTAAAATTTTTGTTGCATTAATTTTACTTTTGGGACTCTTTCTAATCTTCCAAATTTCTTCTAAAGCTTTTTTTCTAGATGTATCTATATCAATAATTGGAGAAGGATAATCCCTGCCAATGAAAAATTCATACATTTCTTGTTCAATCTTTGTCATTTTCCATGGTTCGTGAACATACTCTGGAGGAATTGACTTGAGTTCAGTAACCCACTTTTTTATGAATTCACCTTTAGGGTCGAAATCAATCGAGTTTTTCACAGGATTGTAAATTCTTACAGTATTAATACCTGTAACAGCTGATTGCATCTGAATTTGTGAATAGTGAATACCCGGTTCATAATCAAGAAATTTCTTTGCTAAATGATGACTAAAATATTTCCAATCTTGCCATAGATTAAATGCTGCAAAAGATACTATCATTGCCCTCATTCTAAAATTAAGATAACCTGTTTGATCTAGACATCGCATACATGCGTCAACTATAGGTATACCTGTGCTACCATCTCTCCACTTTTTAAGTAAATTTTCATCATGATTTAAACGAATTGAGTCATAAGCTCTATTGATATTTTCAAATTCCATAGAGGGCTCGTCATCAAATTTTTGCATAAAATGGCATCTCCATTGAAGTCTTGACAAAAAATTCCTAATATCTCTATTTTTTGATGATTTATTAAAAAACTGATAAACTTGTTTTGATGACAAATTACCATAGGTTATATAAGGAGATAGTCTACTACAGGAAATCCTGCTTTCATTGGGTCTACTTATATTTTTGGTATAACCAAAATGTCTAGATTTTTGAAAAGATTTTATATACATCCAGGCATATGATTCACCGCCTGGTTGAAAGTTTTTATCAAATTCATGTTTTGAGTCAAAAAGTTTAATCTTTGATGGAATTTTTACTTTTTGTTTATTTATTGAATCCAAATCAGTGACTACAATTTCCAATTTCATATCTTCAATCCACTTCTTTTTCCAATTTTTTCTTGTTTTTAAGCCTCTTATTACTCCATTAGTTTTACTCTGAATCCAATTTATATTTTTACTTCGAAAAAATTGTGCTATTTTTTTATCTCTAGAGTAACTCAGATTATTACCAATTTCTTGATATGATAACACATTTATTATTTTATAAGTTTTAGAGATTTCCTTAAAAAAATCTAAAGCCTCACAATTAACACATTCAATATCTAAAGAAAACTTTTTGAGTCTCTTTTGAATATCAACTATTGATTCTTGAATAAATCTAATATGACGTTTATCACAATCAGGTGAATCAATGATTGATGGTTCAAATATGTATACAAATAATGTTTGATTACATGATTTTGATGCAAATTCAAGAGATTTATTGTCTAAGGTTCTAAGGTCTTTCTTAAACCAGACAATATTAAGGTCAGTATGTTTTTTATTAAGGGGCATTATAAATAGTACTTCGGGTGGGAATCGAACCCACACTCCAGAAGGAACTGGATTTTGAATCCAGCGCGTCTACCAGTTTCGCCACCGAAGCTAAAGAGCTCAAAATTAATAAATTCCAGTATATTAAATAATTTATAATAAAATTATACTGAACAATAATTATTTATAAATTTGCACTCCAATTAATTGAATGTGAAAACACCAGTTAAATTATTTTCTTGTACTCAAAGTATGACTTTGTCTAACCAAATTGCAAAACATTTTGGGCAAGAGCTTGGTAGTGTAAATATTCAAAGGTATAATGATGGGGAGTTTCAACCTTCATTTGAAGAATCTGTTAGAGGATCTAGAGTCTTTATTATTGGGTCAACAAACCCATCATCTGATAATTTAATGGAAATGCTTCTTATGTTAGATGCTGCAAAAAGATCTTCAGCGCGACATATCACTGCTGTTATACCCTATTTTGGTTGGGCTAGACAAGACAGAAAGGATAAGCCTAGAGTCCCAATAGGTGCAAAATTAGTTGCTAAACTTCTTGAGGCTGCAGGTGCTACAAGAATTATTACAATGGATTTACATGCAGATCAGATTCAAGGGTTTTTTGAAAAGCCTGTTGATCATCTATATGCCTCATCGATTTTTGTACCATATATAAAATCTCTTAATATTAATAACTTAACAATAGCATCACCTGATATGGGTGGTTCTAAAAGAGCTTATGCATATTCAAAATTTTTAGATGCAGATGTAGTAATATGTTACAAACAGAGATCTAAAGGTAATGTGATTACTCACATGGAACTAATAGGTGATGTCACAGGTAAAAATGTTATTTTAATTGATGATATGGTTGATACAGCTGGTACATTAACAAAAGCTGCAGACTTAATGATTGAGAAAGGTGCTGAATCTGTAATTGCAATTTGTACTCATGCAATTCTTTCTGGAGATGCATATGGAAAAATTGAAAAATCAAAACTAAAAAAATTAATCACTAGTGATTCAATCAAGATAAAGAACAAATCAAAAAAAGTTGAACACCTTACATGCTCTAAAATTTTTGCTGAAGCGATGTACAATGTTCATAATAACAAATCAATTGACAAACTATTTATAAACTAAAAAAATGAAATCTATTGAAATCAAAGGCTTAATAAGAGAAGCTACTGGAAAAATAAGTACAAATTCTGTTAGAAAAGATGGAAATGTTCCATGCGTATTATACGGAGGAAATGAAGTTTTACATTTTACTGCAACTGAGATAGGTTTTAAAGATTTAGTCTATACTGCAGCAGCACATACTGTTGTTTTAGATCTTGGTGATAAAAAGAAAAATGCAATTCTTCAAGACATTCAATTTCATCCTGTATCAGATAAAATTCTTCATGCTGACTTCTATGAGCTTCATGATGACAAACCAGTAACAATGGATATACCTGTCGAACTAAGTGGTTCTGCTCCAGGCGTGCTTAACAGTGGTGGAATATTAACAAGAAATAAGAGAAAGCTTAGAGTTAAAGCTCTTCCAGGGAATCTCCCAGACTCTCTAAATGTTGATATTTCTGAGCTTGAACTTGGAGATAAATTTTATACTTCTGAACTTGAAAGTGATGAATATGAATTACTTCATCCTGATAATACAGTAGTTTGCCAAGTTAGAACTTCAAGAGCATCAATGGCGTTACCTGAAGATGAAGAAGGAGTTGAAGGTGAAGAGGGTGCTGAAGGCGCTGAAGGTACTGAGGGTACTGAGGGTGCTGAAGGTAAAGCTACTGAAAGTGCTGATGCAAAATCAGGGGCTCCTAAAGATGAATCTCAAGACTCAAAAGAATAATTGTATTTAATTAATCTTAACTTTAATAAGATTATTTCAGTACAATGTATTTTTTTAAAAAAATCGTATCACGGTTCTCATCAAAGTCTGATATGAATAAATATCTCATCTTAGGTATTGGAAATATTGGTCATGAATATAAAAATACAAGACACAATATTGGATTTGAAGTCCTAGATAAACTTGCACTAGAATTAAAAGTTAGTTTTGATTCTGTTAAATTATCATATAGAGCAGAGGCAAAATATAAAGGGAAAAAATTAATTTTAATTAAACCCAATAACTATGTTAATAATTCTGGAAAGTCACTTTCCTATTGGATGAAAAAAGAAAAGGTTGACACAAATAATATACTAGTAATTTGTGATGATCTAAATCTTTACTTTGGAAATATAAAAATTAAATCAAAAGGAAACTCTGGTGGACATAATGGGCTGAAAGATATTGAAGAATTTCTAGGGAACTCTAATTATTCTAGAATAAGAATCGGTATTTCAAATAACAAGAGTGTCTCTATGACAGATTATGTGCTTGGTAAATGGACAGAAGAAGAACAGTCAAAAATACCTCTAATAACAAATAGATCTATTGAGATAATTTTTTCATTTCTGGAAACTGGACTAGAAAGAACTATGAATTTTTATAATAAGAAGAACTTTATAGATGAAAATTTATAAAAGTATTGATGAATATAATGAACCGAAAAGTTCTGTTTTAACTATTGGGACATTTGATGGTATTCATAAAGGTCATCAAAAAATTTTGAATAAAGTTATAAATGCATCAAAACAAAGTAATTTATCATCTGTAGTTTTAACATTTTTCCCTCATCCAAGAATTATTTTAAACAAGTTTAATGATATAAAAATGATAGATACCTTGGGTGAAAAAATAAATCATCTAGAAAAGATTGGAATTGATCATCTCATAATTCATCCATTTGATAAAAAATTTTCGTTGTTATCTGCTGATCAATTTATAAACGAGTACCTAGTAGAGAAGCTTAAACTAAAACATATTATTATAGGATATGATCACAGGTTTGGCAAAGGTCGTGAAGCATCAGTTTCTGATCTTAGAGAATACTCAAGTGAATTTGATTTTAAAGTTGATGAAATTGATGCGCAAGAAATAGAAAAAATTGCTATTAGTTCTTCAAAGATTAGAAACTCAATTAATCAAGGTGACTTGGAAACAACAAAAAAATATTTAGGAAGATTTTTTAGCTTAACTGGCAAAGTTGTCAAAGGTGACGGACTGGGCAAGCAAATAGATTATCCTACTGCTAATATATTAATTGAAGAAAACTATAAAATTATTCCAAAAGATGGTGTATACTATATTATAACAACAATTGATAATAGATTATACAATGGTATGATGAATATAGGTCACCGACCAACTATTGGAACTAAAGAGAAGTCTATCGAAGTAAACCTGTTTAACTTTGATAGAGACATCTATGGTAAAGTAATTAGTGTTGATGTTGTTGTTAAAATAAGAAACGAGAAAAAGTTTTCTTCAATTGAAGCATTAAAAGCCCAATTAGCAAAAGATGAAGAACATTGCCTAAAATTAATAAACAAATAAGTTTTATCTTTGATTTCAAAATAACCTATGCTTTCAATTGATATAATTTCTAACAATAAAAAGGAGACACTCATAGGTTTAAAAAAACGAGGTTTTAAGGATCTTAAAATAATTGAAAAGATTATTGATCTTAACCTTTCTCGAAAAAAAATTCAACAAGAATTGGATCAAAGTTTATTTGAGTCAAATAATATTTCAAAGAAAATTTCAGAAATATTTAAATCTGGAAATAATGATGATAGTGTTTCTGTTATGAAAGAAAAATCAAGTGATTTAAAGTTAAAATCTAAAGCTCTGTCTGATGAACTTGAAAAAACAAAATCAGAGATTTTTGAATTATTAACATCTATTCCAAATCTTCCAGATAAAAAAGTCCCTGAAGGCTTGACTTTTGGTGACAATATTGAAGTTTATAGAAGTAATGAAAAAATAGAATCCGATGAAAGTCTAAAAACACATTGGGATCTTGCAAAAGAGTATGATATAATTGATTTTGAACTTGGAAGTAAGATTACCGGATCTGGCTTTCCTGTATATAAGGGTAAAGGGGCTAAACTTCAAAGAGGACTTATTAACTATTTTTTAGATAAAAATACATCTGCAGGATATACTGAATTCCAAGTTCCTCATATAGTAAACTCTGATTCAGCTTTTGCTACAGGACAATTACCAGATAAAGATGGTCAAATGTATCATGTAAATGAGGATAACTTTTATTTAATTCCAACTGCCGAAGTACCACTTACAAATATTTACAGAGACAAAATTTTATCTGAAGATGAAATACCAATTCTCCTAACAGGATATACTCCTTGTTTCAGAAGAGAAGCTGGAAGCTATGGATCAGAAGTAAGAGGCCTAAATAGACTTCATCAATTTGATAAAGTTGAAATAGTAAGGCTTGAACATCCTGATAATTCAAGTCAAGCTTTACTTAATATGAAAGAGCATGTAAAAGAAATTTTGGGTGAACTTAAGGTAGATTTCAGAATTCTTAATTTGTGTGCAGGAGATCTTGGATTTACATCATCCATAACATATGATTTTGAAATATTTTCTAAAGGACAAAAGAAATGGTTAGAGATAAGCTCAGTATCAAACTTTAAGTCATACCAATCAAACCGTTTGAATCTTAAGTTTAAAAATAAAGAGGGTAAAAACCAATTATTACATACTCTAAATGGAAGCTCTTTAGCTCTTCCAAGGGTTATGGCAGGACTTATTGAGAATAACCAAACCAATGAAGGGATTCAAATTCCTAAAGCATTAATTCCATATACTGGATTTGATTTAATCAATTAGATTATGCAGAGAGATGTTAATCCAAAAAAATTCCTGGGTCAACACTTTCTAATTGATGATAATATTTCAAAAAAAATAGTCGAGGCTATTAATTTTAAAAAATTTAAAAAGGTTATTGAAGTTGGCCCCGGAAAAGGAGCTCTTACAAAGCATTTACTTCATATTAAAGATATGCTTACTTTAATTGAGGTAGATAAAGAATCAGTTAAATTTCTTAATAGTCAGTTTCAGAGAGAGAAGCTAAATATAATTGAAGCAGATTTCTTAAAATTTGATATGGGATCATCTTACCCATCGCAAAAAGAAATATTAATTATTGGAAACTTTCCATATAATATTTCATCTCAAATATTATTTAAATCAATTGACAGTTATAAATCTGTTAGAGGGCTTATTGGTATGTTCCAAAAAGAGGTTGCTGAAAGGATAATCAGTAAAAACAATTGCAAACAATATGGAATATTATCTGTAAAAACACAGCTATTTTATGACACTAAAATTTTATTTAATGTATCGCCAAATGTTTTCTTCCCTAAACCTAAAGTAGACTCGGCAGTAATTTCACTGACTAGAAAAGAGAATTTGACTATTGATTGTGATTTAAGTCTATTAGACAAAGTAATTAAATTGAGTTTTCAGCAAAGAAGAAAAAAAATAAAAAATTCTCTAAAGATACTTGATATACAAGAAAATATATTAGAAGATAGTATATTTGAGTTAAGGCCCGAGCAACTTACTATTGAAGAATTTGTCAAATTAACTAAAAAAATAAGTAATGAGACAATTTAAAGTCAATGATGAATTAATTAATAAGATTAAAAGACTTATTAGCAATGATGATAAGGATAAACTTATCATGAATCTTGAGGAACTTCACTACGCTGATCTTGCTGAGATTTTTGAATCACTAGAAATTAATGAAGTAATATTTCTTGTTAAAATATTTGACAAAGAAAAAATTGCTGATGCATTAGCCGAAATTGACGAGGATTTGAGAGAGATAATATTGGAGAATCTTTCTGAGAAGGAAATTGCAGAAAAAATTGAAGAATTAGACACAGATGATGCAACTGATGTTATATCAGAGTTACCAGAGGAAAGACAACAAAGAGTATTCTCACAAATAAAAGATTCTGAATTAACAGATGATATTAAGGAATTATTAAAGTACGAAGAGGATACTGCAGGGGGTTTAATGGCCAAAGAACTTGTCAAGGTAAATGAGAATTTAAGTATTTCAAATTGTCTAGACGAAATAAGAAAACAAGCCAAAAACGTTACTAGAGTTCACTCCATATATGTAGTAGATTCAAAAAATAAACTAAAAGGGAGGCTTTCTCTAAAAGATGTAGTTACAGCTAAGTCAAGATCTAAAGTTAAAGATATATTTATACCTAAAGTGGATTATGTTACTGCTGACCAGGATGGAGAAGAAGTTGCTAAGATAATGTCAAAATATGATCTTGAAGCTATTCCTGTTATTAACAAAAGGAAAACTTTACTAGGACGGATTACAATTGATGATATAGTTGATTTAATTAAAGACGAAGCAGATAAAGATTATCAATTGGCTGCTGGTATATCATCAGAGGTGGAAGTTAATGATTCTATTTTTCAATTGACAAAGGCTAGATTGCCATGGTTATTCTTAGGATTATTAGGTGGTCTTGGAAGTGTATTTATATTGAAAGATTTTGAGCAGATTATGAATCAACCAAATCTTAGGAACCTATTCTTTTACACACCACTTATTGCAGCTATGGCTGGAAATGTTGGTGTCCAATCTTCTGCAATAATTGTCCAGGGTTTAGCTAATGATTTAGTTAAGGGTTCTCTTCTATCAAGACTTTTAAAAGAAGTAGGTTTAAGTCTAATTAATGGTTTAGCATTAGCAATAATTTTAGTTATTTTTGGTCAGGTCGTAAATCAAGATCTTCTAATGAGTCTTACAATTGCTGGTTCTATGATGGGAGTAATAATAATAGCTGCATTAGTTGGGACCTTTGTACCTATAATACTTGATAAACAAGGAATTGATCCTGCTATTGCTACTGGTCCTTTCATTACCACAGCAAATGATATATTTGGTATTTTCTTATTTTTCTACATAGCTAAACTTTCATTAGGGTTTTAATGAATATACTTATTCTTTGTACTGGTAATTCATGTAGAAGCCAAATTGCTCATGGTTTTCTAGATCAACTTACAGATAATTCAATATCAGTATTTAGTGCAGGTGTTGAAAAACATGGATTAAATAAAAATGCTGTAAAATGCATGGCTGAAATAGGAATAGATATATCAAATTATAAATCTAATCTTGTTGACGAATACATTAATAAACAATTTGATTTTACAATTACTGTTTGTGATAATGCAAAGGAAACTTGCCCCATTTTTATAGATAATAATGCTAAAAAAATTCATAAAGATTTTAAAGATCCTTCTAAATTAAATAATGGTCTTTATGGAGCTGAGTTCATTGAAGTCCGTGATCAGATAAAGATTTTTATTATTGACTTTATCAAAGGTAAGTTATGTTGAAAGGTATTTCTCAATTATTTGTTTGTCCATTCTAACAATTTTCCATTGTTTTAGACCATCAACTATTGCACCACTTTTCTTATAAAAATCAATAGCCGTTTTATTCCAATCTAAAACTGACCATTCAACTCTATTTACCCCCCTTTGCTTTGCCTCCATCAAAAACTCTCTGTATAGTAATGTTCCTATGCCTTTTCCTCTCATTTTTTCTGTCACAACTAAATCCTCTAAATGAAGAGTGTCTCCAACCCATGTTGAGTATCTAGGAGTGAAAAATGCTAAGCCTACGACCTCAGAATTAAATTCTGCTAAAAGACATGCATATCTTGGATTAGAACCAAAACCATCTCTAATTAATTCCTCTTCTGTAACTTTAACAGCATTAGGTTCTTTTTCATAAACTGCTAGCTCAACTAGTAACCTAATTATATCTTTAACATCTGAGGCGTTTGCTTTTCTAATTTTGGGAATTTCCATAATTCAATTTAGAAAATTAATTACTCTATCCAAGAAAAAAGAAGGGTTATCTGCATGGACCCAGTGACCAGCCTGGGGGACTTTAATAATCTCAATATTAGAAAAATATGATTTAATTAATGGTAAATCAGAGTTTTCTACATAAGGAGAAGAGTCACCATATAGAAACATTGTTGGTTTGTGATAATTTAAATTATCTTCAAGCTCAAGAGACAACTTATCTTTAAACTCATACAAAACATCAATATTGATTTTAAGTCCCAGGCTCTCTTTATCTATCCAATATAAATTTTTCAACAAAAACTGCCTAACTCTTTCATCCTCAATATAATTAGACATATGATCATCTACTTCTTTTCTAGATTTTTTAATCTTAAAATCTATCGATTTTAAACTATCCATGATATTCTGATGATGTTGTTTGTATTTTTTTGGTATAATATCTACTATAATTATTTTTTCTAATATATCAGGAAGTTTTTGAGCAAAAAGCATACTTACATTTCCTCCCATTGAGTGGCCAAGCAAGCTAAATTTTTCGATTTTATGGAAAAGAGCATAGTTTTGAATATCATCAACCATAATATCAAATGAGAATTTATTATCCCAAAAACTTCTTCCATGATTTCTTAAATCAATCAAATGAACAGTATAATTATTCTCAGCAATTTTTTTTGCATGAGATTTCCAATTATCTCCCATACCTAAAAATCCATGAATTATAAATAGATGCCTGTCTGAGTCTCCAATTAGATTTGAATGAAGGATTTTCATTTAAGTATTTGCAAGTAGGATTTGATTGTTGATTCTAAACCATTGTATAGAGACTCAATAACTAAAGCATGACCAATTGACACCTCTTTTATGTTATTAACAGATTGACAGAAGAACTTCAGATTATTTTGATTAAGATCATGGCCTGCATTGATTTCTATATCAATATCATTTGCTACCTCAGAGCATTTCACATATTGCTTTACAGCTCTATATCTATCATTTGAAAATTTTTTTGCATATGGGCCTGTAAATAATTCTATTCTATCTGCATTTATTTTTTTGGCTCCTTCAAGCATCTTAATATCTGGATCAATAAAAATTGAAACTCTAATTGAATTTGATTTAAAATCATCCACTATGTCCTTTAAAAATGAATAATTATTTACAGTATCCCATCCTGAATTTGAAGTAATTGCATCTTCTGAGTCTGGGACTAAAGTTACTTGTGCTGGTTTAACTTCATTAACTAAATCAACGAATTTTTTAATAGGATTTCCTTCAATATTTAACTCGCAGGATATATTTTTTTTTAAATCTATTGCATCCTTATATTTGATATGCCTTTCATCTGGTCTTGGGTGAATTGTAATACCTTGGGCACCAAATTTTACAATATCCAAAGCAGTAGTCAATAGATTAGGATTGTTTTCACCTCGAGCATTTCTCAAAGTAGCGACTTTATTAATATTAACACTCAGTATTGTCATTTTTTACTTAAAACTTAATTGCAAATATAGTACTTAATAAAGTTTTAAAAATTGTATTTTTGCGATATGAAAATTGCATTATACATTGCATTTCAAAACAAATCTTCAATTGATTGTTGTAAAGGAATAATTGATCTTATTTCTGAGAATAATCAACTTATTATAGATTCTAAAGTCAAAAATGATCTAGATGAAAGTAAAAAAGACAATTTTATTTTTTTTGATTCAAATAAACCAATAGATAGTGATACTGACTTTGTTTTTGCTATAGGTGGTGATGGAACAATTTTAAGATCTATAACTTATGTTAAAGATTCGAACATACCAATTTTGGGAGTTAACACGGGCAGACTAGGGTTCTTGACTAGTATACAGAAAGAAAGTATAAGTGATGCAATATCACATATCAAAAATAAAGAGTACACTGTCATTAAAAGAACTATACTTAAAGTTAATTTGGGCTCTTCAAATAATACTTTTGCTAATTATCCTTATGCCCTAAATGAGATAACTATTCAAAGGAAGGACACTACTTCTCTTTTAAATATTTCATGTAAAATCAATGATAATTATCTAACAAATTATTGGTCTGATGGCTTAATAGTTTCAACACCAACTGGATCTACAGGATATTCTCTAAGTAATGGGGGCTCAATAGTATCTCCAGAATCAAATGTAATATTATTAAATCCTATAGCACCTCATAATATTAATATGAGATCATTAGTGATTCCTGATAATTCAAATATAAAAATAGATATTGAAGGAGAAAATGAAATAAACCTTTCAGTTGACTCAAGAATGTACTCTATAAGTTCCTCAAATCAAATTGAAATTTCAAAAGCAGATTTTACTATTAAAACAATTAAATTTGATGATGATAATTTCTATAAAAGGCTTAGGGAAAAATTATTCTGGGGTCAAGATATGAGAAACAAAAATATTAATAATTAACAATGATTCCTGAGCATATAGCTATAATAATGGACGGTAATGGTAGATGGGCTGAACAGAAAGGTATGCCTAGAATATTTGGACACCAAAATGGAGTTACAGCAGTAAGAAAAATTGTTGAAGCTGCTAGTAAGTTTAATATTAAATATCTAACATTATTTACATTTTCTGTAGAAAATTGGGATAGACCAAGAAATGAAGTAGATACTTTAATGGGACTTTTAGTTCAAACTCTTAAAGATGAATTCGAAGATATGTTCAAAAACAATATAAAACTCAATGCAATTGGAGATTTAGATACACTCCCAAATGAAGTAAGAGAAGAATTATATA